>CAZNFI010000017.1:11493-27756 GCA_964572185.1 uncultured Pseudomonadales bacterium
GCAAGCGGCGTGCCCTGGTGACCAGCGGGTTTCGAGCACTCGTCTTCTACGTCGGCTACGTACTGACAGTGGCCATCTGGGGCGCCGTGGTGCTGCTGGTCGGGTGGGCCATGCCCTATCGCCTGCGCTTTCCGTTCGGCGTCGGTGTCTGGTCCGGGTTCGCCCTGGCCTGGCTGCGCCTGGTCTGCGGGATTCGGGCAAAGGTCCTGGGCCGGGAAAACATTCCGCATACGCCATGCATAGTCTTCTCCCGCCACGAAAGCAGCTTCGAGACGCTGTTCCTGCAAAGCCTGTTCAAACCCCAGGCTACCCTGATCAAGCGCGAACTGCTGCGCATACCGCTGTTCGGCTGGAGCTATGCGCTCATGAAGCCCATCGCCATCGACCGCAGCTCACCGCGAACCGCACTGAAGAAGCTGATCGCCCAGGGTCGGCAACGGCTGGCGGAGGGAATCTGGGTGGTGCTGTTTCCGGAAGGTACGCGCATGGCACCCGGACAGTTTCGCGATTTCCAGGTTGGCGGGGCGGCTCTGGCCGCCGCTACCGGCGCACCGGTGGTCGTGGTCGCGCACAATGCGGGCACCTACTGGCCGCCGCACCGGCTGCGCAAGCATTCCGGGGTCATCGAGTTCAACATTGCCGCGCCCATCGCCACCGAGGGCAAGACCAGCAAGCAAATCAATCGGGAAGCCCACGCCCTGATGACCCGCATGACTGCCGAACTGGCTGCGGGCACGCCCTCGAAAGCAACGTAACCAAATCGTTACTAAACTGAAAAAACCCTTTAAATATCGAGGTTTACAACCGACAGGGCGTTCGATTGAATGAACTCCCGGCGCGGCTCGACATGGTCGCCCATCAGGGTGGTGAACATCTGATCGGCGGCTACCGCATCATCGACGGTAACGCGCAGCATGCGTCGCACCTCAGGATCCATGGTGGTGTTCCAGAGCTGATCGGGGTTCATCTCACCCAGCCCCTTGTAGCGCTGGATGTCGACGCCGCGCCTGGCTTCCGCCGAAATCCATTCCACAACTTCGCCAAATGACCCCGCCGCCAGGCTTTTTTCGCCACGCTCTACGCGAGCGCCGTCCTGCAGCAGCCCATCGAGCGCCGCGGCCATGCTGGAGACAGCCCGATAGTCCGGGCCGGCAAAGAAGCTTCTCGGCAGCAGCACCTGGCGGGTCATGCCCCGATCGAGCACTTCTACCAGCGGGCAGTAGGCGCGGTGTTCTACATCGAACTCCACTTGCACGCTGGCCGTTTCGCCCAGCGCCTGGTTCAGGTGCCGGCACCAGCTTTCGACAACGTCCTGATCCGTCAGCATCTCCAGCTCGAGAATGGGCAGGTCGACCAGCGGTTTGGTTACCGATACCGGATACACCTGCGAAAGCGCGTTCAGCCGCACCATCAACGCCTGATAACGCTCGGCCAGGGATGCAAACTCGGCGCCTGCCATGGCATCGGCATCGCTACTCACGAACAACCTCGAACCGTCCAGGGCCAGTTGCAGGAAATACTCGTCCAGTTCACTGTCGTCCTTGACGTATCGTTCCCTTCTGGCCTTCTTTACCTTGTAAAGCGGCGGCTGCGCGATATAGATGTGGCCGCGAGCGATCAATTCCGGCATCTGGCGGAAGAAGAAAGTCAGCAACAGCGTACGGATGTGAGAACCGTCCACATCCGCATCGGTCATGATGATGATGCGATGGTAACGGAGCTTCTCGGGCTCGAATTCATCGTGGCCAATGCCGCAACCGAGCGCAGTGACCAGCGTACCGACCTCCTGGGAGGACAGCATCTTGTCGAATCGGGCCTTCTCCACATTCAGAATCTTGCCGCGCAGCGGCAGGATCGCCTGAGTGCGGCGGTCGCGACCCTGTTTCGCGGACCCGCCCGCCGAGTCGCCCTCGACGAGGTACAGTTCCGACAGCGCCGGGTCTTTTTCCTGGCAGTCGGCCAGTTTGCCGGGCAGGCCGGCTACATCGAGAGCGCCCTTGCGCCGGGTCATTTCCCGCGCCTTGCGCGCCGCTTCCCGGGCCCGGGCGGCATCGATCATCTTGGTCACCACCGCCTTGGCATCTTTCGGATGCTCGTCCAGGTAAGCGCTGAAGAAACGGCTAACTTCCTGTTCTACCGCTACTTTTACCTCGCTGGACACGAGCTTGTCCTTGGTCTGGGAGGAGAATTTCGGGTCGGGAACCTTGACCGAGACAACCGCGGTCAGCCCTTCCCGCGCATCATCGCCGGTGGTACCCACCTGATCTTTCTTGAGCAGCCCCTCCCGCTCGATATAGCTGTTGAGCGTTCTCGTCAACGCAGACCGGAAGCCGGCCAGGTGAGTGCCGCCATCGGCCTGGGGTATATTGTTGGTATAGCTGAACACCTGCTCCTGAAAGCTGTCGTTCCACTGCATGGCCACTTCGACACCGGTACCGTCCTCCCGTTGCGAATTGAAGCTGAACGCTTCGTTCACTGGCGTCTTGTTACGGTTCAGGTAGGCAACGAAGGCCTGCAGGCCGCCATCGTAGACAAATCGCTCATCCTTGCCGGTGCGCTCGTCGGCCAGCCGGATACTGACGCCGGAGTTGAGGAAGGCGAGTTCGCGCAGCCGTTTGGCGAGGATGTCGTAATGGAACTCGATGTTGTTGAATGTTGCCGGGGACGGTTCGAAGTAGCACTCGGTACCGGTGTTTTCCGTTTCACCGACGATTTTCAACGCTTCTTTCGGCTCCCCGTCCGCATAGGTCTGCTCGAAGACATTGCCGTCGCGCCGCACGGTCAACCGGAATTCGCTGGAGAGGGCATTGACCACCGATACGCCCACCCCATGCAGACCGCCAGACACCTTGTAGCTGTTATCGTCGAATTTGCCGCCGGAATGCAGGGTGGTCATGATGACCTCGGCGGCGGAGACGCCCTCATCCGGATGAATATCCACCGGAATGCCGCGCCCGTTGTCCTGAACGGTCACCGACTCACCCGGGTGAACAATGACCTGTATGTCATCGCAGTACCCCGCCAACGCCTCATCGATGGCGTTGTCCACCAGCTCCTGCACCATATGGTGCAGGCCCGTACCATCGTCGGTATCGCCGATGTACATGCCTGGCCGCTTGCGAACGGCATCAAGTCCACGCAAAACCTTGATATTGCTTGAATCGTAGGTGTCGTTCGACATGGTCGTTCCTGTGGTGCTGACTGTTCGCCACTCTTTCGGGGCGTAGTGCCCGCTTGGGCGGCTACGCGATGGATATCTGACCTTGTTCCACGTGAAACAACGTCAACTGGTCGCTACCGAACAGCGCCTTGAACTCCTCGCCAGGTAGCCGCGTCGATGTGGCTATAATCTGACAGCCTGTCGACCGCAGCAGCGATAGCATCCGCTCGCCATGAGCGCTGTCCAACTCGGCCCCGAGATCATCGATCAGGAAGACACTTCGCTGCCCGGTGCGGCCCTTCAGCAACTGCGCCTGGGCAAGAATCAGGCCTATGGCAACCAGCTTGCCCTGACCGCGGGACAATGTTGCCCCCGCATCCCGGTCCGCCACTTTCAACGACAAGTCGGCTCGATGCGGGCCCGCTCCGGTAGAACCCGATTTTACATCGTTATCCAGGGTTTCTCCCAGAACTTTAGCCAGGCTTTCGTCTCCCCAGCCACTTTTATAGGCCAATTCCACCGAAATGTCGGCCTGCAGGCCCTCGAGCGCCGCTTGAAAGTGTGGCGCCAGGTCAACCGCATAGGTACTGCGAAACTCATGCACCGCTTCGGCCAAATCACAGAGCGTACGGTTCCAGACTGGCAAAGCCGCGGTTTGAGCGCCGCCGGGCCAGGATTTGAGTATCGAATTTCGTTGCCGCAGGGCCGCCAGATAGTCTCTCAGTGTCGACAGACAGGCAGGTTTCACGTGAAACAGACCCCAATCCAGGCATTGGCGGCGGTCCGCGGGGCCGCCAAACACCAGTTGGCTGACATCGGGAAGGATCAGGTGTATCGGAAGCAGTGATGCGGCATCGGACAAGCGACGCGCCAGCGCACGATCGACGTGAAACTCCGATTTGCCGCCCCGATCTCTTGTCAGCCCCAGCGAACGACCGTTTTCCAGGTCGGCCCGCACCAGCAGGCTCCGCTCCCCCTGCTCGATGATCGGCGCCATGCGCCGCCCGCGGAAAGAGCGGCCCCTGGCCAGCAAATGTACCGCTTCGAGCACCGACGTCTTGCCGGCGCCGTTGCCACCCACCAGGTAGTTGAAACAGGGATTGAGCTTTAGCGTGACCGAGTTCAGATTGCGAAAGCGGGCAATCTCCAGATCACGAATGATCACGGAATGCGATCAGAGGCGCATCGGCATAACCACATAACTCGCCAGTTCATCGCCTTCGCCCTCAATCAGGGCGCTGTTATTGGCTTCCGACACGCCAAGCCGCACATTTTCATGGGGCAGTACGTTGAGCACGTCCTGCAGGTAACCCACGTTGAAACCGATCTCCATCGACTCACCGTCGTAGCCAACCGCAATGATTTCCTCTGCCTCCTCCTGCTCCGGGTTGTTGGCGCGAACGGTCAACTGTTCACCTTCAACGAGCAATCGAACGCCCCGATACTTCTCATTGCTGAGAATGGACGCGCGCTGAAAGGCGAGCCTGAGCGTATCCCTGTCGCCCGTGATGGTTCTTGAAACGTCAGACGGGATGACTTTTTCGTAGTCGGGGAACTTTCCGTCGATCAACCGGGTGGTGAGGCTGTATTTGCCGTGTGCGACGCGCAGATGGTTCTCGCTCACGGTGACAACGACTTGCTGCTCCGCTTCATCGAGCAATCGGGCAATTTCCTGCACGCCCTTGCGTGGCACAATGACCTGCAGCCGTTCGACACCCTCGACCCCGGATTCCAACGTACACATGGCCAGCCGGTGCCCATCGGTGGCGACGGTGCGCAGGTGTTCGTTGGTGACCTCCAGCAGCATGCCATTGAGGAAATAACGCACGTCCTGTTGAGCCATGGCGAAGCCCACTTTTTCCACCAGTCGGCCCATGTCATCACTGTTGAGGGTGATCTGCACCGCTCCATCGCCGCTTTCCACCTTCGGAAAGTCACCGGGAGGCAGCACCGCCAGCGAAAAGCGGCTGCGCCCGGATCGGACCACGGCCCGCTCTTCCTTGATCTCGACGGATACTGACGAGGATTCCGGCAGGGCACGCCAGATGTCGGCCAGTTTTCGCGCCGGAATGGTGGCCTCTCCAGGTCGTTCGACAGCCACAGAATCGAGGTGAACCACCAATTCCACTTCCAGGTCGGTCGCTGTCAGGGTCAGGTTGCCTGCTTCCGATGCGTGCACATGCAGGTTGGCCAGTATCGGCAGGGTCTGGCGGCGTTCCACCACCCCCGTGGCCAACTGCAGGGGCCGCAGCAACAGTTCGCGATCTGCACGGAATTTCATTGCCTATGAGTCCTCAAGCAGCGCCCACGCCAATAGTTGAGTCGCATTCTAGAACAGTGCTTCGGGATGCGGTAGCAACCCGTTCGAATCGCCTCGCGGGAAACTCCCCCGCCAAAGCCTCAAACCACCGAGACAATGGTGTGACGTTCGCTGGTTATAAAAAAACACAATAAAAACAAACGGTTAGTTATAGTAGAGCACTATCGTGGAGCGCCGCGTCCAGCATCGCCAATGCTAACTCGACAGCAGGCGGCTCAGATTTCTGTGATCCTCCTCCAGATCCGCCGCGCCTTCATCGATCAACTTCTTGATCCTCCGGCACGCATGCAGCACCGTTGTGTGGTCTCTACCCCCGAAGGCCTCTCCAATCTCGGGTAACGAGTGATTGGTGAGCTGCTTCGCCAGATACATGGCCATCTGCCGAGGACGCGCGATGTTGCGGTTACGCCGTTTCGACAGAATGTCGGAAATTTTCATCTTGTAGTACTCGGCAACGGTCCGCTGGATATTGCCGAGGCTGATCTGGCGATCCTGAATGGCGAACAGGTCGCGTAGCGCGCGCTTGACCTGGTCGATGGTGATCATGCTTCCGGTAAAGCGGGCATTGGCTATCACCCGCCTGAGCGCACCCTCGAGTTCGCGCACATTGGACCGAATCCGCTCTGCAATGAAGAAGGCGACCGTCGGGTCGAGGTGCAGGCGCTCGGCTTCCGCCTTTTTCATCAGGATGGCGACCCGCGTTTCCAGATCCGGAGGCTCCACTTCCACGGTGAGCCCCCAGACGAATCTTGATTTCAGCCTTTCCTCCAGGCCATCGATCTCTCGCGGATAGCGATCGCAGGTAAACACCATCTGGTGGCCACGCTCCAGCAACCCATTGAAAACATGAAAAAATTCTTCTTGGGAGCGAAGCCTGTTGGCAAAGAACTGAATATCGTCGATGAGCAATGCCTCTACCGACCGGTAGAACTGGGCGAATTGCCGCATATGCCCTTCGCGCAACGCATCGACCATGTCCTGCACGAACCGCTGCGAGTGCAGGTAGACCACGTTGGCCCTGGGCGACTGCGTCAGAATATGGTTGCCTACCGCCTGCATCAGGTGCGTCTTGCCGAGCCCGACGCCGCCGTACAGCAACAGCGGGTTATAGGACTGGCCGCTCTTGTCGGCCACCTGCAGCGCGGCTGCCTTGGCAAGCTCGTTGGACTTGCCCTCCACGAACGCTTCGAACGTGAACTCGCGGTTCAGTTCCTGCTTTTCGCGCCCTGGCTTTCCGGCCCGGCGAAACTTCTTTTTCTTCTTGCCCGTTTTGCCCGTTCCGTCGGCGCGCAACGGTTCCCGAGGACCGACATCGACATCGCCAACCTCGACGTCAACCGCCAGCTGGCCGTCCCGATCGTTCTGCTGGTGAAGAATTTCGCTGATTCGCGCCAGATAGGCCACCTTGACCTGATCCCTGACATAGCGATTCGGCGCCAGCAACTCCAGGCGGCCGTTGTTGCGCCGGGCCTGCAGCGGCTTGATACAGGTGTCGAACTGCTGGGAAGGCAGCTCGTCTTGCAGGCGATCAACACATTTCTGCCAAACAGTCCTTCCCACTTTCCCAGCCCCCGACTGGCTACCTTATCGTGATCGGTTTTCCACGCATTCTACTAACCGTCAAACTTGCTTGAATACCGTCCAACAAAGAAAAACGGAACAAATCACCGGGAGTCAATGAATTCAAAAACTTAACGCCTCACCGAGACTGCCATTCGGCAGCGCCGATCGTCATCCAATGTGAGCAATTCACTGAAGTAACTGTGGATAAGTTCATTATATCCTTATATTTCAATAACTTGAAACAAACCATATTGATAGCTCTCAAATTCCCGGGCCGGCCTGCCATGATGTCGCCTGACTTGCTGGGCAAAGTCTGTGCACAATTGGGTAGTCCCCAATTCATCCCCTGGATTACCTCCGCTTGTCCGCTGCTTATCAACAAGGTAACGACAGCGCGAAAGCGCCGTTGCGCAACCCCGCCACCGGGTTGTACACAGGTCAGACCTACACCAACAACAAGCAACAATATTAGCCTTTATATCTTGTATTTGTTGGATTGGCCGGCCACCGTGGAAAAATCGCCTGGTCAAGCCCGTTCGAGGGCTGCGTTGACACCCTCGGGCCCCGTCAATAGAATCGCGCTCCCCCTCGAGGGCGCCTGGCACTGACGTGACAAAATCGTGAAAAGAACATTCCAGCCCAGCAACCTGAAACGCAAGCGCCGGCATGGCTTTCGCGCGCGCATGTCCACCAAGGCAGGCCGCCGGACGATCAACGCGCGTCGTGCCAAGGGACGCAAGCGGCTGACCGTCTAGAAAATCCGGATGGCGCGGGTCTGTCTCGAAGCGTGCGCCCCGCTGCGCGAGAAGTCGAGTTGGCAACCGCTACTAACGGATTTCCCAAACGGTATCGCCTGAACCGGCCGCGAGAATTCGAACGGGTGCTGCGCGGGGCCCGCTACCGGAAAAGTCGCGGGCCGTTAAGAATCTTTGCCCTGGCGAATACAATGCCGAGCGCTCGACTGGGTCTGATCGTCGGCCGCAGGGCGATGCGCCACGCCAATGAACGCAACACCTGCAAGCGGGTGGCCCGAGAGGTATTCCGCAACAGCAGGGAACGGCTGCCGCGGGTCGATGTGGTGATACAGCTTCGCGGGCCGGCGACCCGTGGCGAACTGCGCGCATGGCTGGAGGAAGAACTGGGCACAATGGTGGCGACGATGAGCAAAGGGCGGGCTCGCTGATGGCGTTGTGGCGCGTCGAACGGTCGCCTGTGCCACCGGGCCGTGATGTGCCTGGCCAGGGCGCTACCGAAGGGCTGCTGGTTGCCCTGGATGCCGCCGCGAATATCCTGCGAGGCGCCGCGACCACCGCCCTGCTGCGGCTGCTTCGCCTGTATCAGGTAACACTCAGCCCCTATGTCGGCCGGCAGTGCCGATTTCACCCGACCTGTTCCGAATATGCCCTGGAAGCCATAGCGCGCCACGGGCCGCTGGCCGGCGCGAGCCTTGCGGTGCGGCGGCTGCTGAAGTGCCATCCCTTTCACCCCGGGGGCGTGGACCTGCCGCCGGCATCGGGAGACTAGCGCTCTTGTTCACCCCGGAAGTACAGCGCATCGTCCTGTTGATCGGCCTCGCCGCGGCGGGATACCTGCTCATACTGGCCTGGAACGAGGACTACATGCAGCCGGACACTCCCGTTGCCACCAGCGAAGCGCCGGAATTGGGCGGTGCCCCGATAGAGCCGGAGGCCGCTGCCCGCCCGGCTCAAGGTGCCGGGGGCATTGATTCCGACATTCCGGACCAGTCGCTGATCGGCACCCGTGCACCGCAGGAGTCCCGGCAGACAGCCCCGGCTGCAGCGACGGCCGGGCAACTGGTGCGGATAACGACGCCGACCCAGGATGTGTGGATCGACCGGTTGGGCGGCGATGTGCGACGGGTGCGCCTGCCGAAATACCCGGTATCCCTCGATCAGCCGGACCAACCATTCCGGCTTCTGGATGTGGGCAACGGCCGTGTCTACATGGCACAAAGCGGCCTGATAGGCCCGGACGGGCTGGATTCGGGCGATGACCGGCCCCTGTTCCAGGCCGACCAGGAGCACTATGAGGTTTCCGCCGGCGAAACGCTGGAGCTGGTGTTGCGCGCGAACCACCACGGCGTGCCGGTGGAGAAGGCATTTGTCTTCAACGGCGATGACTATCTCATCGACGTGGTGTACCGGGTGCGTAACCCGATGGACCGGCCGCTGCAGGCCAGCCTGTTCGCCCAGATCAAGCGCGACGGCAAGCAGCCTGAAGGCGCCAACGGGTTCAGCATGGGCCCGCAGCCTTATGTGGGAGCGGCATTGACCACCTCACAGGCGCGCTACGAGAAGCTGGAGTTCGAAGATCTCGATGAGGGCCCGTACCGCAGCTCGGAAGTCGGCGGCTGGATGGCGCTGTTGCAGCACTATTTCCTGAGCGCATGGATCGCCAACCAGGACGAAGAAAATACCTACTACGGGCGCAAGCGCAATGACGGAACCTATACCGTCGGCTATACCGGGCCGCTGCGCTCGGTGGACCCCGGGGCGACCGGCGAATGGCGCACGCGGCTGTATGTGGGCCCCAAGGACCAGAAGAAACTCGAGCAGATTGCCGAAAACCTGAATCTGACGGTCGACTACGGGTTCCTGTGGTGGCTGGCGGTGCCGCTGTTCTGGATTCTCGACTGGCTGCACGGGTTCGTGAGTAACTGGGGCGTAGCCATCATCCTGCTCACGGTGCTGGTCAAACTGGTTCTTTATCCGCTTTTCACCACCAGCTACAAGTCCATGGCCAAGATGCGCCGGGTGGCGCCGCAGATGAAGCGTATTCAGGAACGCCATGCCGGTGACCGGCAGAAGCTGTCCCAGGAAATGATGGCGCTCTACAAGAAGGAAGGCGCCAATCCCCTGGGCGGGTGCCTGCCCATGCTGCTGCCCATGCCCATCTTCATAGCGCTCTACTGGGTGCTTTTCGAAAGCGTCGAACTGCGCCAGGCGCCGTTCATGCTGTGGATTCAGGATCTGGCGGTGAAAGACCCGTTCTTCGTGCTGCCGCTGCTGATGGGTGGCACCATGTACCTGCAACAGGCGATGTCGCCGGCCATGGGCGACCCGATGCAGGTCAGGATGATGAAGATGATGCCCATCGTGTTCACGGTGCTGTTCCTGTGGTTCCCGGCCGGGCTGGTGTTGTACTGGTTGATCAACAGCGTGTTGTCGGTGGCGCAGCAGTGGTACGTGATGAACAAGGCCGATACCGCGGCGGCAGTGAAGGGCTGACGGGATCGTGCGGCGGGCCTTGACCGGCATCCCCCATGTCCACAGCGGCGCCGGCGCCTGACACCATAGCGGCGGTAGCCACGCCGCCGGGCCAGGGCGGCATAGGCATCGTGCGCGTCTCCGGCCCGCTGGCCGGCCCGATTGCAGCGAAGCTCACTGGCAGCGCTCCACCGCAACGCCGGCCGGTGCACCGGCAGTTTGCCCGCGAAGGGGAAAAGCTCGACGAGGGTATCGTTCTTTATTTTCCGGCACCGGGTTCCTTTACCGGCGAGGACGTGGTCGAACTGCAGGGCCACGGAGGCCCGGTGGTGTTGCAGATGGTGCTGCAGGCGGCGCTGGCCGCCGGCGCCAGGCTGGCGCGGCCGGGAGAATTCACGGAGCGGGCTTTCCTCAACGGCAAGCTCGACCTGGCCCAGGCGGAAGCGGTCGCCGACCTGATCGGCAGCGCCTCGGCCGCGGCGGCGCGGGGTGCGCTGAAGTCGCTTTCCGGCGCATTTTCGTCCGCGGTCAATGACCTGGATCAGCGAATCACGCGGTTGCGTGTTTTCGTGGAAGCCGCGATCGACTTTCCGGACGAGGAAGTGGAGTTCCTGGAGAGCGGCCAGGTTTCCATGCGGATAGCAGCGCTTGCCGCCGCGGTCGACGAACTGCTGGACGAGGGGCAACAGGGCGTGCTGATGAGCCAGGGTGTCAGTGTTGCCCTGGTGGGCCCGCCCAATGCGGGCAAATCGAGCCTGCTCAATCGGCTGACCGGTGAGGACACGGCGATCGTGACCGACATACCGGGCACCACCCGGGACCTGCTCAAGGTCGACCTGGTGCTCGACAACCTGCCGCTGCGCCTGGTCGATACCGCCGGTCTTCGCGAAACCAGCGATCCGGTCGAGGTCGAGGGGGTGCGCAGGGCGCGTGGCGAGGCCGGACGGGCCGACCTGGTGCTGGTGGTCAACGACCTGGCGAATCCCGGTGATCCGGGCGGTCCGGTCGACTGGCCCCGGGCATTGATCGTCGACAACAAGGTCGACCTGGTGAATGCCGCGCCCGGCATTGACCGTGGGGGCCCGATGCCCCGGGTGCGGGTTTCCTGTCTGACCGGTTCGGGTCTCGGAGACCTGCGCGAAGCGATCAAGGAGCGGGTGGGCTTTGCCGGCCGGGAATCGGCTTTCAGCGCCCGGCACCGCCACCTCGTCGCCCTGCGGACGACGGCGCAGGCGCTGGCCGCGGCCGGGCAGCGCCTCGAAGCCGGCGCGCCGGGCGAGGTCATTGCGGAGGAACTTCGACAAGCACACCTGCATCTGGGCGGGATCACCGGGGAGACAGCGCCCGACGACCTGCTCGGCGAGATCTTCAGCACCTTCTGTATCGGGAAATAGCCCTCGGGCTGTTTCCCGCGGAGATAGCCCTCGGGCTGTTTCCCGCGGAGATAGCCCGCCCGCATCGAACGCGCGCCGGTGCCCGTCAGCATCACCGGTGTCTCCGACCCGGGTGGCGTCCCGATTCCCGAAGCGTTCCGGTGGCAGCAAGCCAATCCGCGCCGGTCGTCAACGGCGGCGCCTGTGGCGGTATAATCCGCGCCCCGCGCGTTTCGGTGCGTGGGGATCATCAGGCGATTGACGCCTGCTGTTTGGCGGCACAAGACCGAATGCGGGTCAAGACCATGCTGGACCACCCGGAAAAATTCGATGTGATCGTGGTTGGCGGCGGACACGCCGGCACCGAAGCAGCCCTGGCCGCCGCCCGTACCGGGGCTGCGACGCTGCTGGTGACCCAGAGCATCGAAACAGTCGGCCAGATGTCCTGCAATCCGGCCATCGGCGGCATCGGCAAGAGCCACCTGGTGCGCGAAATCGATGCGCTGGACGGAGCCATGGCGCGCGCCGCGGATGCGGCGGGCATCCAGTTTCGCGTATTGAATGCCAGCAAGGGCCCGGCGGTACGTGCCACCCGTGCCCAGGCCGACCGCACGCTGTACAGGAATGCCATTCGCGGCATTGTCGAGCGGCAGGAGAATCTCAGCGTCTTCCAGCAGCCGGTGACCGACCTGGTGGTCGAAGGCAAGCATGTGGCGGGCGTGGTGACCGCCATGGGTCTGCGTTTTCTGGCGCCCTGCGTGGTGCTCACCACGGGCACCTTTCTGGGCGGCAGGATTCACATAGGTTTCGAGACCCACCCAGGCGGTCGGGCCGGCGATGCCCCGTCCAACGCGCTGGCAGACCGTTTGCGCGCGCTGCCGTTTCGAGTGGGGCGCCTGAAGACCGGCACGCCACCGCGCATCGACCGGCGCGGCGTGGATTTCTCGGTGCTTGTCGAACAACCGGGGGATGAACCGGTGCCGAGCCTGTCGATGCTGCCGCAGCCGCATCCCAGGCAGGTTTGCTGCCATATCGCCGAAACCAACCAGCGAACCCACGAAATCATCCGCTCGGCGCTCGACCGCAGCCCGCTGTTCAGCGGCGCCATCGAAGGCCCCGGGCCGCGCTATTGCCCGAGTATCGAGGACAAGGTGGTGCGCTTCGCGCAACGACAGCGCCACCAGGTGTTCGTGGAGCCGGAGGGGCTGGATTGCACGGAACTCTATCCCAACGGCATTTCGACCAGCCTGCCGTTCGATGTGCAGGTTGCGCTCGTGCAATCGATGCGCGGGTTCGAACGGGCGCATATCACGCGGCCCGGCTATGCCATCGAATACGACTTCTTCGACCCCCGCGACCTCGAATACTGGCTGGAGACCAAGGCGCTTGCGGGCCTGTTCTTTGCGGGGCAGATCAACGGCACCACCGGCTACGAGGAAGCCGCCGCCCAGGGGCTGCTGGCGGGCCTGAACGCGGCCCGCAAGGCGGCCGGGCACGCGCCCTGGTATCCGCGCCGGGATGAGGCCTACATCGGCGTGATGATCGATGACCTCGTCAATCTGGGCGCCGGCGAGCCCTACCGGATGTTCACCAGCCGCGCCGAGTACCGGCTGCGCCTGCGGGAAGACAATGCCGATCTGCGCCTGACCGGCATCGGCCGCGATCTGGGGCTGGTCGGTGCGCGACGATGGCAGGCTTTTCAGGAGAAGAGTTCGGCACGAGAGCGGCTGCTGGCCCGGCTTGGCGAGGTGCTGGTGAAGCCCGGCAGCGAGGCCGCCCGGCAGCTGCAGCAAAGTTCCGGCAAGGCCATCGCCGGCGAAGTGTGGCTGCTCGACTACCTGAAGCGACCGGAAGCCCGCATCGAACACCTCGTGCCCCTGCTCGGTGCGCAACAGGCTTCGACCGAGCTGTTGCGGCAGGTGGAAACGGAGGTCAAGTACGAGGGGTACATAAAGCGCCAGGACGCCGAGATCGCGAAGATGCGCAGCAACGAAGCGGTCGCCCTGCCCAGGGACATCGACTACCACGCCCTATCGGGGCTGTCCATGGAATTGCGGCACAAGCTGGATAGCGTACGGCCGGCCACCCTTGCCCGCGCCGCGCGCATACCGGGCATGACCCCGGCGGGGTTGTCCGTGCTGCTGGTTCATGCGACCAGAAACCAGGCAGGCAAAAAACACGCCGCCGCCTCCTGACGTTGCGCTGCAGCGTCTGGGCGTACCGCTGGACAGCGCCCAGACCGAGGCGCTGCAGGCGTACAGCGCCCTGGTGCGGCGCTGGAATGACGTGGCCGGCCTGGTGTCAAGGAACGATCTGCGGCGCTTCTTCGCCCGCCATCTTCTCGACAGCCTGGTGCTGGCACCGCTGATTCGCGAGTTCGAGCGGCCCGGCCCGGCCCCGGCAGCCGCAATCGACGCATCCGCACCGATTGCCGACCTCGGGTCGGGGGCCGGTCTGCCCGGCATTCCGCTGGCCGTGGCCCTGCCGGAACAGCCGTTCCTGCTGGTCGAGCGCAGCGAAAAGAAAGCCCGCTTCTTGCGGCGGGTGCGGGACGAACTTACATTGCGCAACGTGTCGGTGCGCTGCGCGGACTTCAGGGCGCTGCCGGGCGCCGGCTGCCGGGGAGCTGTCGCCAGGGCGGTCATGGCCGTGCCGTCGTTGTGGCGCCACGTACGCGGCGTTCTGAAACCGGGCGGTTACCTGCTGGTGCTGGACAGACTGGAACAGGCCAGCAACCAACCGCCGCCCTGTCTGCCTGAAGACTGTGCGGGCGGAGTGCTTCGGCGGCATTGGCGTAACGTGCCGGAAAGCGGTGCCTGGCATGGCGTCATCGAGATAAGGGGGATCAGCCCGTGACCCGGGTCATAGCAGTAGCCAATCAGAAAGGCGGTGTCGGCAAGACCACCACCAGCCTGAATCTGGGCGCCTCGCTGACCACCCACGGCAACAGCGTCCTGCTGATCGACATGGATCCCCAGGGCAATGCGACCATGGGCGCCGGTGTCGAGAAAAACGACCTTCAGCGCTCGGTTTACGAGTGGCTGATCGATGGCGTCAGTGCCACCGCGATCATCTGGAAGTGCCCGGGCTGCTTCGACCTGGCCCCGGCCAACGCCGACCTGACCGCCGCGGAAATCGCCCTCATTGGCGAAGCGCGCCGCGAAGTGCGATTGCGCGACCGGCTGGCGCTGCTGACTACCGCCTACGACTACGTGTTCATCGACTGCCCGCCGACCCTCAACGTGCTCACCCTGAACGCGCTGGTGGCGGCCGACAGCGTGCTGATCCCCATACAGTGCGAGTATTACGCGCTCGAGGGCCTCTCGGACCTGCTCGGCACCGTCGAGGAGGTGCGCCGGCGCGCCAACCCTCGTCTGGCCATCGAAGGCCTGCTGCGCACCATGTACGACCCGCGCAACCGCCTGAGCCTGGAGGTGTCCAGGCAGCTGCTGGAGCACTTCGGCGACCAGGTGTTCCGTACGGTGATACCGCGCAACGTGCGGCTGGCGGAGGCGCCGAGCCACGGGCGCCCGGCGATCTTCTACGACCGAAACTCGCGCGGCGCCCAGGCCTACCTGGTGCTGGCCAGCGAAATCGAGCGCAGGCATGCCCCGGCCTGACGCAGCGCGCCTTTGATGTGGACGCAAAGACGGCTATTCTTTGCCCGCCACCAATGAATCCGCAGACCGCACACCGATGAGCAACAGGCGTTTGGGCAGGGGGCTGAGCTCGCTGTTGAGCACGGCACCGGCGCCGCCACCCGGCGCGGTGGGCCAGACGACCGTTTCCCTCGACGACATTCACCCGAGCCGTTACCAGCCGCGGCGCTCGTTCGACGAACAACCCCTGGCGGAACTGGCCCAATCGATTCGCACCCAGGGCCTCATGCAGCCGGTGCTGCTGCGCCCGCGGCCCCAGGGCGGCTACGAGCTGGTGGCCGGTGAGCGGCGCTGGCGGGCGGCTGGCCTGGCCGGGCTGGAGGAGGTGCCGGCGGTAATCAAGGAGGTCAGCGACCAGCAGGCGTCGGTGATGGCGCTGATCGAGAACATGCAGCGCGAAGACCTCAAGCCCCTCGATGAGGCCGCCGGGCTGCAACGCCTGCAGGAGGAATTCGGGCTGACCCAGCAGCAGGTGGCGGACGCGGTGGGCAAGTCCCGCCCGGCGGTGGCCAATGCCCTGCGCCTGCTCAATCTGGAAGCGCCGGTGCGCGACCTGCTGAATGACGGCGCCCTGGAGATGGGCCATGCCCGGGCGCTGCTTCCCTTGCCGGCGGGCACTCAGGCCGCGGCGGCACAGACCATAGTGGCCAGGGGGCTGAGTGTACGCCAGGCCGAGGCGCTGGCGCGGCGGCTGCTGGAGGGCGGCGGAGAGGGTCGGGGCAAGCAACCGCCCCAGGCGAAGGACGCGGATACGCTGGCGCTGGAACGGTCGCTGACCGATCGCATGGGCGCACCGGTGTCGATCAGCCACAACACCCGGGGCAAGGGCAGGGTGACCATCAGTTACGCCTCGCTCGATGAACTGGACGGCATACTGAGCCGATTGAGCTAATGTCCTGTGTCACCAATACGCTGCCTTTCAGCGTGCCGCACAAGGTCTGTGGCAAGGCGCGGTCCGCAG
>CAZNFI010000018.1:0-14962 GCA_964572185.1 uncultured Pseudomonadales bacterium
CGAGCACCAGCACGCCGGATATGCCGCTCCAGCGGCCGGCCAGGAAGGTGCCGGCGACGTTGTAGAAGACGGCCACCATGCACACGACGATGCCGATGTCGGCCCAGCGCGGCGCCTCGACGTACTCGCGGCCCTCGTTGATCAGCCACAGCGACCAGGTTTCTCCGGGGCCGGTCTGCACCACGAGGTACACGACCACCACCACGGCCACCGCCGCGGTCAGCACCCAGAAGGATGCCCTGGCGATGCGGGCGCCCACCAGCGGCACACCGGCTTCGTCCTCCACCAGCCAGTAGATGGAGCCGATGAAGCCGTACAGCATCCACACCACCATGGCGTTGATGTGCACCATGCGGTTGACGTTGAAATCCAGTACGCCGAACAGGAATGCCGGGTCGAGGAACTGCCAGGCGGCCAGCAGCCCGAACAGCATCTGTGCCAGGAACAGCACCATGGCCACGACGAAGTAATGCACCGCCAGGCGTTTGCCGACGCTCAGGGTCGCGTAGTCGAAGGTGCCGAAGTTCACGATTCACCCCCGACCAGTGGCCCCTGGGGCAGCGGCGTGAAGCCGGACGGGAAGCCGTTGGTGTCGATGGCCGACATCCACTTGAGGTAGGCGATGACGCCGCGCACCTCGTCTTCGGTGAGTTGCTGGTTGGGCATGCGGCGCCGGGTACCGTAGGTGCGGGCATTGGCCACCGGGTCGGTGAGGAAGCGGGTCATCAGGGTTTCACGGGCCGCCTCGTTGCCCCAGCCGGGGTCGAGCCACGCCTTGGTCAGGTCCGGGGCGTAGTAGGCGCCGTTGCCGAGCAGCGTGTGGCAGTTCATGCAGTTGCGCGCCTGTACCGTGAGCTTGCCGCGGTCGACAAGACGGCGCGCCTCCTCTTCGCTAAGCAGTTCGCCGAACAGCGGCGCCTGTGGCCCGATCACCGGAACCGCGAAATTGCGCTCATCATCGAATTCGTAGCCGATGCGGTGATTGATGACCGAGTAGGCCGGCACCCGTCCCGCTTCCGCCCCCGCCTCGATGACGGTGAGGGTATGAAAGGTGAGGAGCACCAGCACCAGGGCCATGAACCCGGTGATGAAGATCGCGCACTTGCGCCAGAAATCCTCGCTGGCCCACCATTCGGCGCGGTCCGGTTGCTGCGTGTCAGCCAAGTTGGCCCTCCTTCGCGGTCAATGGTTTGTCGTCGTGCACGGCTTCCGACAGGCGCCAGATGAAGCGCGGCGCCAGGTAGTAGCCGACCAGCATCGCGACCACCACCGCCAGCCACCAGCCCCACAGGTTGAGCAGCACCGTCAGGCCCGCGGTGCTGAGCGCCAGTGCGGCGTAGCACACGAGGGAGATTCTGGCGAAAAGGACGGAGTTGTTGAGCCGGGAGAGCGCCAGAAACAGGGCATAGCCGGCACCGAACAGGATGATGGCGCCACCGAGCAGCGCCGCACCGGCGATTTCATGGATGGCGACTGGGTCAAGCATTGCGCCGCTCCCGGCGGTAGTGGTTCGCGACCGCTCGCGTGCACCGCAGTCTATAGCCCTCTCCCGTGCGACGGCAACAGCCGTCGCACGGGAGAGGGCAACGGAAATTGCCGGCGAAAGTCGTTGCGTCGACCGGTGGGCCTGGCCGGACAAATGGCCGGTACGCACGAGTCGCAATGAGGGCTTTGCAGACCGGTCGGGCGATCGCCTCGGCGCCTGCTGAGCGTTCTTGGCCTGAGAGAAGCTGGCACGACCGTGCCGCGACCGTCACTTCGGAGTTCGCCAGAACTCGACGAAAAACTGCGCGGGCCCGCTGGTTTCGACCCGGTGCGGCAGTTCCGGAACGATCACTGCAAACGATCCCTGCGCAATCGGGAACGTCCTGCCGACCGGTGCCTCGACGTGGTACAGCAGTGTGCCGGCGACCACGTGCAGGCGGCCCCAGATACCGGCCCTGGTGGCGTGCTTGCGCTTGAGGCCTGCCGGAACGCTGTCCTGGTCGAACTGCATGGTGCGCCGGTAGGCAGCCAGCCCCTCGGGCCACTCCATGCGGTCGCACAGCACGCAGTCGAGGGTGGTGCCCAGCTTTTCTTCGCGGCCGGCGGCGGTGACCACCCAGGGCCGCGTGATGAATGGGGGCCGGTGGCGCACGTGCTGGCCGTGCCGGCAATCGAGTTCGGCAATCCAGTCGCCTTCGTCGTCGAGTCGAAAGCCGATAATCGAGCGTTTCAAGTTTTCTGAAACTCCCTTGAGCAAAGTCAGCCGGTTTCCGGCCTGCGCAGTCCCTATCCGGAAGATCGCTGGCTATGGCCGGATCGGTCCAGCGCCGAAAGCGGCGCCCGCGGCACCTGGTGGCCACTGGTTGTTTAAAAAAATCAAAAAACCGTATACTTCAAACGGGAGGTAGCATTTGAGACCCTGTTCCGCTCGCTACGCGTTCTTACGTTGGCCGCCAATGCGCGGGGGGCCTTATTCTCGATGCAACACGCACTCATCTGCCAACTCGCTTTCCGAATGTCCTGATCGAATGAAACACCCGCCGGTCGTTTGGTGCGGCCTGCAGCCATGAGATCGGAGCACACGGACCCGCTGGCGATGGTGACCGAGTAACCAGTCTAGGGAATCACTATGTCTCAAGAATCGCCGAATGCCGACAGCCGCCCGGGTCGCCCGTTACTTGGCTATATTCAGTTGGGCGCGGTGGGCGTTGCAATTGTCTTGGCCGTTTATTTCGCACAGGCTCCCGACCGCGGGGCGGATGCGGGGCTCGGGCTGGGCGCGGCGCCCAGGCCCGTGGTCAGCCTGATCGAGCCTGTGCCCACTGATCGGGCGTTGCAGGTCGAACTCACCGGTGCGGTCAGCCTTGCCAGCAAGGCCAGGGTGGTATCGGAGGTTGCATCGAGGGTTGTCTGGATTTCACCGAAGTTCAAAAACGGTGGGTCAATTCCGGCGGGGGAGGCCATGATCAGGGTCGACGCGCGGGATATCGAGCTGCGCGTGGATGCGGCCCGCGCCTCTGTCAAGGAGGCCGAGGCCAGCGTCTGGCGCGAAAAGGCCCGGGGGGAGCATGACGCCAGGGTGTTCGCCCGGGATTACCCGGGCCTCGAGCTGTCGGAGCGGATTCGTCGAATTCCATCGCTTGCCAAGGAGCAAGCCGAATTGGAGCACGCGCAAGCGGTGCTGAAGATGGCTGAACTGAAACTCGAGCGGACCCGTGTTTCGTTTCCGTTCAACAGCAGGGTGCTCAATGCCAGCGTCGAATTGGGAGAACAGGTCGGTCCGGCGACTCCCCTGGGCACGGTGTATCGCATCGACGCGCTGCAGGCGGAAGCGCCCGTCGAGATACGGGATCTGGATCGCCTGGACCCGGTCATCGGCCGTACCGCTGAAATTCGCGCGGGCGGGGAGACCTTCGCTGCGATCGTCGAACGGGTATCGTCGCTGGTCGCGCCGCGCAGTCGTCTGGCGACGGTTTTCCTCAAGTTCTCGGAAGGTGTGCCCGCCGATTCACTTCCTTTGCCGGGCACCTTTGCAGAGATCGCGATTCAAGGCCCCGTACTACCAGGCGTTTACGTGCTGCCGGAGTCGGCAGAACAGGACCGGGGCAGCGTCTGGGTGGTCGAGAACGGTAAACTGAAAGCGGTTGCGCCACGCACTGTCCTGCGTACGGAGGCAGATTGGGTCGTGGCGACCTTCGATGCGGGTGACGGTGTTGTCACGGGCGCGGTCCCGGGCGCCCGTGAAGGCCTGGCCGTAGAGGTGGCGGATGCGCGCGCACAGTCCGGGGCCGGACGATGAGCGCTACCGACTCCGATCAGGCGGTATCGTCGAGCGAGACCGTGCCAAAGGGGCCGATTGCCTACTTTGCGGAGAACCGGGTCGCCGCCAACCTCGTCATGCTGGTGCTGCTTGTCGGTGGCGTAATCGCCGGAAGCGAGTTGGCCGTACAGGGCTTTCCCGATCTCGATCACCGCACGGTGACGGTTCGTGTTCCCTCGCCGGGCACATCGCCCCAGGAGGTGGAACAGGACATCAACCGGCGTATCGAGGAGAGCGTCATCGGCAACCCCGGCGTGGAGCGCGTCGTGGGAACGGCCACGGAAGGCCTTGGCCAGATCAATATCGAAGTCTCACCCTTTGCCGATCCCGACTCGGTATTTGACGATGTACAGAACGCCGTCGATCGAATCGAGAACTTCCCGCCCGTCAGTGCCGAGCAGCCGGAGGTTTCGAAGTTGCGGGCAGTGCGTGAGGTGATGACGCTGGCGGTTTCTTCTGCGGTCGTCACGGAACACCAGCTGCGGCTTGCCGCCGAGCGACTGCGCGACACTCTGCTGGCGTTGCCGTCAATCTCGCAGGTGAAACTGAAGGGCGCGCGCGATCGGGAAATCACCATCGAATTGACCGAAGAGGCGTTGCGCCGCAACGGTCTGACCATCTCCGAAGTTTCCCGCACGGTGCGGCAGGCCTCGATGAACCTGACCGCCGGTGAATTGCGCACCGGAGCTGGCGGGGTGGTGCTGCAGACACTGTCAAAGCGCAGCGTCGGCGAGGAGTTTCTCGATATCCCGTTGATCACGAGGCTCGACGGTACGATCGTGAGGCTCGGCGACGTTGCACAGATCCACGACGGGTTCGTGGATGAGGAACTGGTCACGGAGGTGGACGGCGTCCCCGCCGTGCTGATTCAGGTCGACTCGACGGCCACTCAGTCGATTCGCGACGTTGCCCGGACGATCAGGGACGCTCTCGTTGACTATCCCGTTCCCCAGGATGTGGCGGTTACCGTCTGGGACGATCGCGCTGGCCCGGTCGCCGACCTCCTGCTGACCGTCGTGCAGAACGGGCTTGCAGGCGTGGTGCTGGTGTTCGTCTGCCTGGTGGTCATGTTCGACCTGCGCGTCGCCTTCTGGATCGGCTTCGGCATACCGCTGGCGTTCATCGGCGCGCTGCTGTTCTTCGGTTCCGCGAACCTGACCTTCAACGTGTTGACGATCTTCGCCCTGTTCATGCTGGTCGGCATCGTCGTCGACGATGCGGTGGTGGTCGGTGAGAACATTGCCGCGGAACGCGAAAAGGGCAGGGGCGCCCTGGAAGCGGCGATCGTCGGTGCGCGAGGCGTGGTGAGTCCCATCTGCGTGGGCGTCCTGACCACCGTCGTCGCCTTCATCCCGTTTCTGTTTTTCGCGGCAGGCACCCTGCAGTTGTTGCAGGTGATTCCCTATGTCGTGTTCTTCGTGCTGCTGATCTCGCTGGTGGAGGCATTTTTCATTCTCCCGGCACACCTTTCGCACCAGCGGCAATGGAGCCTGCCGCCGCTGAGCGATCTGCAGGCACGGGTACGGGAATGGATGAGCCGCATGAGCGACCGTGTCGTGGTGCCGGTGGTTTCCTGGGCAGTTCGCCATACGGTTGCGACCGTTGCCGGGGGCGTGCTGGTCATCCTTGCGGCATTGCTGCTTTTGCGCGCGGACTTCGTGCGGATGGTGGTGTTCGAGAAAGCCAACTTTGCCGAGTACATACAGGCGGACCTGAGTTTGCCGGTGGGCACTCCCTTCGCAGTGACCGTGGCTGCCGCGGAGCGCTTCGCTGAGGCCGGTTACGCCATCAATCGGCAACTGGATGGCACGTCGGTCGCGCGCATAAGCATCATTGCGGGCAACACCGCTGCATCGCCTCGAGAGCGGCGCCACGATACCCGGGCCGCGAACCGCAGCCACCTCGCTTCTGTCAGGCTGCATCTCAGCGACAGGCCGACGCGCGAGGCCACCCCCAACAGGATCGAGCAGGTGTGGCGACGCAATGTCGGCGCTGTGTCGGGGCTCGAGGGCGTCATGTTCCGCCGCGGAGCATTCGAAGAACTGCCCGGTGTCGCCTATTCCCTCGAGCACGACGACCCCGGTGTATTGCTCGCAGCCACAACGGAACTCAGGACCTACCTCGAAAACCTGGGCGGGCTGTACGAGATTACGGACAGCCTTTCCCAGGGAAAACGGCACTTCGATATTGCCATGACCGAGGCCGGCTACGCGGCCGGCCTCACGCCCGCGGACATCGCCGGGCAATTGCGCGCCAACTTTCATGGCCTGGAAGTACAGCGGATTCAGCGGGACCGTGACGAAGTCAAGGTAGTGGTGCGCTATCCACCGGAACGACGCCAGAGCTTGAGCGAGTTGACCAGCGAACGCATCCGGCGTTCCGGAGGCGGCGAAGTGCCCTTGTCCATGGTGGCACGCATAACCGAAACGCGCGATTTCGCCACACGGACGCGAATCGACGGCAAGCAGGCCGCTTTGCTGAGCGCGCGTGCCGACACGACGGTCATCACCCCCATTCAGGCCAGGGCCCTGGTTGAGGAGAACGTGATTGGGCAGCTTGTGGCGAAATTCCCCGGTATCAGGATCAATGCCGATCAGGGCGCCAGGGCGGAGGCGGCCATGTACGATACCCTGGGTGTTCTGGTTCCGATCGTCCTGATCGTGATGTATGCGCTCATGGCGGGCTTCCTGCGCAGCTACTGGAAGCCGATCGTTGCGGTGGCCGGCATTCCCATGGCATTCGCGGGTGGCGTTTTCGCCCACTGGGTGCTGGGTTGGGACTTCACGGCCGTGTCGCTGTTCGGCGTGATTGGCGTCAGTGGAATCATCGTGAACGATGCGCTGGTGCTGCTGGACCGCTACAACCGCATCCGCAGGGAAAATACCCATCTGCCGGCCATTGCCGCCGTGGCGGCCGCATCCCAGCATCGCTTCCGGGCGGTGGTCCTTACCACCGTGACGACGCTGTTGGGGCTGTCTCCCATGCTCTACGAACGCGCCGACGAACTGGTCTTCCTGGTGCCCCTGGTAGTCAGCATGTTCGGCGGTCTGGTGTTCTCGACGCTGTTCACGCTGATTTTCCTGCCGACGCTGGTCATGGTCGTGGAGGGGCGAAGGGAATAGGTGCGGGACAGGACACTAGCCCCGGGCGTTTTCCAGGGTGCCCAGCAGGCGGTCGAAAAACTCGGCGGCATGCAGGGAAGCATCGGCGATCATGGCCGGAAGGGCCTCGAAGTCATCCGCTCCACAGCCCCGGGCGATGATTTCGCGCAGTTCCACAGATGCTGACGCGGGGTCGAATACGCCTGTCGAGGTCATGCGGAAATAGCCGTCCAGGCATTGCCACAATCTGGCGGCGGCGGCCAGTTCCGTTGCCGAGGACTCATCGATCAGGCCATGCTCGGCGGCGGCGGCGAAGGTGGGAACCAGGCCGTTGACGAGCATGGCGGGCGTTGTTGCGGCGCCGCTCAACTGCAGACATTCAGCCAGCAGCTCCAGGTCGTAGAGACCGCCGGGGCGACTGCGGACATCCCAGACGTCGCCGGAGCGATGCCGCTCGGACATTCGCTTCCTGGCAGCGGCGATGTCCGCGACCAGTGCGTCCCGGTTCGTGGGCCGCGAGAGCGCGGATTGCCGGAGTGCCGCAAAGCGTTCGCCAAGGCCGCCTTGGGCCTCGATGACGCGGGCATGCGAGAGCATGCGCAGTTCCCATGGCTCGGGAGCCGCGTCGAAATGATCGCGCAGTGCCGGCAACGGACAGGCGGCAACCTTCCGGGAACCCAGGGACAACGCGTAGGGCGGCACGGTTTCGAATAGCATGGCCTCCGGCGAGAGATTGCCTACCAGGCGCATTAACCGTTGCAGTAACTCCCCGTAAGCGTCTTCGGGAGTCATCGACATGCCGGCCCCGTGCGCGCCGGAGATTTCGTAGACGAACATCAGCTGTAGCGGGCTGCCGATTGCGAATTCCCGCCGCCCGGCGGACCCCAGGGCGACCAGGCAGGCGTTGCCGTTCACAGGACCATCAAGCTCCGCCCGCAGGTCTTGCCCGGCAGCCCGCAGCAGCTCCACCAGGCAGGTATCCAGGATGTCGGTCAGGGGCCGCGCCGCATCGGTAGGCGCAATGACACCGCGCAGCATATGCACACCGAGCTGAAAGGAGCGCTGTTCGGCCCAGACCCTGGCTTCACCGACCAGGTTGTCGGTCATTGGCGCCTTCACCGCGATCGCGCCGAGTTGCGCGCGCATTTCCTCCCGGTCGAATTCACGCTCGTAGTACAGGCGCACGAGGCCTTCCCGGGCGATCCGGGCGGTCTCCGGGTCGAGCCCGAGGTCTTCGGGTACCTGCAGGTCCTCGAATTCCCGGGAGCGCAGGCTTTCCTGCAGGTACGGAAACCGGTCCACCCACTTCGTAAGGCGTGGTGCGGTGCCAGCGAGGTTGCCGAGCAGGCCGCCTACCCGTTTTGCGCCGCCCGTAATGTCGCGCAGTACGAGCAGGAACGCGGGCGCCACCAGCAGGGTGGCGACGGATGAGAACAGTACGCCGTAGGCCAGCGAGGTTGCCATGGGAATCAGCGGCTGCGCCTGAACGCTGCGGTTGAGCATCAGTGGCAGCAGGCCCGCGAAAGTGGTGACGGTGGTAATCAGGATCGGGCGGGCGCGGGTCACGGTGGCGTTGACCACGGCGTCGTAGGTGGCGTCTCCCGCCGACAGCCGGCGATTGAACTCGTGCAACAGCACGAGCGTGGCGTTTATGACGACGCCGGATGCCGCCACAGCACCGAAGATCGATGGCATCGAAAGACCGAGGACATTGCCGAATCCCTTCATCAGCAGATGACCCCAGACCGCGCCCATGAAGGCGAACGGCAGCGTAGCCATGATGATCAGCGGCTGCAGATAGGAGTGCAGCGGAATGGCCAGCAGTGCGAATATGGCGAACAGGGCCAACAGGAACATGGGTACCAGCCGGTCGCCCACCTCCCGTTGCCGTTGTGCGCTCTCCAGCGAGTACGTCATGCCGGGATAGGCCGAGATGATGTCCGGGAGGAACCCGGAGCTCATCTCCTCGAGCACCGCACCGGCCGAGGTTCTGGTTGGATCGACCTTGGCCGTCACATTGACCGACCGGTTGCCGTTGGACCGTGTGATGGCGGCCAGCCCGCGGCCACTCGTTACCTCGGCAACGGTTCGAAACGGCACCGCCGCGCCGTTGGCGGTGCGAATGCGCAAGGCATACAGCGACTCCAGCGAGTGGCGCTCGCGCTCCGTGAAGCGCACCATGATGCGGACATCCTCGCGGCCTCGCTGGACACGTTGCGCTTCCTCGCCGTAGAAAGCCTGGCGCACCTGGCGCCCGAGGTCGGACAGGGTGACGCCGAGGGCCTCTCCCGCCGGCGAAACCGACAGTTGCAGTTCTTCCTTGCCCGCGCGGAAGGAGTCGGTGATTTCGTAGACGCCCGGGTATTCGGCCAGCGCCGTGCGGAGCATTGCCGCAACTGTCCTCAGGGCGTCCAGATCCTCTCCCGACAGTCGGATGTCGATGTCGCTGCTGGAGTCGACTCTTTCGGTGTTGAAGCTCAACTCGATCGCTTCTTGGATGGGTCCGTTGGCTTTGCGCCAGATATCGGCAATCTCCTGGGTCGTCAACTCCCGGCTTTCGCTCGGACTCAGCTGAATGACGACTTCGCCCAGGTGGGTGCCCGATTCCTGGCGCACGCGGCTGATAGCGGCCCCTGTCGATGGGTGGCCGCCCCGGGCCGCCATGACGTGAACGACCGGAGAGTCGCCGCTTTCGTCCACCAGTTGCCGCTGTACGCTGAGGGCCGATTCGGACAATCGGGCAATGGCCTTGTCGGTGACCCCGGCGCCGATTCCGGGGGGCATGGTCAGCCTGGCGGCCACCCGGTCGCCCTGTATCGGCATCATGAACGTAAAGGGCAGGTGTCCGCCGGCAACGATGCCCCCCGCGGATGCCAATGCGGCCAGAGCCAGGGCCAGCGTGAGGCGGCGGGCGCTCAGCACGCGGCGGACGAGATTTCGGAAGCGGATGTCGATGAACGACTGGAGGCCGGATTCGAACTTCAGTTGCAGCCGCGTGAATCCGGCGCCCAATCTGCTGAGCAGGCCGTTGAGATGAGCGGCATAGACGATGGTCACGGCGGCCAATGCGAGCGCGACGCTCGTGCGCCGGTCCGGTGCGATTGCAATGGCGGCAATGATCAGGGTCACCAGCAGGGTCATGCCGAAATCGCCCAGCGGCATGCGCCGCCCGCTGTGGCCGAGGTGTGCGGGCAGCACCATCTGGCATTCGATCAAAGAGAAGACGAGGCAGAAAATCACCGTGGCAGCCGTGATCGCCATGATCTCGCCGACACCGCCTACGCTGAACAGGAGCGGCGTAAAGGCCGCGATCGTGGTCAGCACCCCGAAGGTGACCGGCACCAGTACGTGCTGCGCGCCTTCAATGGCGCCTGCGAGCTGTCCCGAGCCTCGCTGATGGGTTACATAGACGCTCTCGCCAACGACTACGGCATCGTCGACCAGCATGCCAAGCGCCAGGATGAACCCGATTACGGAAATGGCATCGATGGAATAGCCGAACCAGTAGATCAGGAAGATGGCGCCGAGAAAGGCGATGGGGATACCCGCGGTCACCCAGATCGCCAGGTGGGGGCGCAGAAACAGGGCCAGCAGAATCAGAATCAGCAACAGGCCCTGTACGCCACTGTCGACCAGGGTGCTCAGCCGGTCGGTGACCAGTACCGACTCGTCATTCCAGAGCGTCAGTTCAACACCTTCCGGATACCTGGAAGTCGACCGTTCGACAAATTCCCTGACGGTTTCGCTGACCTGCCGGAGATCCTGGTTGCCGACACGGGCGACCTGAATCAGTGCTGCGGGCTTGCCGTTGAAGCTGAGGGTCTGGCCGGTATCCTCAAAGCCGTCCACGACTCGCGCAACGTCCCTGAGGAGCACCCTTGTGCCGTCGGCACGGGTGGTAACCTCCAGCTCTTCCAGTTCGTGGCCCCAATAGGCCTGACCCCGGGTACGCAGCAGCACTTCATTCGTGCTGGTCTTGATGGAACCGCCAGGCAGGTCGACGGATCGTTTGCGCACTGCCGCCGCCACCTCATCGAAGGTGAGGCCGTTGCGCAGCAGCGACGGCTCCGAGACTTCCACCGACATTTCGTAGGGCCGCACGTTGGCGAGGTCTACGTGGGTAATGCCCGGCAAGGCGAGGATGTCGTTTCGGACGCGATCGCCGAGTTCCTTGAGCGCCCTCTCCTCGGTGGGGCCGGTGACGGCGACTTCCACGACAATGGTGGTCAGCTCCAGGAATCTGACGATCGGCTTTTCCGTTTCCTCGGGAAAGGTGTCGATGGAATTGACCTGGTTCTGGACTTCGTCCAGTACCCGGGCGCTGTCCGCATCGTAGAACAGTTCCACGTTGGTCGTGCAGAGGCCTTCGCTGGCGACGGAGTTCAGCTCCTTGACGCCGGTGATGCCTTCGATCCGCTCCTCGATCCGTGTGCAGACGCCGGTTTCGGCTTCCTCGGGCGCAGCACCCAGGTAAGGCACGCTGACGCTGATGACGGGGATTTCGACATCGGGATACATCTTTACCGGAATTCGGGTCAGTGCGGCCAGGCCGGCGATCACCGCGAATCCCATGAGCAGGTTCGCCGCCACATGGTTGGTGGCGAACCAGGCGATCATGCGTTTCATCCGGGATCCGAAGCCGCTTCGGTGCCCAGCGGACGGACAAACTGTCCCTCGACGGGGCTGTCGAGGGCGGACAGGCAGATAGTGTCGCCGTTTTCGATTCCGTCGCCGATGTATGCCGACTCGTCCGAGACACGGATCACTTCCACATTGCGGAAGACCAGGCGATTGTCCGCGCTTACGAGGTGCACACGATTTCCCTGGCGCAACGCCGATCTCGGGACGACCACCACGTTCTCGACGGGATTGCCCTCGATTTCCGCTTCGACGAACAGTCCCACGGTCAACGGCGGTGCATCGGCCGATTGGTCATAGGGGGAGCGCACCTGGGCGATCAGGTTGACCATGCGGGTTTGCGGATCCAATTCGCCTTCAGTGCGCACGACGCGCGCCTCCCACGATCGCAGGGCACCGGAAAATTGCGCTTTCAGAATCGCCTTCGGCATCGGTGCGTTTTCGATCTGGCGTCTTCCGAGCGACAGCGGCAGGAGCGCGAGGTCGTCGTCGTGTACGGGCAGGCGAACTTCGGCGAAGTCTATGGAATAGAGCGTGGCAATGGCCTCGCCTCGATTGACGAACTGACCGGCATCTACCCGCTCGGTGCGAACGCGGCCATCGTATGGAGCGATTAGCCGGGTTCGCTCGAGATCGCGTTCGGCGCGGGACACCAGGACGTTGGCCTCCTGTAGCGAGGCGTTGGCGATGGTCAGCCGGTTGTGCGCACCGTCAAGACTGGATTCGCTCACCGACTCCCGTTCCGCCAGCTCCTTCAGGCGCCGGTATTCCTTCTCGGCGTTGGACAGTTCACTGCGGACGGAAGCCAGGTGAGCGCGGGATTGCGCGAGCGCCGCCTGGTAGTCGATGGGCTCGATCTCCACCAGGACATCGCCCTTGCTGAAGAATCCGCCGGACACCATCGCCGGCGCAACCGAGGTGACCCTGCCCGCCACTTCGGCCACCAGGCTGCTTTCGGTCTTGGGGAAAACCTCACCGTGTGCGGTTATCTGCATGCGCACGGTCTGCTTCTGCGCCTGCATCGTTTGCACGGCGACCGGTTGCGACGCCTGCGATACCGGTTTCGTTCTCGGGCCGGTTGCGGCGATCAGCACAGCCAGTGCGAGACCGCCAACGAGAACCGCGATGGGCCCCAGATTCTGTCTGATCATGGCTATCGAGCTTCGCCGGTTACCCGAGCTTCCGTCGCCGGCTGTGGATAGCCTGCAACCCGGTCAAGCAACATCGTTGCCCTTGCCGCCCAAACAGGGAGGTACGACCATGGCCGCGCATTTTTCACCAACGCCCCACCGCTGCCACCGATGAATTCCTGTTCTCGCCGCAGCACTCCGATCAGATTGCGCAAACCGGTGTGGTCAGCTCTGGTACCGCCCTTGCGAGCGGATGTGACTGCTCCGCGGCGCCCGCCGCTATCGTACCGAAGATCACCCAACGGTGCTTGGCCAAACGACCGGGACGTGATGGTCGCACCGGAATCACCGGGAGCCCGATTGAGACCGCCCATCACCGAGCAGGTGCCGCAACGGGACTGCATTCAGTGCCGGGTGCCGACGCGGACCCGTTTACGGTGTTTGATTCGGCAGTTCCTTTGCGATGTCCTCCGGCGTCGTGCGAGGTTCGTAACGCGCAACCACCTCGCCGTGCCCGTCGACCAGGAACTTGGTGAAGTTCCAGGCGATGTCGCTGCCCCTCGGGCCAGCCTTGCTGGACGTGAGCCAGCGGTACAGGTCGCAGGCGTCAGCCCCGTTGACGTCAACCTTCTCGAACATCGGGAAGTTCACGTCGTAGCGGGACCTGGCGAACTCCAGAATCTCCTCGTTGCTGCCGGGTTCCTGCTGGCGGAACTGGTTGCACGGAAAGCCGAGTACCGTCACCCGGCCTTCGGCATGCAGTGTACGCAGACCTGCGTACTGGCGGGTGAAGCCTCACTGGCTGGCCAGGTTGACGACCAGGCAGGCGGCGCCCCTGTACTGTTCGAACGACACCGGTTCGCCGGTGATCGCATTCATGGTGAGGTCGTGAAAGGTGGACATGCGATGGCTCCACGCAGCGAATCCGGTGCCGATTATTTCGCCCCCTGGTGGCAAAGTCCACGCCAGCCTGCGATTGCGGCCGCAACGGCAGCCACAGTCGCGGCCGTACCTGTAGCCACGGAAGCGGGGTGTCCGAGGCGCCAGGGCCGCGGCGCGCCGCGGGCGGCAACGGCCTCTGCCGGCCCGGCATTGGGGTATGCTAACCCGCATATTGCACCAAGCCGCTTGTCCTGTTGCCGAATTTTGTTTGTATTCGCTCGGATTCGTTCGGATTTTCCAGAGTTTGTCGAGTAACAGACTGCGCTGGCCGCGCCCTCGCTTGTCTTTTGCCCGCATGCGCGCACATGCTCCCTCCACCATAGGCGGGGCTATGCCTCCGGTCGCGAGCACGCGCATGCGGGCAAAATCCGGCGCGATCATCGCGGCCCTTGGTGCAATATGCGGGCTAAGGCCGGTTCGCGCCGGCGTTAGCGACCCCCGGCCCTGGATGGACGCCGATGAAGATGCTCGAGATTCCTTCCCTGCGCGCCGCCGACCTGCCGGAGGCGGTGCGGCCGAAGCCGCTCAACGTGGTCATGGTGGTGATCGGCGCGGTCACCGACATCAGCTTCGCCCTCTACACCGTGGGGTCGAAGGTCGCGCAGTGGGTGGGATGACGGCTGGCCATGCCCGCAGATCGGCAACAGCCAGGCACTGACGGTATCGGCACCCTGAACGAGGGCGCCCTGCACGAAGCCCTCAAGCACCGCTATGCCAGCGCGGATGCCCGTCTCGAGCAGGCGGTGGACGGATTCGTGGCCGACATCGACTGCGGTGACCGGTTGATCGAGATCCAGACGGCGGGCTTCTCGAGCCTGAAGCGCAAACTGCCGGCGCTGCTCGACAGGCACGCGGTTACGCTGGTGCATCCGGTGGCCCAGGTGCGCCATATCGTGAAACTGCCCCGCGCCGGGGGCGACACCGCTACGCGGCGGCGCTCGCCGCGCCGCGGCCTGGTCTGGGACATCTTCCGGGAACTGGTGTACATCCCGCAGCTGCTCGACCACCGCAACCTGACCGTGGATGTGGTGCTTACGGAAGAGGAGGAATATCGCGCCTACGACGGCAGGCGAAGCTGGCGGCGCAGGGGCTGGGTGGTGGTCGGGCGGCAACTGGTGGATGTGCTGGAGACCGTTACGCTGCGCGGCATGACAGACCTGTTCCGGCCCCTGGACGCCGGGCTGCCGGAACAGTTCACGACCGATGAGTTGGCTTCGGTGATGGGACGGCCGCGACGCCTGGGGCAGCAGGCCGCCTATTGTCTGCGCGCCTGCGGCGTGGTGCGGGCGGTGGGCAAGCGTGGCAATGCCATCGTCTACGAGCGGGCAATGGGTTAGTCTAGGTGC
>CAZNFI010000018.1:15062-27130 GCA_964572185.1 uncultured Pseudomonadales bacterium
GTCGCTGGCGCGACGCGATCAAGTTGCTCCGCAACTTGTCGAGTTTGTTCGGGAACGCAACTCAAATGTACATATCAAGGCCTCTCAAGAAGCCCAGGTGCGTCGCTGGCGCGACGCGATCAAGTTGCTCCGCAACTTGTCGAGTTTGTTCGGGAATGCAACTCGACTGTACACATCAAGACCGCTCAAGGAGTCTACCGACGATTTTCGCGGCGTCACCATGAGCCCCGGCCTGGAGCAATCCAGTGAACCGTGCCTGTGGCCGGGTCATGCCGGCACAGCGGGATGCGGGCCAACAGTGCGCAAAACAACGCTCTAACACCACGGAGGATTCTATGCGGGCGACCATCACCACCAACAGGGGCGATATCCGGCTGGACCTGTTTTCCGAACAGGCGCCGGTCACCGTAGCCAATTTCGTCAATCTCGCGGCGCGGGGATTCTATGACGGCCTGACCTTCCATCGCGTCATCGCCGATTTCATGATTCAGGGCGGATGTCCGCAAGGTTCCGGCCGGGGCGGCCCGGGCTATCGCTTCGAGGACGAGTTTCGGCCCGAACTTCGTCATGACCGGCCGGGGCGCCTGTCCATGGCGAATGCCGGGCCGGGCACCAACGGCTCCCAGTTCTTCATCACCCACGTGGCAACGCCCTGGCTGGATGATGCACACACCATCTTCGGCGCAGTGGTGGACGACGCTGACCAGGGGGTGGTGGATGCCATCGCCCAGGGCGACCGCATCGAGTCGGTGGCCATTGACGGTGACACGGAGGCGCTGCTGGTGGAGCAGGCGGATCGGGTCGCGGACTGGAACGCCACATTGGACTGATTCCGGCGCAGCAGGCCCCATCACGGGCGCCCGACCCGCCGGTCCCGCGCCGCTGCCTGCAATGAGGGAATACGCCGACTGTGGCGAAAGGCTCGCGGTGGCTATACTTGGCCGCGGGAGGAAAGCGCCATGTCGCTGAACATTGAACCCACCGGCGCCACGTTAGGCGCCATTGTCACCGGGATTCACCTCGGGTCGCTGGACGATGCAGACTGGCCGGCGATCGAGACGGCCTTTCACGACCACGCTGTTCTGATCTTTCCGCGCCAGAACCTCACAGCGGACGAACAGTATGAGTTTGCCCGGCGGTTCGGCGAAATCGAACACCTGGTGCCCGACCGCAGCCTCAAGGTGGTGCCGCTCAGCAACCGCCGGGCGGACGGCATGGCGATATACTCCGAGGGGCATGGCGCCAAGGTCCTCAAGGGCAACGAGGAGTGGCACACGGACAGTTCCTACATGCCTTTGGCGGCCAAGGCGTCCGTTCTTAGCGCCGTGAACGTGGCGCCGGGCCATGCCGCGACCGAATGGGCCGACATGCGGTCGGCCTACGATGCGCTCGATGCGGCCACGCGCGAGCGCATCGAAGGCCTCTGTGCCTACCATTCGCTGTTCTACTCCCAGGGCCGCATCGGCCACAAGCCGGAGGTGGGCGCGGGGTATGGGTTCTATGCCGGCGACAAACCGCTGCGGCCGCTGGTCAAGGTGCATCCCGTTACCGGCCGGCCGGCGCTCTATATCGGCCGTCACGCCTACGGCATTCCGGGCCTGCCCGAACGGGAATCGGAGCGGCTGCTGAGCAGCCTCGCGGAGTTTGCCTGCCAGCCGCCGCGGACCTGCCTGCACGAGTGGCAGGTGGGCGATGTGGCGATCTGGGACAATCGCTGCGTCATGCATCGTGCCCGCCCCTGCGACCCCAGCCTGCCCCGCGTTCTGGTGCATACCCGGGTAGCCGGCGAACCGGCTACCGAACTGGCGCCGGGAATGGCGGTTCCGGGCTAGCGCCCCGGCCGCGGCGGCAGCGGCAGATCGGGCAGGTCCGCACAGGCCTTGCCCAGGTATTCGCTGCCGCGGATGAATTCGCCCAGGTGCGAGAGCAGGCGCCCGAGTTCGCCGTAGACGGCGGTGCAGGGATTGAGGCGCAGGCTGGCCTCGAGATATTCCCTGGCTTTCGACCAGGAGCCGCACATCATGGCGATGCGACCGAGCGCAAGCTGCAGGGTGGCATCGTCGGGATGATCGGGCAGCCAGGCCTCCGCGGCGCTCAATTGCCTCGGTAAATCGGTTGACGGGATGCGTCCGTACAGGTCGATGAGCCGGTCGTGCCAGTTGCGTTCCAGCGCCCTGCGCACCTCGCGCTCGGCGGTTGCCGGTTCGCCCGATTCGACCAGGCGCTGTGCCCGGACAGCGACGAGTTCCGGGGATCGCTTGAGCTCCTTGGGAACACGCTGCCAGGCCTCGGCAAAGTCGTCGGCTCGCAGCCGTTGTGCCCAGGCGAGGCGCTCCAGCCCGGCGAGTGCGTCCGCATCGCCAAACCCCGCCTTGCGCAGTTGCGGCAGCGAGTCGACCAATGCAGGCCAGTCCTCGAGGCGTTCATGGCACTCCAGCAGCATGTCGAGCATCAGCGGGTGTCGGGGCGACCGTTCGCGAACCTCGTTGAGCGTGTCCCGGCAGTCCTGCCACTGTCCGCTGGCCATCTGCAGTTCGGCACGGGTCAGGAGCACGGCGATGGCGGAGCCCGAGGTGGAATGCTCGGCGCTGGAGAGCAGTGCATCGCGGGCGTCGGGGTCACCGAGTTCGTGGGCGGCGCGTGCCGCGTTCAGATAGTTGACCCAGGGCATTGCGGCGCGTTGCCCGGCTGCGGTCAGCAGGCGCCTGGCTTCCGCCCACTCGCCTTCGGCCAGCATGAGCAGGCCGCGTACTGTCTGCCGTCGGGCGCCGCGCTCGCCCCGCTGTTGGCGCCAGGCGCCGAGCATGCTCTTGCCCTGGAACAGGCGTGCCAGAAGGTATACGACGAAGCGCAGCAGGAAATACAGGACGACCAGCAGGGCGAACCCGAACCACAGGCTGGTTTCCATGACACGGCCGGCATAGGCCACCAGTACATAGCCCGGGTCGCGAAGCACCAGGGTTCCCACCAGCCCGCCGAGCACCGCCGCCGTGATCAGCACCAGCAGTCCGGTTCTCATCGGCCGGCTTCCCGCGCGTTCTGAAGTTCCTGCAACGAAGCGGAAATGTCGGGCAGCGGCGCTTCCACATCAAGGCCGCGCAACGCCTCGAGAGCTTGAATGGTTTCCCGGACCGCGGGATTCTCACGGTCGAGGTAGGCGCCGATCAGGTCCAGCGCCGCATCGAGGCTCGCCGCGTAGACGGCCTGTTCGTAGCGTAGCGCGGCCAGTTGCGCCTGTTCGAGCATCAACCGCAGATTGAGCTCCAGGTAAGCGGCCTCCTCAGGCGTGGGCGGCGGATTGAAGCCGGAGTCGATGCGCCGGAAACGCACGAATGAGCCGAGTTCGGCCACCAGCGCTTCGAGGAAGCCCGGCGCTGCCGGTTCCGGCGTGGCACTGTCCCGCACCGCGGCTTCAGCACTGGCGGTGCCGGTAGCTGGCGCCGCGTCGGCCGGCTCGATGGGTACGGCCTCGGCTGCGACCGACCCGGCCGGTTCATCTGCGGCCGCTGCAACGGGTGCGCTCGCCTCGCTGATTTCGTCGCTTGCCTCCGTCACGGTGTCGTCTGCATCCGTTTCCGTGGAATCGCGCAGACTGTATTGCGGGTTTGCCAGCGTCAGTGCATTGAGTTGCCGCTTGACCGCATCGAGACGCAGGTAGATGCCGGGGATATCGGCGCTCGGGGCCTGCTCGAGGCTCAGTATCTCGGTCGCAAGCGTGGCGCGAACGGCATGCAGGGCGACATCGTCGAGGCCGCCCAGAATGCTGTCGGCGCGATCAAGCAGATCCAGCGCCGTGTTGACGTCCCGTTCCATCAGCACGCGGTGATTGGCGATGCGCAGCAGGTACTCGACCTCGGCGAGTTTCCAGTCCGATTGCGCGGGCAGTTCCGGTACGGTAATCCGCTGCATCGACTCCGCCTGGTCTCGTGTCGCGGCCCGTTGTCTTTCCTGCATTGCCGTGCGCAAGGCATCGAGCGCGTCGTGCTGTTCACGGTTCAGGCGCTGAACTTCCCCGCGCAGCCGGGCCAGGCCCCCCTCCAGTGCGGACATGCGGTGGTCGATGCGGATATCCGGATCGAGGAACACGACGGTGTAGTAGAGATACGCGAATCCGCCCAGACCCGCCATGGCGAGGAGCAGGGCGAACACCGCAATCGATCGCCCGCCCGATGCCGGCTTCGGTTGTCGGTTCCGGCCCGGCGCCTGGATTTCGTCACTCATCTTGGATCAGCCCCTGTCTTTCGCAAAGCCGAGTCGCCGCAGCGTTTTCGCGACGGCCGCCGCACCGGCACCGCCGCAGTCATGCACGGACTCCAGGCCAAGTTCGGCGCCGAGCGCCGCAACCCGGGATGACGGCACCAGCACCGGGACATCCGGCGCTCCGCCGGCAGCGAGCCAGACCGCGGCGGCCTGCCTGAAACCATCGCCGCTCGAGGCGACGATTATGTCGATGCGCGCCGCATCGATCGTCGGCAGCAAAGGATACCGCACGTAGACCTCGAGACGGGTCACGTCGGCGCCACGTCTGGTGAGCGTATCGCGCAGCAGGTCGCGACCGCCGGCGCCGGTGACGATGAGGATGCGCTTGCCGGCCGGGTCCGGCAGCGATTCCAGCAAGCCCTCGCTGGTCGCCTCGCCGGGAACGGCGGCATCGAACCCGAGCTCCCGAAGGGCGGCTTGAGTTCGGCTGCCGACCGCATACAGGGTAGGAATTGCGCCGGCCAGCTCGGCGGCGGCGATGCGCACACCGTGAACGGAAAGAAATACCGCGCATTCGAACCACCCCTTCGGACTTTCGAAAGCCGCCGGCCGGATCTCCAGTACCGGTGCCCGGAACACGTCGAAGCCATTGGCCCGCAGCACTTCGCCAAGAGCGGAAGCGCCCGGTTCGGTGCGTGTTACCCAGACCCTCACGACAGTGCCTGCACGGGACAGCGCCCGCTATCAGTCGAGCGGACTGGCGGCATCGGCGAGCAGGCGCTGCGCACCTTGCCCGAGCAGGTCGTCCACCACCGCGGCAACGGCTGTGTCCGCATCGGCGCTGGTTGCCTCGGCGCGCAGCAGCAGGCGTCCATCGGCAGTGCCCAGCACGGCACGCAACCACAGCCCTTGCTCGGTTTCCTCGGCGTAAGCGCCGAGCGGCATGCTGCAGTCGGCGCCGAGCGCCGTGCTGACCCCGCGTTCGGCCAGCACGCAGCGGGAAACGCCGGTATCGTTCAGGGCGCCCAGCATTTCGCGTAGCCGGGTATTGTCCGCCAGGCATTCGATGCCCAGCGCTCCCTGGCCGGCCGCCGGCAGGCAGCGATCGGTGCCGAGCGCTTCGGTGATGCGGTTTTCCCATCCCAGGCGCCGGAGCCCCGCCACCGCCAGCACGATCGCATCCAGGTTGCCCGCGTCGAGCTTGCCCAGGCGCGTATCGACATTGCCGCGCAGGGGCAGCACCCGAAGGTCGGAACGAAGCGCCAGCAGTTGCGCCTGCCGGCGCAGGCTCGAAGAGCCGACGGTGGCGCCGGCCGGAACGGAGTCGAGTGCACCGTGCGGGCTCAACCAGGCATCGCGAACATCGTCCCGGAAGCCGATGGCGGCCAGCACGAACCGGGCGTCGAGTTCGGCGGGCAGGTCTTTCATGGAGTGCACCGCCAGGTCGGCATCGCCGCGCACCAATGCCGCCTCCAGTTCCTTGATGAACAGCCCCTTGCCGCCGATTGCGGCGAGGCGCGCATCGAGCCTTTGGTCGCCTTCGGTGGTGATTCCAACCAGTTGCACGTGCAGCGCCGGGTGCCGGCGTTCGAGTTCCGACTTGATGAAAGACGCCTGCCAAAGGGCCAGCCGGCTCTTGCGGGTAGCGATGCGCAACTCGTTCATCAGGATCGCGGAACCGGTTTCGGTGCTGCCTGTATGCCTCGGCGACGGGCGTTTTTCAAGCGCTTGCCCGCCTGGGAGAGCGTCTGCCGACGGAAACCCGCCGGGCCGCGGCACCATCGCCGCTGGAGCGATGCCGCTATAATCCGCCGGATGACTACGCCCCCCAAGCCTCACCGCGGCCGCTTGCGCGATGCGCCCGATGCATTCGTCGAGGCGTTTACCGCGTCTGTCTCGTTCGACCGCCGCCTGTATCGACACGACATTCGTGGCTCGATCGCCCACTGCCGCATGCTCGGCCGGGTGGGCGTTCTGAGCGACGCGGAGGTCGGGCAGATCGTCGACGGCTTGCAGCGCATCCGGGAAGAAATCGATGCGGGCCGGTTCACCTGGCGCGTGGAGCTCGAAGACGTGCACATGAACATCGAGAACCGGCTCACCGAACTGATCGGCGAGACCGGCAAGAAACTGCACACCGGGCGCTCCCGCAACGACCAGGTGGCGACCGACATCCGGCTGTACCTGCGTGACGAGATCGACCGCATCGTCGTTGCCCAGAACGAACTGCTCGGGGCGCTGCTCGAACAGGCGGCGCGCAACCGCGAGACCGTCATGCCCGGTTTCACGCACCTGCAGGGGGCGCAGCCGGTGACCTTCGGCCATCACCTGATGGCCTGGTTCGAGATGCTGTTGCGCGACCGCGACCGGATGCTCGGCTGTCGTGAGCGGGTTGATGTGCTGCCGCTGGGCGCGGCGGCGCTGGCCGGCACCACCTTTCCGATCGACCGGGAATCCGTGGCCGAGGATCTTGGCTTCGCTGCCGTCGCGGCCAACTCGATCGATGCCGTCAGCGACCGCGACTTCGCCATCGAGTTCTGCGCGGCCGCCGCCATGACCCTGATGCATTTCACCCGCTGGTGCGAGGAACTCATCCTGTGGAACTCGCAGCGTTTCGGCTTTGTCGATTTGCCGGACCGCTTCTGTACGGGTTCCAGCATCATGCCGCAGAAAAAGAACCCGGATGTGCCGGAACTGGTGCGCGGCAAGGCGGGCCGGGTGTACGGTCACCTGCTGTCACTGCTGACGCTGATGAAGAGCCAGCCACTGGCCTACAACAAGGACAACCAGGAAGACAAGGAACCCCTGTTCGATACCGTAGACACCCTGGCAGACTGCCTCGAGGCGATGCTGGGGTTGATACCCCATGTCGAAGTCAATGCCGCCGCGATGCGCAGCGCCGCGATAGAAGGATTCAGCACGGCGACCGATCTGGCCGACTACCTGGTGCGCAAGGGCATGCCGTTCCGCGATGCCCATGGTGCGGTGGGCCGGGCTGTGGCTCACGCCGCGGAACAGGGCCAGAGCCTGGACGCTCTGTCGCTTGAAACCCTGCAGGCGCTGGCCGGGCCGTGCGTGGAGGCGGATGTGTTCGCGGTACTGGACGTGGAGGGTTCGGTAGCGGCCCGCAGCCATACCGGCGCAACCGCGCCCGCGGCGGTGGCACGGGCCATTGCGGCAGCCCGGGCACGCATCTGATTTCGCCGCGATGCGCTGGGTGGTTTTGGCATTGTGGTCGTTGTTGGCCGCCACTTGCGGGCAGAAGGGGCCGCTGTCGCTGCCGGATGAGGATGCCTCGCGCCCTGCCGCGGCAGGGCACGGGGCACCGCGATCGGTGGCGACAAATGCGGTGGTCCACGCCAGGGGGTGTCATGACCTTCGAGTTTCGTGAACGTGTGCTGCACGCCGGCCCGGTTTCGCTGCTCGACATAGCCGCGCAGACCGGTACGCCCACATACGTGTACTCGGCGGATGTCATCGCCGCCCGCTTCACGGCATTGCGGCAGGCGTTTGCGGACACCGACATCTGTTATGCGGTGAAGGCCAATTCCAACCTGGCTGTTCTGCGCCTGATGCGCGACCTGGGGGCCGGGTTCGACATCGTCTCCGGCGGCGAGCTGCAGCGGGTCGCCGCGGCGGGTGCCGCACCGGGTGCCGCCGTGTTTTCCGGTGTCGGCAAGTCGGTGGCGGAAATCGACCTGGCCCTGAAGCTGGGCATCGGCTGCTTCAATGTCGAAGGCGAGGCGGAACTCGAGCGCCTGGGCGCACAGGCGCGGTTGCTGCAGCGGGTGGCGCCGATAGCCGTTCGCGTCAATCCGGACGTGGATGCGGACACCCATCCCTACATTGCCACCGGCCTGAAGGAGAACAAGTTCGGCGTCTCCGCCGTGGAGGCCTTCAGCCTGTTCACGCACGCCGCCGAACACGAATGGCTCGATGTGCGCGGGGTCGCCTGCCACATTGGCTCGCAGATCGTCAATGCAGCGCCTTACCTGGAGGCCCTGGATGGCCTGTTGCGGATAGTGGATGACCTGCAGGCGCGAGGTATCGAACTCGATCACGTCGACATCGGCGGCGGTTTCGGCATTACCTACCAGGACGAGGCGCCACTGGACATTGCGGCTCTGGGCCCGGCGGTAACGGCGCGCATGGCGGCGCGGCGGCAGCGGCTGGTGATCGAACCGGGTCGCTATCTCACCGCCGATGCCGGTGTGCTGCTGACCCGGGTGGAATACCTGAAGCCCGCGGGCATGGCAGGGCAACCGAATTTCATCATCGTCGATGCGGCGATGAACGATCTGCTGCGGCCCTCGCTATACGGGGCCTGGCACGGCGTCGACCGTGTCGGGCCACGCTCGCAAGGGGCGCTGAGCGATACCTGGGACATCGTTGGCCCGGTCTGTGAAACCGGCGACTTCCTGGCACGTGGCCGCGAGCTGTCGGTGGCGCCCGGTGACCTGCTGGCAGTACGCTCCGCAGGCGCCTACGGCATGGCGCAGAGTTCCAACTACAATTCCCGCGGCCGGCCGGCGGAGGTACTCGTGGAGGGCGAACGGTTCCGGGTGGTGAGAAATCGGGAACACATCAATGACCAGCTGCGGCTGGAACGGCTGCCCGAGGAGCAGGCACCGTGAGCCTGCGCTTCGCCAAGATGCATGGCCTGGGCAATGACTTCATGGTCGTCGACCTGGTCACCCAGGATCGCGTGATTACCGCGAACGACGTGCGTCGCTGGTCGGACCGCAGGACAGGTATCGGCTTCGATCAACTGCTCACCCTGGAACTGCCGACCGACCCGGATGCCGATTTCTGGTTTCGCATTTACAACGCCGATGGCAGCAGCGCCGAGCAGTGCGGCAACGGTGCCCGCTGTATCGCGCGCTTCTCCCGCCTGGCGGAATTGAGCCCCAAGGCGGAACTCGACCTGCAGACCGAGGGCGGGCGCATTCGAACGTCGCTGCTTGAGCAGGGGGTGCGGGTGGACATGGGCATACCGTCCACCAGCCCGGAGGATATCCCGTTCGAGGCGCAGCGGGATCAGTTGACACACAGCATCGATGCCGGCGCTGGCTGCCATGAAGTCACGCCGGTTTCGATCGGCAATCCGCACGGCGTGCTGTTCGTGGACCGCGTTGCGGATGCCGATGTGAGTGGGGTCGGCGCGGCACTGGCCGGCCATTCCTGTTTCCCGGAAGGGGCCAATATCGGTTTCTGCGAGGTCATCGATCGTGGCTTCTTGCGCCTGCGCGTGTACGAGCGTGGCGTCGGTGAAACGGCGGCCTGCGGCACCGGGGCCTGTGCGGCGGTGGTGGCCGGACGGCTGAAGGGCAAGCTCGGGGAATCGGTCGAGGTGTCGCTGCCCGGCGGCAAGGTGCACATCGCCTGGAAGGGCCCTGGCGCAACCGTTAGAATGACCGGACCCGCGACAGTCGTTTACGAGGGCCGTCTCGAGGCCTGAATGGCATTGCATATCGACATCGACGATCGAAAGGTCATCGAATACCTCCGCGAAAACCCGGACTTCTTCCAGACATACTCCAACGAACTTTCAGACCTGAAAGTGGGCCACGCTTCCGGCGCCGCCGTGTCGCTCATCGAGCGCCAGGTGGAGGTGCTGCGCGAGCGCATCTTCCGTATGCGCCGGCGCATGAACCGTTTGCTGCAGACCGCCCGCAACAACGACGAACTGTTCGCCAAGGTGCGCTCGCTGACCATTGCGCTGCTCGATGTCGCAACCTGGCACGATCTCAACGAGGTACTGGCAACCAACGTGCTGGTCGAGTTCGAGGCGGACTTCGTCTGTTGTCACGTGCAAAGGGAGCGCATCAGCCTCGACCACATTCGCGGCTACGGCGAGGCCGCGCCGTTCGAGACGCTGCTGAGCGGTTCGTTGCCGGTGTGCGCCACGCTGCGGCCCTCGGAACTGCAAACCCTGTTTCCGGTACAGGAGCACGACAGCGATGGCAGCGCGGTACTCCTGCCCCTGGCCATGAACGGCAACGGCGGCTGCCTGGCGGTCGGCAGCCGCGAACCGCAGCGCTTCACCCGCGAACTCGACACCTTTTTCGTCGGCTACATCGGCGACCTGTTGAGCCGCATCATCGATCGCCTGGAATGACCCGAAAGCGCCTGCCCGCCGGCCGTTCGACGACAACCGGACAGCATGACAGCGCATCGCAATCGGCGGACGAGCGCCTAGCGTCCTTTCTCGATTACCTGAGATTCGAGAAACGCTATGCCGATAACACGCTGAAAGCCTACCGGCGGGACCTGCAGATGCTGGCCGGCGAGGTGGGGGTGCCCTGGCCGGAGGTGCGGCCGCATCACGTCTCGTCGGTGACCGCGCGCCTGCACGCCCGGGGCTTGAGCCCGCGGACGCTGCAGCGGGTGCTGTCGAGCATGCGCAGCTTTTTCGGCTTCCTGGAGAAGAATGGCGTCATCGATGCCAACCCGGCGGCCAATGCCCGGGCGCCAAAGTCCCGCAATCGGCTGCCACGTACGCTGGATGCGGACAAGACCTCGAGGCTGTTCGATTTCGAAGCCGGTACGCCGCTGCAGAAACGCGACCTTGCCATGCTGGAACTGTTCTATGGCAGCGGCATACGCCTTGCCGAACTGGTCGGCATCGACCTGCGCGATCTCGACCTGCAGGCCGGGTTCGTCACCGTTACCGGCAAGGGCAACAAGACCCGGCAGGTGCCGCTTGGCGCACCCTGTGTGGCAGCCATTGAAAGCTGGTTGGCGGTGCGCGGGCCGGTGGCGGGGGACGCGCCGCTGTTTACCGGCCGCGGCGACCGCCGCATCGGGCGGCGCACCGTGCAGGATCGCCTCAAGCGCCTGGGCGGCACGCAGCTTGGCAGCAATGTGGTGCATCCGCATCTGCTGCGCCACAGTTTCGCCAGCCACCTGCTGGAGTCATCGGGAGATCTTCGGGCGGTACAGGAACTGCTCGGCCATGCAGACATCTCGACCACGCAGATCTATACCCACCTGGACTTCCAGCACCTGTCCAAGGTTTACGATGCAGCCCATCCTCGCGCCGTGAAACAGGACGAATGAAGTCGGCTGGCCATGCCCCGAATCCGCGTCATTACCTTCGACCTCGACAACACGCTTTGGGACGTGTACCAGGTCATTGGCGCTGCGGAAACGAAGACCGCCCGCTGGCTGGAAGAACATGTACCCGAGGTGGTCAGGCTCTACCGGGACGGCAGTGAAGTCACGCAGATACGGGATGCGCTGATAGAGGAGCAGCCAGCGATCGTGCATGACATCTCCCGGCTCCGGGAGGAACTGATCTACCGCTGCATCCGCCGTATCGGGCGTGACGAGGCCACCGCCAGGCGGCTGGCGCACAGCGCCTTCGGCGTGTTTCTGGACGCGCGTCACGACATCGAGTTCTTTGACGGGGCGCTTGATGTGCTGGAACGCCTGTCGCGCCGCTTTACCCTGGGTTCGCTCACCAATGGCAATGCCGATCCCAAGCGGCTCAAGCTCGATCAGTACTTCTCATTCAGTTTTTCCGCGGCTTCGGTCGGCGCCGGCAAGCCGGCGCCACGCATGTTCGAACAGGTGCTCAGCCACAACGGTGTACGCGCCAACGAGACGGTTCACGTCGGCGACCACCCGGTCGACGACATTCAGGGCGCGGCCAGCGTCGGCATGCACACGGTATGGACAAACGGCCCGGTACAGCAGGCACTGCGCGATGCCAGGGCTCCCGTTCAGCCAACCGTGGAGATCGAGCACCTGCACGAACTGGAGTCGGCCATAGCGCACATCGAGGCGCTCTGAAAGGCAGCGTATTGGTGACACAGCACACTAGGAGCCTGCGCCGTAGGAATTCACGGCTGCAAATCCGCTCTCAT
>CAZNFI010000019.1:0-24957 GCA_964572185.1 uncultured Pseudomonadales bacterium
GGCAAGGGTTCCGACGTGCACGCCGCCACGGTGGTCGGCGACACGGTGGGCGATCCCTTCAAGGACACCTCCGGCCCGAGCATGAACATCCTGATCAATGTGATGGCCATCGTTTCACTGGTGATCGCGCCGCTTCTGGCCTGATTCGCCAGCCGCAACCTGCCTGCCGCGCAGATGGGGCAGCGTCACGGCTTGCGTGGCGCTGCAGCCCTGCAGGGCCGGAACGACCAGGCACCCGGGACAGGTGCCTGCGCTGGAGTCCGCCGCAATGCAGATCCGCAACATTGCCATCATCGCCCATGTCGATCACGGCAAGACGACGCTGGTCGACCGGCTGCTGCAGCAGACCGCCGACGATACGCGGGTCGAACTCGCCGAGCGGGCGCTCGACAGCAACGAACTCGAGCGGGAACGCGGTATCACGATATTGTCGAAGACCACCGCGGTGGAGTACGGCGGCTGCCGCATCAACATCGTCGACACGCCAGGACACGCGGATTTCGGCGGCGAAGTGGAACGCATCCTGTCCATGGTGGACTCGGTGCTGCTGGTCGTGGACGCCGTCGAGGGGCCGATGCCGCAGACCCGGTTCGTCACCCGCAAGGCGTTCGCCGCCGGACTCGCGCCCATTGTCGTGGTGAACAAGATCGACCGGGACGGCGCCGAGCCGCACCGCACGGTGGACCAGGTGTTCGACCTGTTCGATCGACTTGGCGCAAGCGAGGCGCAACTCGACTTTCCGACGGTGTTCGCATCGGCAACCCGAGGGTTTGCGGGCCTGGATCCGGACCACCCGGCCGATGACATGACGCCGTTGCTCGACCTGATCGTTGCACGCGTGCCGCCGCCGGACGCCGACACCGACGGTCCCTTTCAGATGCAGGTGAGCACCCTGGACTACTCGAGCTACGTTGGCGTCATGGGCATCGGCCGGGTGCGCCGCGGCAGGCTGTTGCCGAGGGCAACCGTGGCCGTGGTGAACGCCGCCGGCGAAGTACGCAGGGGACGCGTGCTCGACATCCTGGCGAGCCGGGGGCTCGAGCGCATCGAACTGCCCTGCGCGACGGCCGGAGACATCGTCTGCCTGACTGGGGTCAGCGAAATCGGCGTTTCCGACACCGTCTGCGATGCCGGCGCGCCGCAAGCCCTGCCGCCGCTGGCGGTCGACGAACCCACGCTGACCATGACTTTCCGGGTGAACACCAGCCCCTTCGCCGGGCGCGAAGGCAGGTTTCTGACCGCACGGCAGATCGAGGAGCGCCTGTTCCGGGAAGCCTCGCACAATGTCGCGCTGCGGGTGCGGCGCACGGCGGAAGCGGACTGTTTCGAGGTTTCCGGGCGGGGTGAGCTGCACCTGTCGGTGCTGATCGAGACCATGCGTCGCGAAGGCTACGAGCTGGCGGTGTCGCAACCGGTGGTGATCGTTCGGGAACAGGACGGCCTGGCCCTCGAACCGTTTGAGTCAGTGGCGTTCGAGATCGATGCCGTGCACCAGGGCCGGCTGATGGAAGCGCTTGGCGAGCGCAAGGCGGAACTGAACGACATCGAGCATGACGGGGCGGGCCGCCTGCGGCTCAGCTGCAAGGTGGCGACCCGGGCACTGATGGGTTTTCGCACCGAGTTCGCGTCGTTCACTTCGGGATCCGGCATCATGACCTTTTCCTCCGCCGGCTACGACAGGCCACCCACCGGCCTGGCCACCGGCAGGCGTTCCGGCGTGCTGATCTCCAAGGCCACCGGCAAGGCCGTAGGCTATGCGCTGTTCAACCTGCAGAACCGGGGCCGCCTGATGGTCGGCCCCGGTGTCGAGGTCTACGAAGGCATGGTGGTGGGCATACACAGCCGCTCCAACGACCTGACCGTCAATCCGCTGAAGGAAAAGAAGCTCACCAACATTCGCGCCGCCGCCAGCGACGAGAACATCCTGCTGACGCCGCCGCTGCGCCTGTCGCTGGAGCAGGCATTGGAATTCATCGATAGCGACGAACTCGTGGAAGTGACGCCGAATTCGATCCGGATTCGCAAAGCGTTACTGAAGGAGAACCAGCGGCGTCGGGCCTGAGCCCGACCGGGACTGCCGGGCATCCGGCACCAACGCAGGGGTGCGGAGTTCGCGCTTCCATGGAACAGCACTCCGGCGATCCGGTTTATCCGACCACCGGGCGGCCATGAGGTACGGGCGCCTCCGGCACGAATCGCGGGTTACACCGTGAAACGTTCGAGCTTTCTGGCGACCGGCCTGTTGTTCAGCGTGACGTAGAGCGGCATGCCGTTGCTATACGGCGGATAAGCTTCACCGCCAATCAGCGGGGCCAGGTAACGGCGCGCCCTGGCGGTGACACCGAAGCCATCGGTGCTGATGAAGCTCTTCGGCATCTTGCGCTCGACATTGGCGACCCGTGACAGCCTGACCTCGCCGATGGTCCAGCGGTACGGCTCATCGCTGGTGCGCACCACCACCGGCATGACCGCGTTCTTTCCGGCCAGGGCGAACTCCACCGCCGCCCGGCCCATGGCATAGGCCTGTTCGACATCGTTGCCGGAGGCGATGTGGCGCGCCGAGCGCTGCAGGTAGTCCGCCACCGCCCAGTGGTACTTGTAACCGAGCCCGGCCTTGACGATGTTGGCCAGGGCAGGGGCGACACCGCCGAGTTGCGTATGGCCGAACGCATCCTTGCCGCCGGCATCGGCGAGAAAGGTGCCGTCGGCATAGCGGGCACCCTCGGACACGACGATGACGCAGTAGCCGCGCATTTCAACGGTTTTCTTCACTTTGGCAAGCAGTGCTGCCTGGTCGAAAGGCACTTCCGGGAATACGATCAGGTGCGGAGGATCGCCGCGTTTTTCCTGGGCAAGCGCGGCGGCGGCGGCAATCCAGCCCGCGTGACGGCCCATCACTTCCAGGATGAACACTTTCGTCGAGGTCGAGCACATGGACGCCACGTCCAGCGCCGCTTCACGTGTGGAGACTGCGATGTACTTGGCGACGGAGCCGAAACCGGGGCAGGAATCGGTAAAGGGGAGGTCGTTGTCGACCGTCTTGGGGATGCCGATGCAGACGATGGGGTAGCCGAGCCTGGAACCGAGTTGCGACACCTTGTGCGCGGTATCCTGGGAATCACCGCCGCCGTTGTAGAAGAAGTAGCCGATGTCGTGGGCGGCGAACACATCGATAAGCCGCCGGTACTGGCGCTGGTTGTCCTCGATGGCGCCGAGCTTGTAGCGGCACGACCCGAAGGCGCCGCCGGGGGTGTGGCGCAGCCCCGCTATGGCTTCGTCCGACTCGCCGCTGGTGTCGATGAGTTCTTCACCAAGGGCACCGATGATGCCGTTGCGGCCGGCATATACCCTGCCGATGCGGTCGGGATGCCTGCGCGCCGTCTCGATCAGCCCGCAGGCGGTGGCATTGATGACGGCGGTTACGCCGCCAGACTGCGCATAAAAGGCATTGGCTGGCGCCATCGGTTTCGCTCTCCAGTGGATCGGGCGCCATTCTAATCGGAACGGGCCGCAGCGGGCGCTATCTGACGCAATTTTCATCGCCTTCCCGGGAACCCGCCCCATCCAGCCGGACACTCATGCACGCACGCAACGCGGCTCGCCGCGATGCGCACATCAATGCCGGGACAGATCCGGTGCGCGGGAGAACCTTTATCCGCGAACAAACGCACCGGCTGGGATAACATCGGCACGCCTTCTGTTGGAGAACGGGATGACCCAACCGACCCTTGCACAGACGGTCAACCGTCCGCGCATGGCCCTGTACGGTGCGGTGAATCTGCCGACATCGGTGGTGGGGTTGCCGATCGCCATCTACATTCCGGCCTTCTACTCGGAAAATCTCGGGCTCTCCCTGGCCGCCGTCGGCACACTCATTGCGCTGTCGCGATTGACCGACGTGGTGACCGACCCCGCCATCGGCATTGCCTCCGACCGCTGGCAGACGCGTTTCGGGCGCCGCAAGCCGTGGATGGTCGCCGGCACGCCGCTGAAGCTCCTGGCGCTGTGGATGCTGTTTGTGCCGCACAGCGACTTTGCCGTGGCCCTGTGGTCGGCGCTGGGCGGCAGCGGCGTCGGCAACCTGTACCTGTTCGTCTGGATCAGCGCGCTGTACCTGGGCTTCACCCTGGTCGACCTGCCCTACCGGGCCTGGGGCGCGGAGATGTCGCCCGACTACCACGAGCGCTCCCGGATTACCGGCTGGCGGGAGGGTTTCGGCTATGCCGGCACCATTACCTCGCTGTTGATTCCACTGGGAATCGCCTACGGCCTGGCACGACCCGGCGCCGAAAACGCGCTGTTCGGCGTAGCCATGGCAGTGCTGCTGCTGATGCCGGTGATGACCGCGCCGGCCATCCTGTGGGTGAAGGAGTTTCCGCCCCGGACAAGAACCCGCAACACCATTGCCTGGGCAGCCGGGCTGCGCATCGTCTGGCGCAACGGGCCCTTCCGCCGCCTGATGATCTGCTGGATGTTCTTCGCCATGGCGATCAGCATGACGGCTTCCATGTCGTTCTTCTTCGTGCGGCGGGTCATGGAGGAACCGTTCGAACGCTACGCGATCTACATCCTCGGCTACTACCTGGCGAGCACCGTGGCCATTCCGGCCTGGTTTGCCATCTCCCGCAGATTGGGCAAGCACCGCACGGTGGTGCTCGGCCTCGCCTGGCTGTCGCTGTGGAGTGCATCCATTCCCCTGCTGGGGCCGGATCAACTGTGGGTTTTCATCATTCTCATGCTGTTCAAGGGATCCGCCATCGGCGCCCTGGCGTTCCTGCCCACGTCGATGGCGGCGGACATCGTCGATCTCGACACCCTGCGCACCCGCGAACAGCGCACCGGACTGTATTTTTCCCTTTGGGGCATGGTGAGCAAGGGCGCCGCGGCGCTCGGCATTTTCGTCGCCACCACGGGGGTCGCCTTTTTCGGCTTCGACCCCGCCAGCGATGCCAACACCGACACCGCCAAGATGGCGCTGGCCTGCATGTATTCGGTGATTCCCGCCGGGCTCGCCTGCATTGCCCTGCCGCTGTTGTGGAAATACCCCCTCACCCACCAACGACAGCAGCGCATGCGCGATCACATCGAGCGCCGCGATGCGCGGCTGGGCGGCTGACGGGGCGGCGATGAGGCTCTACTTCCTGGGAATCGGCGGCACCCTGATGGGCAGCCTCGCCCAGCTTGCCAAGCAACTCGGTCACCAGGTGAGCGGTTGCGACGGGCCGCTGTACCCGCCCATGAGCGAGCAACTCGCAATCGCCGGTATCGAGGTGCACGAGGGATTTCACCCGGGCCAGCTAGAGCCCGCACCGGACCTGGCGATCGTGGGCAACGCCAGGCTGCCTCGCGGCACCGAATCCGTCGAGTGCATTCTGAACCGCGGGCTTCCCTATACCTCGGGCGCCGAGTGGCTGGGCACCGCGGTGCTGCCCGGGCGCTGGACACTGGCAGTCTCCGGCACCCACGGCAAGACCACCACGGCCAGCATGCTGGCCTGGATACTGGAGTGCGCCGGGCTCGACCCGGGCTACCTGATCGGCGGCGTGCCACGCAACTTCGGGCGCTCCGCGCGCCTGGGCAGCGGCCCGCATTTCGTGGTGGAAGCCGATGAGTACGACACCTCCTACTTCGACCGCCGTTCCAAATTCGTCCACTACCGGCCGCGCACCCTGGCCATAAACAACCTGGAGTTCGATCACGCCGACATCTTTCCGGACCTCGCCGCCATCCAGACGCAGTTCCATCACCTGCTGCGTGCCGTGCCGGGCAATGGATTGATCATCGCGCCGAGCCGGGACGAGGCGGTGAGCGAGGTGTTGAACAGGGGTTGCTGGACACCGGTGGCCCGGTTTGGAAAGGCCCCCACATCGAAACCGATCGACACGGACAACGGCGAGCTGTGGCAGGTACGCAACAGCGCCCCGGACGGCAGCGCTTTCGATGTCGCACTCGGTGAGACAGTACTGGGCCGAGTCGCCTGGAACCTGCTCGGCGAGCACAACATGGCCAATGCCTTGAGTGCCCTGGCCGCGGCACGCCATGCCGGTGTCGATGCACAGGCAGGAATCACGGCGCTCAATCGTTTCGCCGGTGTCGCGCGGCGCATGGAAATCGTCGCGGAGGTCGGCAACGTTACGCTCTACGATGACTTTGCACATCATCCCACGGCCATAAGAACGACCCTCGAGGGGCTGCGCAACCGGGTGGGGCGGGAGGAGATACTGGCCATCGTCGAGCCGCGCACTCACACCATGTCACTGGGCACCCTGCGTGGCGATCTCGCCAGCTGTTGCGCCGCCGCCGATCGCGTGTTCTGGTTCAGTGGCAAGAACATGAGCTGGGACCTTGGCGAGGTGGTCGCCGCCTGCACCGTCGAAGCCCGGCTGTTCGAGAATCTCGACGCGCTGATGGCGGCAGTCGCCGAACTTGGGGGAAGTCGCCGACATGTCGTCATATTGTCGAACGGTGGCTTTCAGGGCATTCATCAGCGACTCCCCGCAGTGCTGCGCAACCGGTAAACTACTTGCCCTCGAAGGGTGGGGGCCGCCATGAAACGATCGAGCCTGCTGACAGCGACCGGCATCGCCGGCTCCTTTATCGCCTGTGTCGCCGGTATCGTCTTTCTTGGCGCGAGTGGCGTGGTCACCCGGCAGATGGCCACTCTGCTGGGGGTGGCCCTGCTGGGCTGCTACATCGGGTTCGGCATACTGATCGGTGTCTATCGCATGATCAACAAGCTGGATTGAAGGGCCCGTTGTTGTTTCGCGGCGTTATGAAACTTTGCTCAACTGTCAAGACGGGGCATCCTCAAGAACGCTAGAACGCCGAGTCTTCGATGCCCATCACCGTATCCGAATCCGCCAGCACACTGGCTTCGAGCGCCAGGGTTTTCGGCAGCAGGCGCGCAAAGTAGAAATCCGCGGTGTGGCGCTTGGCCTGGCCGAACCCGTCGTTGCCGGCTGCCGCGGCCATGCGCGCCCATAACCACGCATACACGGTGTGGCCGGCCAGATCCAGAAAGTCGGTGGATACCGCTCCCGGCAGGTTGGCATCGCGCCGGGCTCCCGCGACCAGGCACTCCGCTACAGAGCGCAACCGCGCCAGTGCCTCGTGCAACGGTTCCCGGTAAGTCTCGGGCACCGGCGTTTCGGCCATGCTGTCGAGCAGCGCATACAGGGTACGCCCGCCATTCCGGCACACCTTGCGGCCGACGAAATCGAGCGCCTGGATGCCGTTGGTGCCCTCATAGATCTGGGCGATGCGGGCATCGCGCACGATCTGTTCGACACCCCACTCGCTGATGAAACCGTGCCCGCCGAATACCTGCTGTGCCAGCACCGCGCACTCGAAGCCGCGATCGGACATGAACGCCTTGGCGATGGGGGTCAGCAACTCCGAAAGCGCCGATGCCTGCCGGTCGCCTGCGTGCTTGGCGCGATCGAGGTTCAGGCCCACGAGCACTGCGAACGCCCGACCCGCTTCCGTATAGGCGCGGATGGTCAGCAGCATGCGCCGTACGTCCGGATGCACCAGCAACGAATCGGCCGCGGCATCAGCGTTCCTGGTCCCGGTGGGGGCGCGGCCCTGCAGCCGGTCGCGGGCATACCGGGACGCCTGCTGGTAGGCCAGTTCGCCGGCGCCGAGCCCCTGCAGCCCGACCGACAGGCGCTCGTAGTTCATCATGGTGAACATGCAGGCCAGCCCGGCGTTCTCCGGCCCGATCAGGTAGCCCACCGCGCCGTCGTAGTTCATGACGTTGGTGGAACTGCCCTTGATGCCCATCTTGTGCTCGATGGAGCCGCTGGCCACCCGATTGCGTTCGCCGGGTGTTCCGTCCGCGCCGGGAATGAACTTGGGCACGATGAACAGGCTGATACCGCGCGTTCCCGCGGGTGCCCCCGGCAACTTGGCCAGAACCAGGTGGACGATGTTGCCGGCCAGTTCATGTTCGCCGCTGGTGATGAAAATCTTGGTGCCGGTAATGCGGTAGGTACCGTCCCCGGCCGGCTGGGCGCGGGTGCGGATGATGCCCAGGTCGGTGCCGGCATGGGACTCGGTGAGGTCCATGGCGCCGGTCCATTCCCCGGAGTAGAGCCTGGGCAGGTACAGCTGCTTCTGGGCCTCGCTGCCGTGTGCATCGATACAGATCGCCGCGCCGGTGGTCAGCCCCCCGTACAGGTACAGGCTGGTGTTGGCGCTCCAGAACATCTCCTCGAGCAGGCAGCCAAGCAGTTTCGGCATGCCCTGGCCGCCATAGCGCGGATTGCCGGAAGTGCCGAGCCAGCCGCCTTGGGCCAGTTGCCCGAACGCCTCCCTGAAGCCGTCGGGGGCAGTCACCACGCCATCGTGCCAACGACAGCCCTGGCGGTCGCCGGACTGGTTCAGAGGCGCCATGACCTCGCTCGCCAGGCGTCCCGCTTCGCTGATGACCGCGCGCACCAGGTCATCGGTGAAATCGGCGAAATCGGGAATGTCGCGCCACTCGTCGCGCACCTTGAACAGGTCGAACAGCAGAAACTCCAGATCCCGTTGCGGCACGCGGTATTCCAGCATTTTCCAGATTCCTCGATCGGCCTTGAGGTGGAAAGACGAGTCGCGTTCTCCTGCGAACCCGCCTGACCGCCAGGCGACGCGCCTGGCAGCCCGTGGCAAAAGTCCGGCTGCGGCTTCGCCGCGCAACCCCTTCTCGCTGATTGCTCAGCCTGAAATATTAGCCTCGATGCAGAAATTTGCCATGTTCGGCTGTCGCCGGAGGGTCGGCCGCTGCAACAGATTCGCTCCCGGCATGTGGCCCACTGCCCGCGAGAGTTCCCGCCGAGCGCCTCAGCAAGGCGCTCATCTGGCCGCAGGCGCACACGATCATTGGAAGAACGCCTCTGTTCCACGCTGCATCAAGCCGGCAGATTCGCGGGATGGGATTCGTCGACTGGTGGTTGCCGCGCATGTGCCGACTCTGCGACCGGGAGGTAGACCGCGATATCGATCTTTGCGCACCCTGCGAGCGCAGCCTGGGCTGGATCGTGCACGCCTGTCCGCGCTGCGGGCTGCCGCAGCCGCGAGCGCTGGCTGACGACTGCCCGGACTGCACGGGCAGCCCGCCGCCGTACTCCGCAACCGTTGCGCCACTGCTGTTCGAGGGCGCGGTGCGGCGCTGGGTGTACGCCGCCAAGTCGGCCAGGGGCCTCGGCGAGGCGAAGCTGCTTAGCGGCCTGCTGGCGCGTGGTATCGGCCGGGCCGGCGCCGCCATTCCAGACCTTCTGGTCCCCGTCCCCCTCACTGCCGGCCGCCTGTTTCGCCGCGGCCACAATCAGGCGGCGCTGCTGGCGGTGCCGCTGGCGCGACGGCTGGGCACCGGCATTGCGCGCCTGGGCGTGGGGCGCATTGGCGTCGGCAAGTCGCAGCGGGGTCAGTCCCGCGCCGCGCGGGCTAGCAGCGTGCGCGGCGCATTCGTGGCAAAGCGCCCGTTCAGCGGCCACCTGGCCATCGTCGATGACGTGATGACCACGGGCGCCACGGCTAACGAGCTGGCCGCCACTCTGCTCGCCGCCGGCGCCGCGCGGGTTGATGTATGGGCGGTTGCACGGGTACCGCGCGCATCCTGATAAACTCGCCCGCTCGCCTCCCTTGGGGGTACGAATGGGTGTCTGCAACCTGATCCGGCCCACTTGCCGGAGCCGGCGCATCGCGCCTGTCGGATCGTTGGTTCGGCGTGGCGCAGCCAGACTCCGGTGCAGGGCATTCATGGTGCGCTTGTGCTGCGCAATGCTGTCGCTGGCCGCCGCGCGCGCCCTGGCATCGGAACCGCTTCCCAGCCCGGACGGCAGCGGCGCGGGCGCCGTGCCAGACGCGCAGGCAGAAATTCTGCGCATCGCCGTCGCGGCGAACTTTCGCGCACCGCTGCAGCACCTGGCCAACCGGTTCGAACAGGCCCACGGCATCACGCTGGCGCCCTCTTTCGGCTCATCGGGCCTGCTGGCCGCCCAGATACGCCAGGGTGCGCCGTTCGATGCCTATTTTTCCGCCGATACCATACGACCCCAGGCGCTGATCGACGATGGCCTGGCAACCGGCCCGCTGACCGTCTACGCCCGCGGCCGGGTAGCCTTGAGAACCTCGGGCCACGACATCAGCCGCGGCAATCACCGCATCGGGCTGCCCAACCCCGATCTCGCACCCTATGGCGCGGCCGCCGTGCAATGCCTTGAGCGGCTGGGTGTCTGGCAGCAGTTGCAGGGGCGCCTGGTTTTCGGCAACAACGTGAATCAGCTCGACCACTTCCTGGAAAGTGGAGCCCTGCATGCGGGTTTCGTCGCCTTGAGCCAGTTGCTTGCCAGAGACATTGCCCCGGAGCGCTACTGGGTCTGTCCGGCGGATTTCCATGCTCCCATCGACCAGGGCGCCGTGGTGCTCGACCGCACCCGCAACGTCGATGCCGCGCGGGCTCTGATGCACTTCATGACCGAGCCGGACACCCGTGCGCGGCTGGCACAATTGGGCTATGCCTACCGTGACTGAAGACCTGTTGGAGAGCCTTGCGGTCACCGGCGCGCTGGCGGCCATCGTTACGCTGGTGCTGCTGGTGATCGCCCTGCCCCTGTGCTGGTGGCTGGCGCGCACGCGCCGCCGCGCCGCGGCCCTGGTCGAGGCACTGATCGCGCTGCCACTGGTGCTGCCGCCGACGGTACTGGGTTTCTACCTGCTGCTGGCGATGGCCGACCAGGCCTGGCTGGGTACGACCTGGCGCGTTCTGACCGGGCAGCCGCTGGCGTTCACCTTCGCCGGGCTGGTCATCGCCTCCACCGTTTACTCGTTGCCGTTCGTCAGCCAGCCGCTGACCAGCAGTTTTCGCAATACCCCCCGGGAACTGCTGGACGCCGCCGCAGTGATGGGCATCTCGCCGGCCGCCAGCTTCCTGCGCCTGATGCTGCCGCTGCACCGCCGCGCCCTGGTGGCGGCGGCGGTGCTCGGCTTTGCCCACACCATCGGCGAGTTTGGCATCGTGCTGATGATCGGCGGCAACATCCCCGGCGAAACCCGGGTGTTGTCCATACTGCTTTTCGACCAGGTCGAGTCGCTGAACTATGCGAGCGCGCACCTGACCGCCGGAATACTGCTGGTTACCTCCCTGGTCGCCCTCATCTTCACTTACGGCAGCCTGAGGCCCGGCCGATGACCGCGGCGCACGCTGCCCGGGAAGCCGGCGCCGGGCTGGCAATCCGGGGCCGTTTCAGCCGGTTGGACGGATTCGCACTGAAGCTGGACCTGTCACTACCCGCAACCGGCGTCAGCGCCCTGGTCGGCACCTCCGGGTCGGGCAAATCGACCGTTCTGCGCATTGTCGCGGGGCTCGAGCAGGCGCCCTCCTGCACGGTGACCTTCGACGGCCGGCGCTGGGACCGCATCGCGCCGCACCTGCGCCCGTTCAGCATGACCCTGCAGCAACCCGCACTGTTCCCGCACCTGACGGTACTCGACAATCTGCGGGCCGTGCGCGATGCCGGCTCCATCGATGCGGCCATCGAGCGATTCGGGTTGAGCGCGCTGACCGGGCGCAAACCGCACGAACTGTCCGGCGGCCAGCAACAACGGGTAGCTCTGGCACGTGCCTTCCTCAAACCCGCGCGCCTGTGGCTGCTCGACGAACCGCTGTCGGCGCTCGATGCGGTCGCGCGTCGGCAGCTGGCGCCGATGGTGGCGCGCATGTGTCGCGACCTGGGCAACCCCGTGGTCTACGTTACCCATTCTCTGCAGGAAGTGCTGCAGGTGGCCGATTACCTGGTCATTCTCGAGGATGGCCAGGTGATCGGCGCCGGCGCCCCGGAACAGGTTGCCGCGAAACTCGATCATCCACTGTCGCCGCTGATCGATTCGGGCGCCATTCTCGACTGCGAATTCGTCGCCTTCGACGCGGAGCAGGGTCTGAGCAGACTGCGCATCGGCGAGCAGCAGCTGTGGATTCGCGGCGACCTGACCGGCTCCGGCTTCCCGGTGCGGGTGCAGATTCCGGCGCGCGACGTGGGGCTGGCCACCAGCGTACCGGCGGGCACCAGTTTCCTGAACTGCCTTCCGGTAACGGTGACCGGAATGCAAGGCGCCTCCGATGGTGCCGTGTTCGTCGACCTCGATTGCGCCGGTCAGACGCTGCGTTCGCGCATAACGCGCCTTTCGCAACGCAATCTCGGCATCGCGCCGGGCGTGGCGCTACACGCACTCATCAAGTCGGTGGCGCTGGACGTGCGCATCTGACCCCTCCCGGCGGCCGGGCCCGAGGCGGGCGCTCGCTGGCAACTGGCGGGGATTGCCTCGTCGCCACTGCAGCCAACGCAGCCAACGCAGCCAACGACTGGCAGATCATGCAAAACGCTGCTTGTTGCGCACCAGGTTGGCGTATTGATCGAACAAATAACGGCGGTGTGCTTGCGGACAGTCGTTCACCTGTTCCCGGAACACTGCCGAGATGCGCGCGTCATCCGGTTCCGCGTCCGGCAGGTTTTCGAGACCCGCGCACCGGGCCGCTTCCAGGTGGGTGGGGAACACCTTCAGGCCGTCGACAATGCGGCGGTCGATCTCGCTCGCCAGCTCTTCGGCGCTGCCGAAATCCCCCTGCACCCGTTCGCCAAAATGCAGGTGTACGCGCCCCTTGAAGCCAAGCATGCCCTCGACCATGCTCTCGAGGTCTTCGCCCTGCGGCTTGTCATAACTGCCATGCCTGTGGGTCAGGTAAAGTTCCCGCGCCTTGCGGTTGGCGCAGGGGTCGATTTCATAGGTGACGGCCACCGGCACGATGCGCGCGCTCTCGCACAGGCCGCCCGGTTGTGCGATTTCGTTGTCGTGCGCCAGCGCCAGCATCTTGATGAGCGCCGGCGCGGTACGGTCGACCCCGTCCTTGGAACGCCCCTCGCGCTGGGCGATCCATACCGACTCCGACTCCTCCAGGGACGCCCGGATGTATGCCGAGGTGCGGCGCAGGGACTGATAGACGGCCTTGGTGCCGGTGACGCTGCGTTCCACCACGAAACTCTTGTTCAGGCGCATCAGGTCGGCCGCGTAGGGCTTGCCCAGCAGGTTGTCGCCGACGGCGATACGCGAGGTGTCGTGGCCCCGGCAATGCATGGCGAAGTTCATCAGGCCCGAATCCATCATGATGTCGCGGTGCGTGGAAACGAACAGGCAGGCCTGCCCGGGATCGAGCGCATCAGCGCCGTCAACGGTGAACTCGAACACGGTTTTCTCGACCAGCGACTCCATGTAACGGGACGCCAGTTGCTGCACATCGCGCACGGTTTTCAGGTGCGCCGCCTTGCGCTTCATGTGGCGGCCGGCCAGGGCGTGGCCCAGCGCCGGGAACCCGGCGGTCAGGCGCGGCAGAAAGAACAGGGCCGCGGCATGGCAGAAATCCGGATCTTCCACCAACCGCGCGACCACTGCCGGCACCTCGTCATCGCGATAGGGCCGGATCGCGTCGAAATCATGCATGGCCGCATGTTAACCCTGATTGAACGCAAGTGCCCTGCATCCGGTCATCATGCCTGCACGCCCCCGGCCACTCGCACCACCCGCCTCTCCTCGCGTGACCGGGCGACCTTCCCGTAACATTGGCAAGACCGACGTTGAGGAGCAGGGTTCATGTCGCTCGGAACGCACCCCTATGCCCGCGGCCTGCTGGACCTCGGAAACGGCGGTTATGCCTGGTTGCAGCCGGACGGCGGCTGGGGCTGGAGCAATGCCGGCCTGATCGTCGATGGCGATGCATCGCTGATCGTCGATACGCTGTTCGACAAGCCGCTGACGCGCGCCATGCTGAAGGCCATGCGGGCCGCCGAACCCGCGGCTACGCATTCATTCGACCTGCTGGTGAACACGCACTCCAACGGCGATCACTGCAATGGCAACGAGTTGGTGGAGGGCGCCGAAATCGTCGCTTCCAAAGCCTGCGCGGAAGAACTGTCCGTCGAGAACCCGCGCATGATGCAGATGCTGATGGAGCGCGCCCCCGACATGGGCGAGGTGGGCGAGTTCTTCACTTACTGCTTCAGCGCCTTCGACTTTCGCGACATCAACCACACCCTTCCGACCCGTACCTTCGAGGGCGAACTGAACCTGGCGGTGGGCGACAAGCGCGTGCACCTCAAGCAGGTGGGGCCGGCGCACACGCGCGGCGATGTGCTTGCCTACGTACCCGCCGACCGGCTGATCTTCACCGGCGACATCCTGTTCATCGAGGGGCACCCCATCCTGTGGGCGGGCCCGGTGCAGAACTGGATCGATGCCTGCGACTACATGCTGGGGCTGGATGTGGAAACCGTCGTCCCGGGGCATGGGCCGGTCACCGACAAGCGGGGCGTCGAAGCGATGCGAGGTTACCTCGTTTATGTGACCGAACAGGCCAGGCTGCGCTTCGATGCGGGCATGCCGGTGATGGAGGCGGCGCTGGACATTTCACTGACGGACTACGATTCCTGGGGCGATGCGGAGCGCATCGTGGTGAACGTGGCCAACCTGTACAAGGAGTTCGCCGACGACCCCTCGCCCAACGACATCACGGAACTGTTCGCGATGATGGCGTCGGTGCACGGGCAGCGACGCTGAACGGGAGGCGCCCTTTTCCATGTGCGACAGTTGAGCGGCCCCGGTGCGTAGGTCAAGTTGCGCAGCAACTTGATTGCGTTGCCAACGGGCACCGCACCGGCTCTGTTCGTGTAACCCGGCGCCGGCTTCCGGGGCAGCGTGCGCCGCGGCCGGCCTGGCGCCGGATAGCCCATGACGACATGGTCGAAGATGTCGAGTTGATCGAAACCGATCCGTTCGAGGGCCCGGGCCAGTCGAACGATGCCTTCGGGACCTTCCCGGTAGGCGACGCTTGGAAACTCGACAGATAACTTCATGGTTTGCCTGCAACCTGCTTTGCGGTGCGCCGGGCGCGAAGCGGCAACTCTGATACGCGACCCCCGCGTTGTTCCATCGTGCCGCCCGCCGCGATGAATCGGCCGGCGCTTTTGGTCGGGGCCCTGAGCCCGCTCCCCGCACACCGCGCTCGTCCGCACCGGCCACGAACGTGCGCTGCGCGCCACTGCAGGCGCTCGCCGCTCAGGACACCGATGCGGCATGAATGGCTTCGCTACGGCGCTTCAGGGCCAGTGCCGTCGCATCGAAGCCACGGATAATCAGATTCCGGAACAGCAACATGATCAGCGGTGTGAGCAGGCCGCTGAACAGATCGGTGGTGTGGTAGCTGCAGCTGGTCGGCGTCAGGGCCTCGATGCGTTGCTCCTTGCTCGAATACAGCAGCAAGCGCGCCAGCACCTTCGTGTCCCACTCCAGCCGGTGCGGCGGCTCCACCGCACGCACCCATTCCCTGCGGTCGAAGCTGTACGGCCCCATGACGATGTGCAGGTGGATCGGCGAATCCACCGCAAAGTCCGTTTCGAGCCGCGTGGTAAACGGGTTCCAGTCGCCGTATGAGCTCGCATCGGTGAGCACACCCCAGACGACGCCGGCGGGCGCCTCGATATGCATGGCTTCGGAAGATTCCAGTATGCGCTTGAACACCTTGCCTACTCCCAAGCCCGTGGCAGAAACTCCGCCGCAATGGAAAGACGATGCATCCCGGCTGGCCGTGTTGCTCGGCACTCTCAGTGCGACACGGGACTTTCGCCCGGTCGGTTACAGGGTCGACACCCACCGCTGCGCCTGCTGCCACAGCCGTGCGGCCACTTCCCGGTCTGCAGTGGCTGAGCCCGCCTCGCCGATCCGGCAGCGCTCATAATACAGCCCGCCCCGCAACGGTTTCCGACTCGCGCACAGAATGGATGTCTGCGCGCCGTGTGCCGGCCGCAGCAGAACGGGCGCATCGAGCCTCGGGATTATCCTGCGCAGGGGCGCTGCCAGCGAATTCTCCGGAATTTCCAACCGGGTGAGATTGGTGGATACGGAGCCCGGATCCACGGCAAAGGCCTGAAGATCGTGTTCGCCGGAGAAGCGCCGCTGCAACTCGAAGGTGAAATGCGCGAGCGCCAGCTTGGAGCGGCCGTACGCATCCCAGGCATCGTAGCGAGCCGGCGGCGCGAACAGGCTCTCGTTCGTGACCGTTTCGTGCAGGTGGGAGACGACGTTCAGAACACGGGCATCGCCGCTGTCCCGCCCGCCGCGTTGTAGCGCCGGAAGGAGAAGGCTCGTCAGGTGAAACGGACCCAGGTAGTTCGTCCTCCAGTGAACCTCGAAGCCGTCCGGCGAGCGGGCCGGCACCCTCTTCCTGTTGAACACGCCCTTGTGAACGCCCGCGTTGTTGATCAGAACGTGTAGTCGGCGACCATGAGTGTCGGCATACCAGCCGGCAAAACCGGCAACGCTCTGCACATCGGTGAGGTCGAGGCGACGCACCGTGACCTTGCCCGCATCCCGTCCGTGTCCCTTCAGGTCACGGCACAGTGAGTTCTCGAGCGAGCGGGTGTCACGAAGGCAGGTGGCGACCACGTCAGCACCCCAGGCCGCAAGTGTCCGGGCGGTCTCGTAGCCGATCGACCCCGGTGAAGACCCCGTCACAATGACCTGCCGCCCACCCATGTCGACCGGTTCCGCCATCGGCTTGGGACGGAACAGGCGGTAGACATGGCTGATGCCTTTGACAATTGCGCTGGGCACGCGAAAAACCTCCACCAGGACCCAGGTGCAAACGCTTTCTCCCGGCACGCGAAGCGACCGGCGCCGGGCATTCGGGCTCGCTGAGCGGACTGTGTCCGGCGATTGAAACGGCGCTCGCGCGAATGCTACTGCATCAGGCTGACCGGCGCTCCTTTGCGAGCGGTTCGAACCGGCCGGCCTGGCGCAAACTCCTGGCATCCTTGAGCAGCCTTGATGTGTACCGATCAGTGGCTTGTCGAGGTCGATCCAGAATGCAGCTCATCGGTACACATCAAGGCCGCTCAAGGATTCTGGGTCGGGCTAGTGTGCTGTCCCGCAAATAAGTGTGATTATTCGTGGCCATTTTGGCCCCCGGCCGCGTTGCTCCTCCTTGTGTGGGGCCTGCCACACGGCGTCGTCGCGCCTTGCCGGGAGCCAAAATGGCCTAGCGACTAAAACCCACTTATTTGCGGGACAGCACACTAGAACGTCGCCTTGAGACTGAGGCTGTAGGTTGTGCCGGGGTCGTAGTTCTCGTAGGGCAGGCCGCCCTGGGTCCACTCGACTGCATCGTTCAGGAGGTTTTTCATCTTGAGTTCGAGTTCGAGGTCGGTGGCGAACATGAAGAAGGTGTAACGCAGCAGGAAATCGAGCTGGCCGCGAGCTTCCTCGATGATGTTCGGCGCATTCTCGGCGCCCACCAGAACGATGCGCTCGCCCGTGTAGTTATAGGCCAGCGACCCCTCGATGCCCGCTGCGTAGTTGGTGTAGGTGAGGACCAGGTTGCCGAGCAGGTCGGACTGGCCGCTGATCTCCCGCTCGTTCTCGAACAGGCGCGCGATCTGCCGGGAGCCGGTAACCGGCACGTCGCTCGGCGACTCGCCCTCGCCGAACAGGGTCACCTTCGAATCGATCAGGGAAAAGTTCGCGTTCAGCGTGAAGTAGTTCCACGCCTCGCCCCAGCCGAACCATTCGTCAAAGGGCAGATCCTTGCGCAGTTCGAATTCCACACCCTCGAGCGTCGCTCGCTCGCCGTTGAACCAGGTAAAGATGTCGTTCTGCGCCTGTACCTTGCCGATCTCGATGGGGTTGTCGAATTCTTTCCGGAACGCACCGATCGACAGACTGTCGGCGGCGCCGAAATACCACTCCAGGCGGGCATCGAAATTGTCGAGCGTGGCCGGCTTGAGGAAGACGTTGCCGCGGTACAGGTTCGAGTCTTCCGGATTGCGGATGGTGGTGCCGGTGATTTCCAGCAGGCTCGGCCTGTTGACCGTTTTCGACCAGGCCAGGCGCAACTGCAGGTCGTTGACGAATTCAACGGTCAGCGACACGGCCGGCAGGGTGTCCTTGTAATCCTCGCTGACGGCATTGCCCGTGCCCTGCTCGGTGTTGCCGCCGAACGCATCGGCGAACAGGGTCGTGTCCTCATGGCGCACGCCCAGCGCTGCCCGGACGCGGGGGGTGAGTTGGGCATCGACGCCACCGTAGAAGGAACCGGTTTCCTCGCCCGAGGAGGCGAAGGGGAAGATGCCCGCTGCATTGGCGGCCCCCGCGGAGAAATCGCGCGCATCCAGGTAGCCCTTGCCCCAGTTGTCGATGCCGAACAACTGTTCCGGGGTCATCAGCGCCACGTAGTAGGGCGCCTGTGGCGTGAGATCGAAGCGGAAGAAGCGGTCGCGGCTGTCGCGAACCCGCCGATAGTCCGACCAGCCCGCCTTGATGTCCATTTCCACGCCGCCGAGCATCAGGGGCAGGTTGAGGTCGACACCGTACTCCTCGATCTCGTCGCGGAGCTTGGAGAACACCCGGTCCGGCGCCTGGAACACATCGCGCAGGTCGCCGGCGGCCTGCCGGCCCGGCGTGACCACTTCCTCGAGGCCGTCGGAATTGTCGGCGTAGGTATAGGTGCGGGTGTCCGGGGCATCCCGGGTGGCGGCGCCATCGATGGCCCGCCAGTTGACCGACAGTTGATCGAAGGTGCCAACATCGAAGTAGTGCTCGCCCTTGAGTTGGGTGGAGCGGATGTAGTTTTCCGTCCACTGCAGCCGGTAGCTCACCACCCGGGTGCCGGTGCTGACATCGTCCTCGCTGGAAAACCCGCGGAACTGCTGCGTCTCGTCGTCGGTCTGGCGCAGGATCACCTGCGAGATCCGTAGGGAATGATCGTTGTTGAACTCGATGCCCAGGTTGAGGAAACCGCTCCAGTTGATGGTCTGGCGCGTGGTGAACTGCCGGTAATCGACGGTCTGGGTACTGCCCCCGTCTACCCCGGTGAATTCGTAGCGCCGGTATTCCTTGTCCCGGTTGTTGTAGTCGTTGCTGTACTTGCCCGCCGCGAGCAGGCCCACCGAGGCGCCGTTGTTGAAGTCGTAGCGGTAACCCAACTCCCCGTCCCCGGTGTAGTTGGGCTTGAGCCTGTCCTTTTCGCGGATGTGCCAGAAATTGAAGAAACTGGCGCCCAGCCCGGCGCTTTCCGGCCAGGGCGTTGCCTCGAACTGTTCGCTGCCGATCAGCTTGACGTTGTCCGGGATATTGCGGGTGCCGTCGTCGAACCCCCAGTTGTCGCGCCCGCCGCCGCGGTAGGAGAGGCCGTCGCCGCCGGTGGTCTCGGAGTTGCCGCCGATCTGCACCTTGGCGGAAAGATAGTTTTCATCGGGCGTCGCCCGGGTGCGGATCATCACCACGCCACCGCTGAAATCGCCCGGATACTCGGGCGAGAAGGTCTTCTGCACCAGCAGGTTGCGCACGATGCTGTTGGGCACGATGTCGAGCGGCACCGTCTTCTGGAACGGCACCGGGGAGGAGATGCGGGCGCCGTCGAGCAGCGTGGACGAATAGCGCTCGCCCAGGCCCCGCACGTAGACGTACTTGCCGCTCACCAGGCTCAGGCCCGTTATCCTCGAGAGGGCATCGCCGACGCTGGTGTCGGTGAGCAGCGACAGCGACTCGGAATCGAGAACATCGGATACCTCGGAGGTCGTGCGCTTTTCGTCGGGGATGAACTGGCCGAGTACGACCACCTCTTCGATCTCCTGGCCGGCCATTACGATCGGCGGGCTCGGCTGAATCTCGGCATCCGCCGGGGAGGCCGGTTCCCCGGCAACCGGCTGGCCCGCGGCCAGGAGACCCAACGACAGCAGTGCCGCCGGAATGCCGCTCGTTGCTCGATTCATGCGCGCACCCGACAGCATGATTCCCGAACGCGAATCGCGTTGCTGGCCCGCACATTGCGCCAAGCCATGTGTTCTGTTGCCATGTTTTGTCTGCATTCGCTCGGATTCGTCAAGATGTTCCGGAGTTTGGCGAGTAACGAACCGCGCTGGCCACGCCCTTGGCGAGGATCGTGGCGCTTGCGGCAACATGCGGGCTAGTTTTCCAGCCCGACCGTCCAGCCGGAACCCCAGTTGGCGATGTCGGACCCGATGATCGAACTGCCGGCATCGTCATCGAAATTTGCCGACGGCAGCGATACCGGGGTCGGCGTCGAACCGTCTTCGGTCACGTTGGCGGAGCCGTCGAGGAACGTCTGTACCGCCGCCACGTCATCGCCTTCATTGACCGTCGCGCAGTCCAGCCTCACCCCGGAGAACTGAATCCGCGTTCCCAGCAGATTCGCCGATTCACCCTGTACCCGCAGGCAGTTGGCGGACCCGGATACCTCCGAGTTGTACAAGTGCAGACCGGTGCCCCGCCGCAGGCGGATGGCGCGCTCGCCCGAATGGCCCATCATGGTCATGTTGGCGATGTAGGGTTCGGAGATCGGGGTCGCCTGCTCATCGCCCTCGCGGTTGTCCGCTTCGATCATGTTGTCTGCAGACACGGATTCCGGTTGCAGGATGTGCAGATACTGGATGCTGCCCACCCAGCCGTCCGTCCAGTCGAGGCTGTCGTCCGCGTTACCCACCAGCACCACGTGGCTGGCGTTCACGGTGCCGCCGAAGAACTCGACGCCGTCATCGAGGTTGTTGTAGACCTGGATGTAGTCCACGACCGTACCGTCGCCGACGCCCTGGAAGGCGATGCCGTTCAACTGGTTTTCCGGATCGACATTGGACCCCGCGAACTTCACGACCACGTAGTGCAGGGTCCCGCTCGAATCGTTGGGGTCGTCGCCGCCGAACAGGCCGGAATTGGCTTCCCCTTCCTTGGTGCAGTCCGCGGTGCCGCCCTGGGCGCCTTCCGGACAGTCGTTGATCGGCGCATTGCCGTTGATGACCAGCCCGCCCCAGAGGCCCCGGGTACCCACCGGGTCGGAAACGTCGCCGGTCACGTCATCGACCGCGGTCATGGTGACCGGCGAGTGCCGGGTTCCATTCGCCTCGATGCGCGAACCACGCGAGATGACCAGGAAATCCGTCGCATCGTCGCCGATGATCGTGGTGCCCGATTCGATGCCGAGAACCGCCGAGTCCCGGTTGTCGCCGCCGATGGTGACCTTGCCGTCCAGTATGTAGTAGTTGGAGCGGGTCAGCGTCATGTCGCCGGTAATCGTGCCCGTCATCTGGCAGGTACGCCGGCCGCTTACCCAGTCGTCCTTATCGAGTTCGGTGGTGCCGTCCGGGCACCCGAAGTCGGTCGCCGTATGCGGCATCCCCACCGCCCAGCCGTGGGTCCAGTCCTCGTCGGCGTTCTTGACGGCGCCGATGAAGTCGGTGTCCTCGAAGAAGCTGTCGCCGGAGAGGTCGGCAGCCTCCACGACCTGCCCGGTCGTCGACACGTTGCTGCCGTCGAGTTCGGCCTGGATGGCCGCCACATCGTCGCCTTCCACCACCGTGTCGCAGTCGAAACTGACGCCGTCGAAGGCGATGCCCGTGCCGAGCTGGTCGAGCGAGGCGCCCTGGATGCGCAGGCAATTCTCGCTGTCCTGCACCACGCTGTTGTACAGCTCAAGCCCGGTACCGCGCCGCAGACGGATGGCCCGCTCGTCGGATTTGCCGGTGATGGTCATGTTGGCGATCCGCGGCAGCGAACGGGGCATGGCGTCTTCGTCGCCTTCCCGGTTGTCCGCCTCGATGCCGTTGTCTGCGGAATCGTCGGCCTGGTCGATCACCAGGTACTGGATGCTGCCCTGCCAGCCGTCCGTCCAGTCCAGCGAGTCGTCGGCGTTGCCGGTGAGTACCACGTGCCTGGCATTGACCGTGCCGCCGAAGAACTCGACGCCGTCGTCCAGGTTGTTGTGCACCTGAATGTAGTCGACCTCGGTGCCCGAGCCCACGCCCTGGAAGGCGATGCCGTTCAACTGGTTCTCCGGGTCGACGTTGGAGCCGGCGAATTTCACGACCACGTAGTTGAGCACGCCGCTGGAATCGTCCGCGTCGTCCCCGCCGAACAGGCCGGAGTTGGCTTCGCCTTCCTTGGTGCAGTCGACCGTGCCGCCCGAGGCGCCTTCGGGGCAATCGTTGATGGGCGCGTTGCCGTTGATCACCAGGCCGCCCCACAGGCCCCGGTCGTTGTCGCTCGTCTGGCCGGCGAGGTCGGCGCGGGCGGTGAGGGTGACCGGTGCGGTGCGTGTGCCGTTGGCGACGAACCGGGAGCCCCGGGAGATGACCAGGAAGTCCTCGTTGGTGCCGCCGAAGATGGTGGTGCCGGCCTGGGCGGTGAGGGTGGCGGACTCCGTGTTGTCGCCGCCGATGGTGACCTTGCCCACCAGTTCGTAGAGGTTGTTGCTGGTGAGCAGCAGGTCGTCGGTGATGGTGCCGCTCAACTGGCAGACGCGCATGCCGGCCAGGTCGCGGGTCGATTCGGAGGTACCGGCCGGGCAGCCGAAGTCCGGCTGCGTGGGATTGCTGACGGAACCGGCGTAGGTCCACCCCGACGCCCAGTTCTCGGTACCGAAGGCGCCGATGAAGTCCGTGCTGTCGAAGAAAGTGTCGCCGATGTCGACCGGGTCTACGGCATCGCCGTTGGTCGACACGTTGGTGGCGCCGTTCAGGTAGTTGGCCACGGCGCCGTCGCCGTCGCTCCTGTGCGTCTCGGCGCAGGCAAAGCTGACGCCTTCGACAGTGAGGTCGGTTCCGAGAAGATCGCGGCTGGAACCGTCGACGCGAATGCAGGTGGCGGAGCCGTCGACGAAGCTGTTGCGCAGCGCCAGGCCCGTGCCCCGCCGCAGCCGCAGGGCGTTTTCGTCGGCATGGCCGTGCACCGACATGTTGGCGATGGTGGGACTCGACCGGGGGGTGGCGCCCTCGTCGCCCTCGCGGTTGTCCGCCTCGATGGCGTTGTCCGCGGAGTCGGTCTGTTCGATGTAGAGATACTGGATGCTGCCCGTCCAGCCGTCCGTCCAGTCGAGCGAGTCGTCGGCATTGCCGGTCAGCACCACGTGCTTGGCATCCACGGTGCCGCCGAAGAACTCCACGCCGTCGTCAAGGTTGTTGTGTACCTGGATATAGTCGACCTCGGTACCGTCTCCCACTGCCTGAAAGGCGATTCCGTTGAGCTGGTTTTCCGGGTCGACGTTGGAACCCGCGAAGCGCACGCTCACATACTTCAGAACCCCGGAATCGTCGTTGGCGTCGGAGCCGCCGAACAGGCCGGAGTTGGCCTCGCCTTCCTTGGTGCAGTCATCGGTGCCGCCGTCGGCGCCTTCGGGGCAGTCGTTGATGGGCGCATAGCCGTTGATGACCAGGCCGCCCCACAGCCCCCGGTCGTTGTCTTCCGCATCGCCGTCCACCTCGGCACGGGCCGTGAACAGGATGGGCTGGTCGAGGCCGCCTTCGTCGTCGGAGCCGTCGGCCATGAGCCTGCAGCCGCGCTCGACGACCAGGAAGTCCGTGGAACTGCCGCCGGCGAGTATGGAACCGGGCGCCATCTGCAGTTCGCAGACGCCGCTGTCCGGAGGCGTGACGCGCAACGCGCCGCCGTCGATCTCGAACACGATGTCGTTGCCGAGCAGCAGGCCGGTAGGGTCGAGTTGGCCGTCGGTGAGCCCGGAAACATCGATGGTGTAGATCGGCCTGTTGTCGAACGCCGCCGATGCCGTTGCTCCGGAATCGGTGATCAGGGACCGCAGGCGGTCGGGTATGACGCTGGCCGTGAACGTGCCGTCGCCCGGTTCGGGTTCCGGAGCGGGGTCGGGGTCGGGGTCTGGGTCTGGGTCGGGGGGCGGGTCGCGTTCCACCTCCTGAATGACGACGACCGACCCAGGCGATGCGTTATCGGACGACCCGCCACAGGCGGTTAGCAAAGACGCAATGAGCGCCAGCGCGCTCACCCTCAGCAGTTGTACGTACATGAATCCTCTCTCGGAGATCTTCGGCTGACGCGCGGCTGCGCGGACCATGAAACGCGGCGCAAGATAGCGTTGCCATATGACAAATCGGTGTCAGATTCGTGACCAAACCGAGACAGTCGATGCCTTGCCGGCAAGGCGTTGCCGCCAGCGCCCGGTTGCGCTTGCGGTCGTCGGGCCCGGGGCGCGCCGCCGAACGGTAACGCGTGCCGGTTGCTCCGATTGGCGATTGGTCTGTGCGCTTGAACGCCGCCAAGTCCCGGAGGCAATACTGCCGGAAGACTTGGCAAACGCCCGACTGCCACCGGAGCGAACATGGGGTCCCGTTTGTACGCGCCTATCGGCTCAGGTAGAATAATCAGCAGGGTTAAATGGCCTGTCAGGAAAAGGCGACTGATCGGCCATGCAATCAACTGGCAAAGGAGGTCGACATGCGAGACCTGAATTTTAACAAGGCCTTGGTATTCATCCCCATTTCGATTCTTGTTGCAGCATGCACAAGTACACCCCAGGAACCCCCCACTCACCACTGGCAGGCGGAATCCGCGAAAACCGACCGGGATTACCGAGTCGACAACCAGGCCTGTCAGCAGCAGTTCGGCATGGACGAGAACACCCCCGCGGTTCTCGAGTCCGACTCCTTCGAGGCCTATCGCAGCTGTATGGTCGCCAAGGGCTATGTGCTGAGAAGTTACTGAGCCGCAAGCGGCGCAGCCCCGGGCCGACGGCAACGCGGTAACCGGGCCGGCCATCGGCTCATCGGCCAACCGATCTTCCACCACAAGTACCGATTCCCGCTCAGTGCGCCTGGGCGGTTTCGGTTCCAACCCGGCGGCGCCCGGCTCGACCGCGGCGCGTGGGCAAGGTGCCGCCGGCCGACGCCCCCTTCCTCGGGAGCCGGTTGCAGCGGAGTAGATGCCGGTGGACGCCGATTACGCTCCAGTTTCGCGTCCCGGATACCGAGGCGCTTGCCAGCCCGGCGCGCCCTGCTCAAGGATTCTAGGCGCGTCGCCTGACGGCGACGCGATCGAGAATGCTCACGCATTCTCCCAACGGCGTTGCGGAACTTTGCTCAACTGTCAAGACGGGGCATCCTCAAGAACGCT
>CAZNFI010000020.1:0-273 GCA_964572185.1 uncultured Pseudomonadales bacterium
CGACTGCAAGAACGACTTGTCGAAGAGCGTGACGATGCTCATGGTTGTTCGCATGGCCTCCGGTGCGACCTGCTGTGCCATCGTGAGACTATGTATATTTATACAGTATCTGTCAACACCCCCTCAATGCAGAATCGGGAAGGCTACTCTTCTGATATCTATAGTGATAACTAAAATTCATTTCGAACAGAAAATAATTATAAAACAAAAAGTTATGAATTATATTTGGCGGAGAGGGTGGGATTCGAACCCACGGATCCCGTGAGAGATCAC
>CAZNFI010000020.1:283-21610 GCA_964572185.1 uncultured Pseudomonadales bacterium
ATTACCTCAAATTTAGTGATAACATAAATGATACTCATCCGACTTTAATAACATAACCCATTGATTTATAAATATTAATTTTGTATACATGGCGGAGAGGGTGGGATTCGAACCCACGGATCCCGTGAGAGATCACCTGATTTCGAGTCAGGCCCGTTCGGCCAGCTCCGGCACCTCTCCGAGTTGGCTTGGCCGCAAAAGCATAGCATGGGAATGGCCGCCCGAAAGCCTCGAGCAGCCGCGGCCGGCCGGCTCAGGACCGCGCCGCCTCCATCTCTGTCAGCAGCCTCCGATGCGCCCCCGCATCCAGCCGATAGGCCCGTGCCGCCACCACCATAACCACCATGATCGCCGCCGGAGCCAGCGTCATCAGCCCGTGAATCGCGGCAATCGAGGACGGCGACTGCTCTGCATTGGCCACATAACCGGCGATGGCCAGCACGCCGGCAATGCCCGCCCCGCCGACCGCCTTGGCCAGTTTCTGAAAGAAGCTCGACATCGAGAATATGGCTCCATCTGCACGCACGCCCAGCCGCCATTGGGCGTAATCCACGGTGTCCGGCAGCATCGCCCAGCCGAGCACAGCCAGCGGCGTGCCGCCCAATGCCATCAGGCATCCCCAGAAGAAGATCAGTTCAATTTGCGAGTAAGGCGTAAAGTACATGCCGGCGGCGGCGAGGATGGTAACCAGCGCGCCGATCAGCATGCCCCCAGACTTGCCGAAGCGCGCCGCCAGGGCCGGCGTGAACAGCAGGCCGACGAACATCACCGGCAGCGTCACCGCAAACCAGGTGCCGATCAGGTCGGGCCGTTGCAGGTTGTACTCGAAAAAATACGGCGCCGCTGCCTGGCGCACCGTGAACGAGAGCATGCTGCAGCAGAACATGACGATGACGATGAGCAGCGGTGGATTCAGGAACACGGCTCTGGCGCTGTCGCGCACCGACAGCTTCTGTTCCGGCGGCGGCACAATGCGCTCCCTGGTCAGGGCAAAGGTCGCACACAGCATGGCCGTTGCCACTACGGCATAGAGCACCATCGACCACTGGTATCCCGCAGCCTCGTCACCGAACCAGCCGACCAGTTCCGGTGTGCCCACAGATACCACATAGCCTCCCGCAAAGGCGCATGCCATGCGTATGGTCGTCAACAGGGTGCGTTCCTCGTGGCCGACGGTCAGCGATGCGGTCAGCGCCGAGTAGGGAATGGAGACAACCGTGTAGGCGATGCCGAAGGCGGTGTAGGTGAGATACGCCCACCACAGCTTGCCCGTGGCGCCGAGGTCGGGAACCGTGAAGGTCAGAATCGCCAACCCGCCCAGCGGCAGTGCGCCGAACAACAGGTAGGGCCGCAACCGTCCCCAGCGGCTGCGCGAGCGCTCCGCAATACCGCCCATCAGCGGGTCGGTGACCGCATCGACCAGCCGTGCCACACCCACGACACCCACCACGGCGGCAGCCGACAGGCCAAAGACATCGGTATAGAAGTAGACCAGCCAGGTCATCGCCGAGATGAAGTACAGGTTGATGCCGAAATCGGCTATCCCGTAGCCCACGCGTTCTGAATTGGCAAGCTTGTCGGTCTGCACGAAAGCCGCTCGGCTAAATCACGCCATCGGCGCGCAATGTGTCGATTTCGCCCGGCCCACACCCCAGTTCCCGCAGAATCGACTCGCTGTCGGCCCCCGGGTCAGGCGCCGCCCTGTCGAACCTGTCGGGTTGCGGAAACGCACTCAGGTTTATGGGCGAACGAAGCAGGTCTATCTCCCCCAGTTGCGGATGCAGCGCCGGCTTTGCCATGCCGAGAAACTTCGCATGCTCGTCTTCGAATGCCTCGCCGATGTCATTGATCGGCCCGCAAGGAACGCCCGCCTCGTTCAGTTTCACCACCAACTCGGCGGTGCTGAATTGCTGTGTCACCGATTCAATTTCAGCATTCAGCGCGCCTTTCCGGTGCCTGCGGTCGCCGGGCGTTGCGTACTCGGGTTTCCGCAACAGTTCTTGCGCCCCGAGCGCCTCGCAGAATCGTCGCCACAGCCGCCCGCCCGAAGCCGCAATGTTCACCAGGCCATCCCGCGAACGAAATGTGCCCATTGGTATGAGGTAGGGATGATCGTTGCCCTGCTGCCGCGGCACCTCGCCGCTCATGGTGTAGCGCGCCGCCTGGAAGTCGAGCTTGTTCAGCATCGCCTCGAACAGCGACGTGTGTACCCACTGCCCTTCGCCGGTTCGCTCCCGGTGCAGCAGCGCCAGCAGGATACCCTGACCGAGGAACATGCCCGCCGAGGTGTCGCTGATGGCGATGCCCACCCGCCAGGGTCCGTCGCCCGGAGGCCCGGTAATCGACATGAGCCCGCTCATGCCCTGCACGACCTGGTCGACCCCGGCGCGGCCGCTGTAGGGGCCGCTCTGGCCAAATCCGGAAATGCTGGCGTAGATGATGGCCGGATTGACCGCCTTGACGGATTCGTAGTCCACGCCGAGTCGGTGCTTCACGTCGGACTTGAAATTTTCCACTACCACATCGGCGCCCCGCGCCAACCGCATGAACAGCGCCCGGCCGCGCCGACTTTTCAAATCGAGCGTGAGACTGCGCTTGTTGCGGTGCAGATTCTGCTCATCTGGCCCCTGCCGGTCACCGCCGATGCTGTTGCCCCGCCGGGAAGCGGCCGGCACCTCGATCTTGATCACATCCGCGCCCCAGTCCGCCAGCAGGCGTACTGCCGAGGGGCCCGCCCTGGCGTGGGTCAGGTCCAACACCCGTATGTGGTCGAGCGGAGCCACGCGGCGCTCCCGGCGATTCGAGATGGGGCTTGTACCATAGCGGCAACCCCCTCACAAACCGAAGTTGCACCGGCGCGCCCGCGCGGGCATCGCGTCTCCAAGACGCTGCCAGGCCGGAACCGCACGAGCGCTCAACAATCCGGATGCCGAACCAGGGAGTCGCTCTCGCGTGGCGTCAAATCGGGGTTTCGTAGATCGGAGAGGGGTCTTCGTCGTCGAACGACGCCAAGGATGGAGTCGCGCTCGGGGTCGGTGCCCCTTCGACTGCGGGGATCCAGTACGGAGGTTCGGGATCGCCGGGATGGAAAGCGTAACCGATTTCGTGCCACTCGACACCGGGCCGGTAGCTTTTCGGATCGAAGGAGACGATCAAGCGCACACTGAAATTGCTGGTGTGCCCATTCAGTATGGTGCGGTCTGACCCGGTCTTGACGCCCGATCGTTGCCCCGCGCCGGGTAGTTCCGCGCCCTGCTCGTCGTACTGCAAAAAAAGTGGTGTGATCATATGCGCGATGCCCAATCGTGGCTTGCCCCCCTCAGCCTTCCACAACGAAAACGAGAGCCCCTCGTTTACGCCTGCGGGATAGCTGCTCATGATTGCGGTGTCTGGCCGATCCGGATTCATGCAGCCGGCAAACACGCAACGAAGCGTATCCGGGTCCACCAGCCGCGTAATGCCGGCAAGCATCTTCCTGTTCACCCTGCCGTTTCGACCGGTGCAGAACGCTTTTAACTGCTCTGTCACCGCTTCGGCGTGCATGTCGGGAGGCAGTGCCTGGCCATCGATGTAGATCTTTGCCTTAAGCCTGCCGTTCTCGGTCGAATCGTTGACGCCCAGAAACGCCTGGCAGTTTTTGGCCAGACCCGAGTTATCTGTTTTGCCGTTTTCTTGAAAATGTTCATCGAGTTCGTTGCGCAACGCCTTCAAAGTAGGTTCGGACAGGGATACATGGGCATTGGACTGCCCCACGCGATCGGGTGCGGGAAAGGCGATGCCCAGGTTTCTCAGCAGGGCAACGGTCGCGTCGTCGGGGCATGCGTCCATGGTCGACTTCGGCCGCTCGGTACCTTCCCCGTACAACTTCTCCCTCAAGGTTTCCACCATCCAATGCAGCATGTTGGAGGTTTCGCGTGCTGTTTCGAACGACTTGGCGTCAAAGATCTGTTGTGCCGCCTCGCTGTCCGCCACCGCTTTGCGGAAATCGTTCGCGTACCACCCCGCCGCTACGCCAATGCCGCGTAGCGGGCTGTTCCAGGACTCCAGCGCATTCAGCTTCGTGCGGGCCTCTGACATTTCCATTGGTGCCAGCAGGAATCGCCATAACGACCGGAAACTGTGATCCTCGCTCGCCCTGCGGTTGGCGGCGCCTTCTGCACGCCAGGTTGATGTCAGAACCAGGTGTAAGCATTTGATCAGATCTTCCAGTTCCTGCGGCGACCTGGGCTCGGTAAGGCTTGCCAGTTCATCGCGCAGCATGAACAACGAGTCGGCTGCGTCCGGGACCAGGGCAGCGGGAATCTGGTCGCGCAGGACAAGGGCCTTGAGCGCATCACGCTGCGAATCGGTGAGCACCCACAGTCGATCCACCGCCGACCAGGCGGACAGGCGCTCCGAAACGAAGTGGTCCGCCACTTTGCTGGCCAGTTCGTGCAGGGCGTTTGGGTCATCGAGGCCCTCGGCCGGAAAATTCTCCGCGGCAATGGCTGTGGCGAACCGGCGATTCAACTCATCGGCCGCGTCCGACGTGAGCCACCGGCCATTGGGCCTTGGCAGCAAGCCCCGCTCTTGGTAGGCCGCCAGTAGTGCCTGATGAGCAATGCTGCCCTCCGTTCTGACATCCAGCTGCGCCAAGGCCCGACTTTTGCCTTCCGCATAGCGGAACAATGCCTGCTGCACCCCCTCGTATACTGTATCCCTGCGAATGGCGCGCGCTTCCTCGGGGCTGACCCGGTGGGAACCGTCACGGCCCGCCTCGACAACCGCCTGTTCAACCTGTGCGGCGACGGTTTCGGCGTTGATGGACCTTGCAACCTCGGAGTAGGAACCCGCGAACCCCGGCATGTTTTTCAGATGCCCTTGAATCGACTTGTCGATCTCGGCGGAGACCGATTCCGTGGACAGGCCTTCCGCTTGCACCTTCTTCGCGCATTCGGCCAACAGTCGATTGTTCTGTCTGATTGAGTCCTGCAGGTGTTCCGCCTGGCGCACCACTGTCGATACCTTGCGGGCGGTCAACGGCATTATGCGACCAAAGCCGCCCGTCACCTTGCGCGCGGCGGCAACTTCCCGGGTGATTTCCGCCCCGTAGGTAGCGCTCATTGCCTGCAGAAAACGGCCGGTGGCCCTGCGGTTTTCCCCCAGCCGAAAGTGTGCCGTCAGGCGAGCGAGCTGCCCGGAACGAACGGCCACCTCTGCCTGCCGGGCGCGAACGATCAGGGAACCGCCGCGATCCTGTTCCTCCGAGGCCAGGTCCGGGTTACCTGCCGCAGCCGTACGACGGAAGCGCAGGAACAGGGACGCCCTGGCATCGTCGGTCCGCGCGGCAGCGTTTTGAAAGCAATGCAAGTCGCTCATAAACAGATCCAATCGCAGAGCAGTGCTTGGCAAACCCGCATGCCGCCATGTGCCGGGATGCGCGGACGCTGCGTCGAGCCAGATAAGACACCAAGCAGACCGCAAAGTTCATGCGCGCGTTCCAGGTGAATCTATTATCGGCCTTGATGTGGGCGGACGAGCCGCATTTCAGAACGACCCATACAAAGCGCCGCTGCAGCCGGGCGACGTGCCTGCAGATTGAAGGCCGCCTCGACACCCCACCGTTGGCAAGGGTGCGGGTGTGGGCTGCGGCGCTCGCACTCCCCCGCCCGGAGCCTTACACTGCGCCGCACCTTGCCTCGCACCTCCCGGCCGAGGTTCGTGGCTCAAGCAAGAGGCACCATGAAAAAAGCAGCAATCGTCCTGATCGTCGTCGCCGCCGCCGTCATCGTCGGGGGCATGCTATACGTCAGCTCCCTGCCGGCACCCGAAGTGCCTGCCGTGAGGGACGACACCACCTTGAGAAGCACCGAAGGCGGCGATGTGGTCGGCTTTATCGATTCCTACGGTGCGCGCGCCTGGCTCGACGTCCCGTTCGCCCGGCCACCGGTCGGAGAACTGCGCTGGCGAGCGCCCCTGCCCCCGACACGCTCCGACTCGGTCATCGAAGCACTCGCCTCCGATGCGGTCTGCCCGCAGTTCGAAACGGTGTTCAGCGGCGCGGAACCCGGCAGCGAGGCGGTGATCGGTGACGAAGACTGCCTGTACCTCAACATCTGGTCACCGCCGAACGCGGCAAATCTGCCGGTCATGGTGTGGATTCACGGGGGCGGCAACACCATCGGCAAGGGCGGCGTCTTCAACGGCGCGCGGCTGGCCACCGCCCAGAACCTGGTCGTCGTCACCATAAACTACCGCCTGGGCGTGTTCGGCTGGTTCAACCATCCCGCCCTGCAGACCGGCGACCCGGCGGACGACTCCGGCAACTACGGTCTGCTCGACATCGTCCGGGCACTGGAGTGGACGCGGGACAACATCGCCGCTTTCGGCGGCAATCCCGGTCGCGTTACCGTATTCGGCGAGTCCGCCGGCGCCTTCGACACGCTCGCCATGATGGCCTCGCCCCTGGCCGAGGGCCTGTTTCACGGCGCCATCGTGCAGAGCGGCGCCTACTGGTCCAGAGCGCCCGCCGAGGGCCGGAACTTCAGCGATTCCGGCGGCCACGAATTCAGCGCACCGGAAATAGTCAACCGCCTGATCGCCGCCGACGGCCTGGCCGTCGCCGGGCAGGCGCCGCGGCAGGTGCAGCAAGCCTGGAGTGACGACGAACTGCGCGACTACCTCTACGGCAAGTCCGCCGGGGAGATCTTCACCGTGTTCGACGGCGGCGGTTTCGGCATGATCGACCTGCCCACCGGCTTCGCCGACGGCCATGTGCTTCCTGAACTGTCCGCGGAAGAAATCTTCTCCACAGCCGGCAACTACAATCAGGTTCCCGTCATTCTCGGCAGCAACCGCGACGAACCCACCCTGTTCATGGCCATGGACCCGAACTACGTCGACAACACGCTTGGCATCTTCTACTCGCTGAAAGACGAACAGACTTACCGGCGGCTCGCCTACCACGGCGGGCAGGCCTGGAAAGCCCGGGGCGTCGACCTGCTGGCCGAAGCGATGGTCGCCTCCGGCAGCCCCGACGTGTACGCCTACCGTTTCGACTGGGACGAGCAGCCGAGCATCCTGGGCTACGACCTGAGCGTCGCCTTGGGCGCCGCTCATGCGCTGGAGATCGGTTTCATTTTCGGCGAGTTCAACGGCATGGGGCTCGGTTACGTCTACCCGGATGACGACAACCAGCACATGCTGATGGAGAGCATGATGTCCTACTGGGCGGAATTCGCCTACACCGGCACCCCGGGAACCGGGCGCGACGGCAGGCTCACGGCCTGGCTGCCCTGGGGCCAGAACGGCAAGACGTCGATCATTCTCGACACACCCACCGACGGCGGCATACGCATGGACGATGCGGTCGTCACCTACGAGACCATCAAGGCGGAACTGATTGCCGACACGGGGTTCGCCGACAAGCGCGAGCATTGCGGCCTGTACGTGCGCAATTTTCGCGAAATCGGCCTGTTCGACGACGCCGAGTACGCCGCGATGGGTTGCGGGGAGTATGCTCCGGAGAGCTTCCCGGATTTCTGACCGCCCCGGGTTGCCAACAGGCCTCACCGCACACCGGCAAGCAAGCCGTCAGCGTTTCGCCCTGGCCATCACCGGGCCGCAAAGCAGTGCGCCCAGCAGAATGCAGGCAGCGGCAAACCACCCGTTGGCCGCGAAGCCGCCGGATGCATCGCTGACCGCGCCGCCCACGAACGGCGCTACGGCGCCGGCGATCATGATGAAAGCCGGATGCGAGCCGGCCAGCGCCCCGGATGGGTCGAAGCGCGACAGCACACCGAGCATGATCGGCATCAGCGCGGTGGGCAATGCCGCGAAAACGGGCGTCGCCACGAAGAACGCAGACTCGGTGCCCAGGTTCGAAAGCGCCAGGCCGGAGCCGAGCAGAATCGCCACAATGACGGCGACCGGCAGCCCGGGCGCCATGCGGCTGCCCACATAGCCGGCCACCAGCGGGCAGACGATACCGACCAGCGCGCCCGCCATCAGCACATAGCCGATGGTCTCCGCCGCCAGCGGCACTTCACGCCCCACCCGCAACAGAAAGAGCGCCAGCGTACCGTGGCCGAAAAAGATCACCCCAAGCCCCAGCAGCGCCAGCCAGCCGACCCCCTTCGACGGCACCTTGGCCGCGGGATCCGCTGCCGGCAGCGGCTTGAGCACCGGGGTAAAGCGAATGAATGCGAGCGCCAGCAGAGAAAGCAGGACATATACGGCATACAGGCCGTCCAGTTCGTTCCAGGCCGGCAATGCCGGTGTCAGTTCGTTTGCCAGCAGGTGCGCGTGCAACGCTCGCGGCAGTACGAAGGCCAGGGTAAACCCCATGACGCCCACCAACGAATTGATGACGCCAAAGGTCAGTTCCGGCGTGGTCGAGCGGGCGGCGGTGGCCATGACGGTAGCCACCACGGCACCCAGCGCGAAGCCCGCCGGCGCACGCAGCACCAGCAGTTCCCATACTGAACCGGTAAACAGCGACAGCAGGTTGAACAGCACAATGGCCAGCGCACCAAGCAGGTACACCCGGTGCGTATTCAGCGTGGGCGCCAATCTTGCGAACAGCAGGTTGCCCGCGGCAATGCCGGCCATTTCCGTGGAAGCCACCAGGCCGGCCTGGGAATTGGTGGCCGAAAAAGACAGCACCACGGCATCGACGTTGAACGCCATGCCCAGCGACGCCGCAAAGGCCAGCAGCAGCACCGCCGTGAGCGCCACCGACTGCACCGGCGTGAATTCGATTCGACCTTCCATAAACCCCGTCACCCCTGACCGGCACTGCCGGCCGACCCGGCATCATGGTGTGCACCGCATTGCCAGTCAAACCCGTTGACGGCCCGGCAAGCGGTCGGTTTGAATAGCCACACACGAATGCCGCCGACCCGGCCCAACAGGCAACCCGAGCGCAAGCGCAGTCGGCGGCAGCCAACCACAGGAGCACCCCTGCTCATGAGCGACACCCAACCCACGGCCGTGCCAGGCCCGGACCAAATCCGCGCCCTGGTCGGCCACAAGTTTCCCGGCGGCGAGTACACCATCGCCCACTGGGAGAATTTCCTGCTCACCGAGTGCACCGGCGCAGACCCGCTACCCGATGGCCTCGCCCACCCGGTCGCGCTGTTCCACATGCCGATACTCGGCGCCAACACCAGCATCGGCGAGATGTTTGCCCTCGGGCAGGCGGAATCGGACTTCTCAATCGGCATCGAAAGCTACGACTGGGAGATCTTCGAGCCCCTGCACGAAGAAGTGCGCTACCGGGTCAGTGCCGAGGTAACCGAGGCCGACCGCCGCACCGAGGGCAAGCGCACCTTCGACCGCATCCAGTTCCGCTTCGACCTTCACGACCCGCAGGGCAGCCACGCCGCCCGCACCACCGTCACCTGGCACTACAACAGGAGCCAGCCATGAACATACGGGTTGGCGACGAGATTCCCCCCTGGGTCATGCCCAGCGTGCTTCCCGAACGCATGCGCACCATGGCCGCGATCCTGCGCGACCCGAACCCGGTGCACTGGGACCCCAGCGTGGTGGAAAAGCTCGGCTTCGGCTACCACACCATCAACCAGGGGCCGCTGGGCCTCAGCTATATGGTCAACATGCTGCACGCCTGGGCCGGCCCACGCTGTCTGCGCCGCCTGGTCATGCGCTTCCCCCTGGTGGTGCTGGACGGCGACCACATCACGGCCCGGGGCAGGGTCACCGGCGTACGCGAAGAAAACGGGCAAACCCTCGCCGACTGCGATGTGTGGCTGGAGCGGGAAGGCAGCGCCAATCCCCTCGAAGGCAGCGCCACCGTGGTCATCGACGGCTGATGCTACAGCTCGTTGCCCCAGGTATCCCAGAACGTGACCTGGCGCGCGGGTGCCCGGTTCGCCCGGGCGAGCCTGGCATCCTTGGTGTAGGCCACCGGCAACATCACCGTGAGTACCGCGTCTTCGGGCATTTCCAGAATGCTGCCCACCTCGCGTTGCCGCGATGACAGCAGCGTTGTCCAGGTGGCGCCGAGTCGCCTGGCGCGCAGCGCCAGCATCAGCGACCAGGCGGCGGGCAGTATGGAGCCGTAGTAGGCCACCTGCGCCGCCACTTCACCGTCGGGCGGCGGTGCCGGTGCCCGGGAACACACCAGGATCATGGCCGGAATTTCGTGCAGCCGATCGATCAGCGCCTGCTGGGTCGGCTTGATCACCAGGCCGCGGTGCTCTGCCAGTTCATGCAGCACCAGTCGGTACAGTTCCGCCAGGCGCCGCTTGCGGTAGACATCCAGCACCACCATGAAGCGCCAGCTTTCGCCACCGAGCCCGGTCGGCGCCTGGGTGGCGATATCGATGCAGTCGAGAATGGTCGACGGTTCAACCGGGCGCTCGAAGTCCAGCTTGCGCCGCACCGATCTCGCTGTCGACAGCACCGTGTCGACGCTCGCAAGATCGAGTTCGGCAGGCGTATCAGCCCTCATCCGTCAGCCGTGACATCGTCATGCCAGCCCCTTGTTCTCAGTTCTGCCGGGTCGCTGGTAGTTGCCGGGAAACTGCGCAGCCATCCCCAACGCAGTACGCGGGAGACGAACCTTCTCGGGCCAGGTGTCTGCTATTCTAATCCAAGCGACAATCATTCTTCGTCTACATCTGCATAGGAGCGAACATGGGACCACTCACGGGGCTCAAAGTCATTGAATTGCAGGGCATCGGACCCGGGCCCTTCTGCGGCATGATGCTGGCCGACATGGGCGCCGAGGTGGTGCGCATCGATCGCGCCAGTTCCGTGGGGCAACCGTCCGGGCGCACCGATGTACTGGCGCGCGGCCGCAAGAGCCTGGCCGTGGACCTGAAGAACGCCGATGGCGTGGAAACCGTGTTGAGCCTCGTGCAAAACAGCGATGTACTCATCGAGGGATTTCGGCCCGGCGTCATGGAGCGCCTGGGTCTCGGCCCCGAGGTCTGCATGGAACGCAACCCGGCACTCATCTACGGCCGCATGACCGGCTGGGGCCAGACCGGCACCCTTGCCCGGGCAGCCGGCCACGACATCAACTACATCTCGCTAACGGCAGCCCTGCACTCCATCGGCGAGAAAGGCCGCCGGCCGACACCGCCGCTGAACCTGGTCGGCGATTTTGGCGGCGGCGGCATGCTGCTGGCCTTCGGCGTGGTTGCGGCGCTGTTCGAACGCGGCCGCTCCGGCAAGGGCCAGGTGGTCGATGCCGCCATGACCGACGGCTCGGCACTGTTGATGAACGGGCTGCTCGGCATGATGAATACCGAACACTGGCTGCCGGAACGGGGCAGCAACCTGCTCGACGGCGGCGCCCACTTCTACGGCACCTACGAAACCCGGGACGGCAAGTACATTTCGATCGGCTCCATCGAACCGCAGTTCTACGCGCTGCTGCTGGAAAAATCCGGGCTCGGCGAGCAGCAGGAGCTGCTGCCGCAGATGGACCGCGAAGGATGGCCCGAGATGCATCGGCGCCTGGAAGCCCTATTCAAGGCCAGAACCCGGGACGAGTGGGACGAAATCATGCTCGGCACCGACATCTGCTACGCGCCGGTGCTGAATTTCCGCGATGCCATTTCCCATCCGCACAACACCGCGCGCAGTACATTCGTTGAGGTTGACGGCATACACCAGGCCGCGCCGGCACCGCGTTTCAGCCGCACCGAGCCGCAGACGCCGCCGCCCGCGGTAGCGCCGGGAGCGCATACCGACGAGGTGCTGCAGGCGTTCGGGTTCGGCGCCGAGGAAATTCGGCAACTGCGCGCGTCGGGCGCCGTTGCCGGATAACCATTGAGAGCCCTGGCGGGCCGGATTCGGCTCCCCGGCCCGCAGCGATTCGCTCAGGCGCCGTTCAGCGCCTCGAGCCTCGCCTCGAGGCGTTTGCGTGCCGCGTCCGTGGCAACACCCATCAGCGTCATGAGGTCGCTGCGCCGTCGTTCAATGTCGTCATCGTCAACGGGCATCATGCCCATCATCCACAGCAAGACCACGCCCCACTGGTGGCCGACCAGATAGCGTGCCAGGACGTTGGTGTCGACATCAGTGCGCACCTCCCCCTTGCGCTGGGCAATGGCCAACTGCGCCTTGAAAAACGGCAGGCTCCTGGCAAACAGCACATCCACCAGCGGATCGTCGGGCTGCACATGAAACAGTATGCGGGTCATGGCGTCCGCATAGCGGGGCGTCGCACGAATCTGCTCGCCCATGACGGCGTTCAGCGCCAGGATGGCATCAATGCCCTCCTCCGGCGCCCCGTCGGCGGCAGCGCCGGCCAGATCGGTCATGAGTTCATCGACAGCAGCCAGCACCAGGCCGTCCTTGCCGCCGTACAGGTTGTAGAGTGTGCCCTGGGCCACCTTTGCGCGCTTGGCCAGCGCGCGGATGGTCATTCCCTCGTAGCCCACTTCATTGAGCATCGCCCGCACTGTGGCGAGGATGTCTGACTGACGCTGCAACTGCCGTGCGGATTCGTACTTTCGTTTCGCGGGTGCGATCATTGCGTTGCTTCTCTGTTCTTGTCTTTCTTGTCTTTCTTGTCTTTCTTGTCTTTGTTGTCTTCTATCTTCGCTGTCTCGCGTGTCCGGCGCCGGTGTGCGATGCGGCCGAATGTTGCGTAGCGGACACGGGTTCGTTTTCGAACGTACCGTGGACTGGCATCGGCGCCAATTTCCGACTGCGGGCCGGTCAACCGTCAAGATAACACGCCAAAACCAATCCACGGAATTAGTTGGTCACCTGATCCACACCTCAGTTCCCCGGCGAAACACTTCGGCAGCAGCGCGTGCCGCGCATTGCCTTTGTCCGCGTCGTTGGTTAGTTTGCCCCCTCTGCCAATTCCAACAGGAAGGATTGGTGGGGTGAACCCCACCAGAGGGACATGCAATGAACTCAACAGTATTGGACAAACCGACCGACCGAACCGTCTTCCAGAACGCCTGGGTGGTCGACGACGTAGAGGCAGCCTGCATGAAGTGGGTGAACGAGATGGGTGTCGGCCCCTTCTACGTCACCGAGTACACCGATGAGTTCACCGATCTCACCTACCGCGGCCAGCCGGCCGAACTGTCGATGTTCGTCGCCATCGCCCAGGCCGGCCCGGTGCAGATCGAGATCATCCAGCCCAAGGTAGAGCGCTGCGCCTACCGGGACAGCGTGCCCGCGGGCACCGACGGTTTCCACCACATCTGTGTGTGGACCCACGACATCGACGCCGACAGCGCCTACTTCGAAAGCCTCGGCTACCCGACGGCGAACCGCGGCCGCGCCGGCGACATCGTGTTCGCCTACTACGACACGCGCCCGCTGATGAACTGCATGCTCGAGGTAGTGACCCAGAGCGACAGCATCGTCGAGCGCTTTGCCATGATTGCCGCCGCCGCCGAAAACTGGGACGGCAAGCACCCGATCAGAAGCTGACCGCAGCGCCCGCCGGGCGAGCGCCATCGACCCGCTCCGGCCGGTCTGCGGCAGTCGAAGTCGACACCAGCATTTCAACCAGGGGGCACGAATGGAAACCATCGCACGCCAGGACATCCAGTACCTGCAGCAACTCTATGCAAAAGCCACGGACATCATCGGCACCTGCACCGAAGCAGGCATCGCCGAGGGCCGGGCCATCTACCACCGCATATTCACCCAGGACGCAATCATTCGAGCGGGCCGCTCCGATGCCGAGCAACTGGTCAGCCAGGGCCCGGACGGCTGGGTGGACGTGGTGCAGGACGCATTGCAGCAGTATTCATCCACCCAGCACCTGATTGGCACGCAGATCGTGCAGATCGAGTCGCTGGATACCGATGACCGGGGCGCCGTCACCGCCGGCGAAGGCCGCATGGAGAGTTACCTGCAGGCCTGGCACGAGAACCGGCCCGCCGAGACGGTATGGCTGTTTCTCGGCACCTACGACTCCAAGGTGCGCTACACGCCCGGAACCGGGTGGCAGATATACGACATGACGCTGACGCAGGTTGCGGGCGAGAACCGGGAATTGGGGCCGTTGCCCGGCGATTAGCCATTGCGCGGGCAGCCAACCGCCGCCCTCAGATGCCGCGGATGGGATCGTCGCCGTTCCAGCCGACGGACGCGTCGCGGATCATCCTGTAGAAGCCGAGCACCCCTGCCGACTTCGGGTAAATCTCGACCATGTGGCCGAGCGCCTCGCGCGCATCGACAAAGGCAAAATCGACACTCTTGGCATCACGCAGGCCGCATCGGGTAACCACGGGCATGCCGTTGCCTTCGAAATAGGCAAAGGCTTGCTCGATGTCGGGCACCATCATCGCCACATGGTGCAGACCCTCCTGGTCTGCCGCGAACATGTCGCGATAGGGCGAGTTCATGCAATCGTCCTCCTGCCGGAAGAACTCCACCATGAGTTCGCCCCATTGCCCGTAGGCCGAGGAATGCACGAAGTCGGTCGGCGTGCCGCGGTGCTCGCCCCAGGTCAGGCGGATGTTCTCGTTGACGAAGAACGGCCCCGCCCCGAATCGGGCGGCCATGTCCGCCGCCGCCCGGCGGATGTCGGTTACATGATAGGCAACCTGAACGATATCGAGCTTCATGCGAATCAGTAGCTGCGCGGCAACCCCAGCACGTTCTGACACAGGAAGTTCAGCACCATGTTGTTGGAGATTGGCGCCGTCCGCCACAGGCGCACCTCGCGCCACTTGCGCTCGATCTGGTACTCCTTGGCAAAGGCGAACCCGCCGTAGGTCTGAAAGGTTTCGTCCGCCGCCTTCCAGGCAGCCTCCGAAGCCAGATATTTGGCGATGTTGGCCGCCTCGCCGCAGTCCTGCCCCGCATCGTAGAGCGCCGCCGCCTTGCGGATCATCAACTCTGCCGCTTCGAGCTGCGCATAGGCCTGCGCCAGCGGAAAGGCAATGCCCTGGTACTTGCCGATGGGGCTGCCGAACACCACCCGCTCGTTGGCATAGGCCACGCCCCTGTCGATGAAATAGCGGCCATCGCCAAGCGCCTCGGAGGCGATCAGCACCCGCTCGGCATTCATGCCGCCGAGGATGTTGCGAAACCCCTTGCCCTCCTCACCGACCAGCGCATCCGCTGGAATCACCATGTCGTCGAAGAACACCTGGGTGGTGTTGTGGTTGATCATGGTCTCGATGGACCGGATCTCGCAGCCATTGCCGCGGGTCTCGCGCAGGTCGACCAGAAAGGTCGACAGCCCCGCGGTGCGCTTGCTCACCTCCTGTACCGGCGTGGTGCGCGCCAGCAGCAGCATCAGGTCGGACTGGTGGGCGCGGCTGGTCCAGATCTTCTGCCCGTTCACCACGTAGTGGTCGCCATTGCGCACGGCGCGCGTCTTGAGTTGCGTGGTGTCGGAGCCGGTATTGGGCTCGGTGACGCCGAATGCCTGCAGGCGCAACTCGCCCGAAGCGATGGCAGGCAGGTACTTCTGTTTCTGCCGGTCGCTGCCGTGGCGCAGCACCGTGCCCATGGTGTACATCTGCGCGTGGCAGGCCGCCGCCGAGCAGCCGCTGGCGTGGATGGTTTCCAGAATCACCGATGCGGCGCGGATGGGCAGGCCGGCGCCGCCGTATTGTTCCGGGATCAGTGCCGCCAGGTAACCGGATTGGGTGAGTTCGTCGACGAACGCATGCGGGTACTCCGCCCTGTCGTCCCGTGCCTGCCAGTACTCGCCCGGATACTTCGCGCATATGCGTGCGACCTGCTCGCGAATGTCGGCGTAATCGTCCCCAAAATCCAGATCGGGCATGCTTGCGACCTCCCAAGACTCCCAGATGACACTCGTACTGGCGGACACGGCCTGTTGGCCTTGCGCGTTTCCGGCTTCGCGCCCCGCACCCCGTCTTCCGGCAGCCACTCGGTTTCCCGCCGTTGGCAGCCAGCAACGATAAAGACGACACAATACACCCCACAGTCGCCTCTGAGTAAACGCCCCCCCTGGTCAGGACACCCGCGAAGGCATCGGGCCCGCCCTGGCGGTTGGCCCCTACACCGCCAATTCCCGGTTCAGACAGTGGGTTGCGTCGAGTCTGCGCCCGTTCGCCGCCACCACGCCGCGCCAGCGCATCACCCCGTTGGGTCTTGTCTGCACGGCGATCACTGGCGACAATCGCAGGCCCGTCAATCGGCCGACCACCATGCCCGGCAGAACTTTCAGCCCCGTCGAGATGATCGAGCGTCTGGTTTCCTTCGATACCACCAGCCGGGAGTCGAACCTCGCCCTCATTCACTTCGTGCGCGACTACCTGGCCTCGCACGGTGTCGAGGCGACACTCATCCACGACCAGAGCGGGCTCAAAGCCAACCTGTATGCGACCATCGGGCCCGAGGATGTGCCCGGCATCGTGCTTTCCGGGCATACCGACGTGGTACCCGTTGACGGGCAGCCCTGGGACACCGATCCGTTCGAAGTGGTGGAAAAGGACGGTCGCCTGTATGGCCGCGGCACGGCGGACATGAAGAGCTTCAGCGCCACCGCGCTGGCCCTGGTTCCCGAGTTTCTGGCCCGCCCGCTCAAGACACCGATCCACCTGGCACTGTCGTTCGACGAAGAGGTGGGCTGCCTCGGCGCTCCGCTGATGATCGGCAGGCTCGGCGGGCAACTGGGCGTGCTGCCCCGTATCGCCATCATCGGCGAACCCACCAACATGACCGTCGCCAATGCCCACAAGGGCATCCGCTGCTACCGCACCCGGGTGCGCGGGCTGGAAGTGCATTCGAGCGACACTCACCTGGGCGTCAATGCCATCGAGTGCGCCGCCAGGCTGATCGGCTTCCTGATGCAATTGGCGGCCGAAATGAAATCGCGCGCAACCGCCGACTGCAAATTCGACCCGCCCTACACGACGGTGCACGTCGGCACCATCGAGGGCGGCACGGCGCAGAACATCGTACCTCTCGACTGCGCCTTTACCTGGGAGTACCGGCTGATTCCCGGGACTGACGCCGAGGAAATTCTGGCCCGTTTCAACAAGTTCGCAAACGAAACCGTACTGCCTCTCATGCACGCCGTCGATGCCGACACCTCGATCGAGACCGAATTGCTCGGCGAGGTGCCCGGCCTGATGCCCGATGCGGGGTCACCGGCCGAGTCGCTGGTGATGGGGCTGGCGCGAACCAACAGCCTGCAGGCCGTTTCCTATTGCACGGAGGCCGGCCAATTCAGGATGTAGGCATCCCCTCGGTGGTCTGCGGCCCGGGCAGCATCGGCCAGGCGCACCAGCCGAACGAGTTTATCGAGTTGAGCCAGGTGCGGGCCTGCGAGGCATTCCTGCGCCGCCTGCTCGACGAGGTATGCGCCGCCTGACGCCGGTGGCGAATTCGCGCTGACTGCGAGCGCCGCGCCCAGGCTGTCAGCCGGGCTTGGCTGCGCCAACAGTTGAATCGAACGCCAATCAGAAACCGCCGATGCGGTTGTTCAGCGTGGTCGACCAGGAATCTTCTACATCGTTCAGAACAGGGCAATCATCGGCGGGATCTGGCTTGGCTATCGTGGCAAGTGGTGCGCCGCCCGCTTTTACAGCGTGAATCTTGCCCCGGCAGGCAGTCGCCCGCAGCCCCCCCGACAACCGGCAAACTCCCTTCCGGGCACGTTTTGCACTCAGGGAACTTCAGGCTGAAATCGGTGCCGAATTCCTCCTGCGAGCGCCCGCATCGGCGGCGCCAACGAGACCTCCGGCCGCATCAGCTGCCGGGGTGCCGCAAGCGCGCCCCCGGCAACGGCAGGAGGAACGGGGAAAGTCAGGAGGAACATCACCGATGGATGGGAGCACAGCATCGCCAACCCCTGTAGTCAGCGACAACCGGCCCGGCGCTGCGGCGACGCCAGCCGTCACGGCCGTGGGCACCATGGCAGGGCGCCGCGTCGAACGAACGCCCGGCGCCCAGCAGGAGACGACCCGGCGAGAACTGGTCGAGGCAGGCGGGACGCCGTCCGGTTCGCCACAACGGGCCGCAGACCGTCGGGCTGTCGCCGAGCCTTCGAGAGCGACCGCAACCGGGCCGGTTGCCGGCAGGCAATCACCGCGCCAGGCCGGGGGTGGGCAGCCGCCAGCTCCGAGTACCGGCGAACAGGTCGCACCGTACGTCGCGTCCTGCGGGCCACCCTGGCTCACCGAATCCCAGCGGGCGGAACTGGAGACAAAACACCGACGGCTGTTTGAACTTGCCAAACGCATCCCCGACACGACGACGCGGGACAACCTGCTAATGGCGGCCCTTCTGGTCCGGGTTGCCGAGGAAGCGCTCAGTGAGGCACACGACCTGCTGCAATCCGCCGGGACGCAACCGCTGAGCATTGCGCAACGCCGCCGACTCGGCGTGCTGCTGCGCGCCAACCTGCTCGACATGCCCATGAATTACACGGAGGTGCTCAAGGCGCTGGTGGCGTTGGTCGATACCGGCGCCTTGAGTGCTGCGGACTCGGCATTGGCGGAAGACCTGCACACACGCCTCGACAGCGTCTACGACTACCTTCGCGCTTGCGGCCCGACCTGGCGTGGTCCGGCCCGCCGCATCGAGACGACGCTGCCGCTCGGCGATGGCAAACCCGCTGTGGTCGACTGGCATGTGCTTGCCGGCAAGGCGCTCGGAGCCTATTTGCCGGGCAGCTACCCATTGCCCGCCGATGCCGGCGAGGCGTGCGGCGTTCGACACTTCTACGCTCCCGACCTGGCGCTCGCCGCACTGTGCGACGGCAAGGGGCAGGTGCTGTACTTCGGGCTGAGCCACAGCCTGTTTCACGCCCATGAACTCACCGGCGACCACGTGGCCGGCTTGTCCGATCGAGCCTTGCAGTCAGTGCTGTTCCAATATTACAAACGGCTCTTTTCAAGCCTTTACGCTGATGCACCTGTGCCGGTATCGCAGTTGCCTCCCATCATGCCGGTGATCAGGGAAAACGACGAACGTGAACGAATTCGCAGCCTGTCTGCAGATGCCCTGGCAGCGTGGACGCAAGCACTGCAAAAGAAAGCCGTCGATTCAGCCTACGGGCAAGTGATCAACATCGCCCTGCTCCCCTTCGCCAGCGAGCAGAGCCCGGCGTTCGCAGACCGCGAGGTCGGCCTGAATCTGTTTTGCATTGCAATGCTGGCTCCGGAAGACGCCGCAGCCTGGCAGCTTCAGCAGGACTGCTATCGCCGGGCGAAATCGATCGACATCTGCCCCTTCGGGTTAGATGAGCAAGTCGATGCAGGGCGGGTGACCGTGCGCGTCAGCACCCGGCAATTCGCTCTTTCGGTAACGCAGCCAAGCCCCACCGCGGATAGTCGCCCGGACATCGGCCGCGCGGAAACGGAGCGCCTGCTCGGGCCCATGGATTCGGCCTGCCCCGGAGGCGATGTCAAGGCAGCACTCGACACTCTGCAATCCGCGATTTCGCGGTCGCGGGACAGGCTGGAGGCGTCGGCTCGACATCATGCCAGCGTCGCGCAGACCTCAGGCGCGGATCATCCGCAAGCACAGCATTTTTCCAGACACCTGGCCAGGCAGCAGGATCATCTGCAGCGCCTCGAGAAAGGCGCTTGCGCCCTCGTCGATGCTACCCGTCAGCTCAAGACCCTTTGGGCGGAGTCGGGGGATTGGCCGGCAGGCGGTAGCGCCTACAGAAAGGCAGCAGCGCGGCTTGCCGTGGTGGGTTTTCTGATGGGCGAACTGCCCCTTTTGATTTGCGCAAGCGGTCGGGACTGCACTGCCCGGTTGGAGGAAGACATACGGTTTCTCGCCACATACGCCGACAACCAGGATGGGCATCTGCCGCCCCTCGACCTGCCCGAAGAGGCGTGGCGTGATGCGCGGGCCGCGTTCGCGCTGCAATAGCCGGTGCCGGTCGAGGTCAGACCCGCCAGGGTCCGCAAATCCTCCCGAGCGATTGAAGGCGCTATAGAAAATCTCCTCCGTGCAGGAGTAATCCAACCGAGCGCGCAGCGAACCTGCACCACCCAGCGACCAATCGCCGGTCAGGCCGATGCTGTAGGTCAGGCCCGGTGTACGCTGTACCTGATTCCCACCGATCTGAACGGTATTCGGCCAGCGCATCGCGCAGGCGGGCGAGACCGTGCCTGGCCGTTGGCTGCGGCAATCTGTACGGCCACTCTCGAATGCCGTGTTTCAGTGAATTGGGGGAGTTGAGTGGCGGAGCGGACGACCACCGGCGTCGTGAGCGTGATTTCAGACAGCGGTGGGGTCGTGGAATCCAAGCGCAGCGTACATGTCGAACCCGACAAGTCGTCTAATTTCGGGCGACAGCTCGGCCACGCGTTCCCGCGAGACGTCCAGATACTGGTTTTCTTCCTGCCGCACCCAGCCCAGGGAATAGGTCAGGATTACTCCGTAGCGCCAGTCCTGCGAGGTGTTCGCCCCCGCACCGTGCAAGGTTCCGCCCATCCAGAACAGCACCGAACCGGCCGGCATCTCTGCGCTTAGAATCTCGTCGGGCTCAGCCTTTCTATCGGCCGGCCATCTGTGGCTGCCCGGAACCAGCAATGTGGCGCCGTTGTCTGCGCGAAAATCCGTAACGGCCCACATGCTGGCCACTATGATGTTGGGGCGCGGCAACGGAAAGAAGGTGAACGAATTCTCCTCCCGGTGCAGCACCTGCTCGCGCGCGCCCGGGCCTACTTCGAGGGCAGCGGAAACATGCAGTTGGTAGCCGTGCTCGCAATTGGGCAGCAGGTGGGTATCGCACACCTGCCGGATCAACGGGTGCGCCACGAGGCAGTCGGTGATGCTGGGAGAGCGCGCAACAAGGGCGGAAACGCGCCGCGTGCGGCCCGGGTAGAAATACGCCGGGTCGTCGTCTTCGATCAACCGCGCACTCGCCATGTGTGGCGCCAGTTCGCTCGTGATGGACTGCCGCAGTTCGGCATCCATTACTCCGGTTACCACAACACAGCCCGCTTCACCCAACGCCGCGGCAATCTCACTGGCTGACGTACCGGCTGAATATCGAGGAACGGACATATTGCTTGCTCTCCGCTTACCGGGGCTGCGCCGGCGGCAGGCCGGTTGACCTGCCACCACTGGGGCTCACCCGGGTCGGGTTTTCAACCCATTCATTTTAAACAGTTTATTCCGTTACCCTCGCACCGCCTGCCTGAATCCCTTGTGCGAGCGACCAGGCTGCAGTTGCTCGATTCACCGTGTTGTCTTCCTGCCGGTTGCATCAGAACCGATTACGGCGCCCATGTACAGGTGCGCCACCACCGGTCCGCTTGACCTAACCCGCATCAAGCGAAATACTCCGTGATGCGTATCTACACACGGGCAATCGGTTTTCTGCCGGGTTACCCGTTGAATACAACAGCCGTAACGCTGGGCTTCGGATAGCTTCCGGAGCCCTGGCAAATAGGC
>CAZNFI010000020.1:21620-23127 GCA_964572185.1 uncultured Pseudomonadales bacterium
CGAACTGCAGGGCTGGGGGTTGCTCCCTATGCCCCAGGCGAATAGGCGGGAACTGTCACGTACCTATGTGAAGGTTTGCAATGGCCCGGCACCCTTGCCGGAAACAGCAGCCGGACATGAGGCAGTATCTATGTCAGCTCGTAATCCTCTCGATACCTCCAAGTTCACGATCACCGCCGAAGACTTCAAGGACGAACTCGATCACGTGCTCGCCTACGTGCAGCTCGCCAGTGCCAGATGCGACCTGCCGACGCTCGATGACCTGTTCGTCGAGGCCGACAGCAACCGGTACTGGCTGCTGTGCTATGCGGTCCGCTTCGCCGCCCGGTGCGCCGCCCAACGGGGGCAAGACATCGCGCAGGATGTCGCGGGGGAGGCCATGGAAGCCGATGGCCGCGACATTTCTTCCCGCGGCTGGTCACGCCAGGTGTTCGGGCGCCTGGCGAAACTCCGTCAACCGGAAGACGATACCGACACCGAATTGAACTGAGTTTCCCGACCGGTGCACTGTCGCCTTGAACCTGCCGGACATGCAGAGCCGGGAAAACAGAAAGTCGAGGTTTACGCCGTGGCCATTGGAGGGTGCTGATCGTGAATCGAGTACCTGGACGAGGCTACCAGTTCAAGGATCTTCCATGCGCAGTCGCGCTTCTTCCGATGCCGGGCCAATGTAAAACCTGCAATCCCGAGGCCGGAACCAAAATCCGATCCCAATGTCGCATTGCACGGACGGCATGCCGGGGGCAGGGAATTTCGCCGCTGCCGGAAGACTGAATCTGCAGGGCATGCCCATGGGAGGCTGGGTTCAGGGGCCTTGGAACCTGGCAATTGTTGCCGCTCTTGGCACACATCGCAGCGGCCCTCGAACGGGCCGAAGTCGACGGCCACGCAGGGGAACGCACGGTGGATGGAAACGCAAGCGCGGCGCAAGCTGCCCCGGTAGGTCAACGCAACAATCTCACGGCTACAGCGGCCAGGACCGGGCGTACGGTCAGCGAACGGCGTGTGGCGGTGAGCCCGGGCGGGCAGGGTTCCGTTGCCGCGGGCGCTGGCCGGCCGGCCGGCAGTCGCGGCGCAACGCCGATGGCGAACAGGAGAATTCACCGGCAACCCTGCAACGCAATCGCAAGCGCCCCCAGTAGTCTGGGTTCGGCCACGCCGCCGAACGTGGCGGAGCAGACGCATCGTCTGGTCAGGGACGTCTCCGAAACCGAGACCGACATCGAGCGGGCGGAAGAGTTGCTGGGCATGGCTCGAACGTCGCTGCTGAGTGATGACGAATGGGGCGCGCTGAGTTTTCTGTTGTGTACCGTCAGAAAGAAGTTGCCGTCGTACCAGGCACGGGTCGAGCAGCTGCTGGCCAGTGTTCCGAATAATCCCGCGGGCGATACGTCGATCCGCGATTCGCTCAATGGTCTGCAGACGCGCCTGGCGGATGCCCGGGCGCGCCTGTATTCGAATGATCAACAATGGGAAGCCACGCTCATGCACATCGAGACGGTGCTGC
>CAZNFI010000020.1:23137-24616 GCA_964572185.1 uncultured Pseudomonadales bacterium
GGGCAGAGTGTGGCGGTCGAAAGCCGGCATGTTTCAGGCCGCGCCCTCGGCTCCCGTTTCGCGGCCGGTTATCCTGCAGGTGACCGGCTCGACCGATCTGACCCAGAGCGCTACAGCCATGTGCCCGGCCTGGCGCAATCGGTGCTGGTCAACGCCTCGGGCGAGGTGCTGTATTCGGGGTTGCGCCACGGCTTTCTCTGCGCGCACGAACTGGGCGACCGGCTGCAGTCGACGATTGCAGCCGATGAGCTAAGGGCGCTGGTCGCACATTCATCCGGTTTTGGGGGACAGGCGGGGCCCCTCGACAAACATCACAGGGAACTGATCGATCACCAATGCGCATCGATCCGGAGTTCCGGCGCGAGTGCCGCGATGTCGGCGGCGATGATGGTCAACAGGGCCTACAGGAACATGACACAGGAACTGGCCTGTGCCGCACTCGTCGCCGACAAGGCGAAGTATCGGCAGGGCCTCGAGGGCCTGGCTATCGACCTCGAACTGTTCTGCATTTCAGTACTGAGGCCGGATGAATTCGGGCTGTGGGCCAAGCAGGCCGGCGCCTTGCAGAAACTGGGCGGGCATGAGCGGGTTGCCTTGCCCGTTTGCCGGTGGGATGGCGTGGAGCAGTCTGTAACGGCCAACGTAAGCGTGAACTTGTTCGTTCTGTCAACGACTGGAGAGCGCCTGTGGTTGGGCAATTCCGGATTCCTTCCCCACATCCATACCCGCAGGCTGCTTGGCGAGCCGGGGTCGAGTGAAATGGGCCCCGATTTCATGGCCCGGGTCGACGCCATGCGCGGGAACGTTTCCACCTTGCGCAGTGAAACTGAACGGCACGAGCTGTGGCTTGACAGGCGGCACCAGAGCCAAAGCATGGCCGATTGGTCCGTTCATCTGGCGCGCGATCGACTGTCCATGCTCAAAAACCGCCTGCAGCGCCTCGAGAAGGACACTTGCACACTGGAGCAAGCCGGACAGCAATTGAAGTCGATGTGGCAAGCGCACGGCGACTGGCCCGAGCAGGACGGCGCCTGGCGGCCGGCGGCCTCGCGCCTGGCGCTTATCGCACGCCTGATGGGCGCAACGCCGGTACTGAGTTGTACAGGTGCCGGCAATCTGGCCGGCGAACTCGACGCTGAAGTGAAATTTCTCGCCACGGTAGCCGACAACACCGCCGGGCACCTTCCGCCGGTGCATCGCGACCCGGAAACGTGGCGACAGGCCCGAGCGGCTTTTCGCCCGCAATAAGCCCGTTGCGCTGCGGGCGCGAGACCGTCCAGTCGTGGCTGACATTCCTCCGGGCAAGTCTGTTCGATACTGTCGTTGGGCCGAGGCCGGGAACCAAGCACCAATCCCGATGTCGCAGTGCACGGTCGTCATCGCATCGCCTGGCAGCCCGTGGCAAAAGCCCGGCGAAGCACCTGGCGTTCTTGAGGATGTCCCGTCTTGACAGTTGAGCAAAGTTTCATAACGCCGTTG
>CAZNFI010000021.1:0-18882 GCA_964572185.1 uncultured Pseudomonadales bacterium
CGACCCTGTCGGCACCGACCCTGTCGGCACCGACCCCGTCGACAACGACCTGGTCCGCATGCACCAGCACACTCTTCACCGCATCGCCCTGCCGCAAACGCACCGCGATGCGCGAGGACTGGTTGTTGCGCCAGCCATCCGCCCGTGCCCAGGGGCCAGACCCCCGGGAAACCGCGGCGAGACCAGCCAGTGCCCAGTGTGCATCCTGCAGCGAGGGAATCGTTTGCTCGTGAACGGTATCGGCAAGATGAGTACCGTAGTCGCCGGCCGCGAACTCCGGGCGGGCGAGCAGGTTGCGCAGGTAGCCGGCGTTGTGCTCGATGCCTGCTATGCGGGTGTTCTCGAGCGCTTTGATAAGGCTGCGGCGGGCGGTATCCCGGTCCGGCCCGTGCGCGACCAGCTTGGCGACCATCGGATCGTAATGCACCGACACCGAGTCGCCTTCGGCCACGCCGGTATCGACCCGTACATTGGTGGGAAAGCGCAGGCGCCGCAGCCTGCCGGCGGAAGGCAGGAAATCCCGGGCCGGGTTTTCGGCGTACAAGCGCGCTTCAATGGCGTGGCCCGATGCCGCCGGTTCGATGTCGAGCGCCTCGCCATCGGCGATACGCAACTGCCACTCGACCAGGTCGAGCCCGGTGATTGCCTCGGTGACGGGGTGCTCCACCTGCAGCCGGGTATTCATTTCCATGAAATAGAACTCGGTGTCGGCGCCGCTGCGCTCGGCAATGAACTCCACTGTGCCGGCGCCGGTATAGCCGATCGCCTGTGCCGCATTGACCGCCGCTTCGACCAGGCGCTCGCGCAGGGCGGCATCGACGGTCGGACCAGGCGCTTCCTCGATCACTTTCTGGTGGCGGCGCTGCACGGAGCAGTCGCGCTCGAATACGCCAATGGTGTGACCATGCCGGTCGGCCAGCACCTGCACCTCGATGTGTTTGGGGTTGACCAGATAGCGTTCGAGCAGCATGCGGTCATCGGCGAACGCGGCCGCTGCCTCGCGCCGGGCGCCGTCAAGGGCGGCGGCGAACCCGGCGGGTTCCGAAACCAGGCGCATGCCCTTGCCGCCGCCTCCGGCGGAAGCCTTGATAAGCAAGGGAAAGCCCACTTCGCGCGCCGCGCCAAGCAGTGCATCGTCGTCCTGGCCGTCTTCGTGATAACCGGGCACGACCGGGGCGCCGGCCGCCGCCACCAGCCGCTTGGCCTGCACTTTCGATCCCATGGCGCGAATGGCGTCACTGGAAGGGCCGACAAACACGATACCCGCGTTCGAACAGGCCTCGGCGAACTCGGCGTTTTCGCTCAGGAACCCGTAACCGGGATGAATCGCATCGGCTCCGACACGCTTGGCCGCTGCCAGGATGGCTTCGATATCCAGATAGCTTTGCACTGCCGGCGCAGGCCCGATGTGGCAGGCGCTGTCGGCGCGCCGCACATGCAGCGCTCTGGCATCGGCATCGGAGTAGACGGCGACCGTGTGCATGCCGAGGCGCCGGGCGGTGTCGATGACCCGGCAGGCGATTTCGCCGCGGTTGGCGATCAGCAAGGTGCGCATGGTCATGTGTCGCCGAATCCGCGGGCGAACTGATGCGACAGCCTTCCTGCGCCGCTGAGTTGCGGCCGCCGACAAGCTGCAATGACAGACCTCGAAGCGTCGGCTCGGCGCGGCCGCGCCGGGCAGCACTCTGACGCATCGGCGATGACAACGGCCGGGCAATGCGGCCGGTTGCTGCCGCGCACTGGGGATCGTAAATACATCATTGCGCCTACATCCGGAAAATGCCGAATCGTGACTTGGGTTGCTCGGGCCTGCGGCAGGCCATGGCCAGCGCCAGGCCCAGGGCGCGTCGGGTGTCGATCGGGTCGATGACGCCGTCGTCCCACAACCGCGCGCTGGCGTAGTAGGGATGGCCCTGCAGTTCGTACTGTTCGCGAATGCCATCCATGAAGGTGTCCTGTTCCGCTTCGGGCCATTGCCTGCCCCTCGCCGCCAGCCCGTCGCGGCGCACCGTGGCCAGCACATGGGCGGCCTGTTCGCCGCCCATCACCGAGATTCGCGAGTTGGGCCAGGTCCAAAGCATGTTGCCGGTGTAGGCGCGGCCGCACATGGCGTAGTTGCCGGCGCCGTGGGAGCCGCCGATGACAACGGTAAACTTGGGGACGCGGGCGCAGGCGACGGCGGTGACCATCTTGGCGCCGTGCTTGGCGATGCCCTCGTTTTCGTATTTTTTGCCGACCATGAAGCCGGTGATGTTCTGCAGGAACAGCAGCGGGATGCCGCGCCGGTCGGCCAACTGGATGAAATGGGCGCCTTTCTGGGCGGATTCAGAGAACAGAATGCCGTTATTGGCCAGAATGGCGATCGGGTAGCCTTCCAGGTGCGCGAAGCCACAGACCAGCGTTTCGCCGTAGAGCGGCTTGAATGCCTGAAACTCACTGCCGTCCACCAGCCGGGCGATTACCTCGTGCACGTCGAAGGGCGTTCGCGTATCGGTCGGCAGCAGACCGTACAGTTCCTCGGGATCGGCTTCCGGTTCGACCGGGTCGCGCACCTCGACCGTGGGCCGGTAGCGCAGGTGGCTCGCGGCCACGATTTCCCTGGCCAGCGCCAGGGCATGGTCGTCATCGGCAGCCAGGTAATCGGTAACCCCGGAGATTCTGCTGTGCACATCGCCGCCGCCGAGCGTCTCCGCATCGACCTCTTCGCCAGTGGCGGCCTTCACCAGCGGCGGGCCGCCCAGGAAAATCGTGCCCTGGTTGCGAACGATGACCGCCTGGTCGCACATGGCCGGTACGTAGGCGCCGCCGGCGGTGCAGGAACCCATCACCACCGCGATCTGCGGTATGCCGTCGGCGGACAGGTTGGCCTGGTTGTAGAAAATGCGACCGAAGTGCTGACGGTCGGGAAAAACGCCGTCCTGCATTGGCAGAAAGCCACCGCCGGAATCCACCAGATAGATGCAGGGCAGGTGGTTCTCGGCGGCGATTTCCTGGGCGCGCAGGTGCTTCTTGACGGTGATGGGGTAGTAGGTGCCCCCCTTGACGGTCGCATCGTTGACGACGATGGCACAGGGCTTGCCGGCGACGCGGCCCACGCCGGTGATGATGCCGGCGCCCGGCGGCCAGTCGTCGTGCAGTTCGTAGCCGGCCAGCAGCCCCACTTCGAGGAATGGCGCGCCCGGGTCGAGCAGGCGTTCGAGCCGGTCCCGGGGCAGCAGCTTGCCGCGCGACATGTGCCGGTCCCGGGAGCGCGCATCGCCGCCCAGCGCCAGCCTGGCGGTGAGCTCGCGTAGATCCGCCGCCAGGGCGCGGTGATGTTCGCTATTGGCGCGAAAGGTGCAGGACCCGGCGTCGACTTTGCTGTGCAGTATGGCCATGGCGACATTGTACGTCGCGGGGCCGGATAGTCGAACCACCCGCTCGGTGTCCGGAAAAACCACATCGCCAGACTTTTCGTTCCCTGCGAGCGCAGTGCCGCGGTCGGGTCTGCCCTGGCGGGCCAACAAAGGTAAACTGTAGCAGTTGGTGCGAGATTGCCCGCGATCGTGTTTGTCGACCGCGCGCGGCCACCGATGAGCTTCGAGGCGCAGGCCAATGCCGAACCGGCACCTACAGGATGGCTAGGAAACGCACCCCACCGAAACGCCGTGGTCTGCACAGGCCGAGCTTTGTCGCGGGCCTGCTGATCGGCGTTGCGGGTAGTGTCCTGGTGTTCCTTGGGCCGACACTGTTCTCTGAACAGTTCGGCGCCATGCCGACCGCCGTTCCCGGCAGCGACGACCTCGAAGTCGTTTTCGAGTTTCCGGAACTGCTGCGTCGCAGCGAGGTGCCGGTCAATCCCAAGACGTACGGAGCTGGAGACGGGCCACGCCGGACCCCGCCGGCTGAACCCGCGCCGGCAACCGGACGGCCGGCAACCACGCAAGGGCCAACTCCCGAACCCGTCGAAGCGGCGCCGGTGCAGATCACGCGGCTCTATGTACAGGCCGCATCGTATCGCGACCGTGGCGATGCGGAGCGGCTGCGCGCACAGTTGCTCCTGCAGGGCCTGCCGGCCAACACGGCCGAGGTGGCGCTCAAGAGCGGTGCCTGGCACAGGGTGACCGTGGGGCCCATCGACTCCGAGGCGGAAGCCGACAGTATCGTGGCCCGCTTGCGACAACAGAATCTATCCGCCATACGCATCAATCAGCATTGACGCCTTGAAAGCAGGCTGAACTGCCACCACTATCGGGCACATGGAACCGATTCACGGTACGACGATCCTGTGTGTGCGGCGCGACGGCTGCGTGGCCCTCGGCGGCGATGGCCAGGTGTCTGCGGGCAATACCATCATGAAGGGCAACGCCGTGAAAGTGCGACGCCTCTACCAGGGCAAGGTGCTGTCCGGCTTTGCCGGCGGCACCGCGGATGCCTTCACGCTGTTCGAGCGCTTCGAGGAAGCGCTCGACAAGTATTCCGGCAACCTGATGCGGGCTTCGGTGGAACTCGCCAAGGACTGGCGCTCCGACCGGGTGCTGCGCCGTCTCGAAGCCATGCTGATCGTGGCCGACAACGACGCTACCCTGATGATCAGCGGCACCGGCGATGTCATCGAGCCGGAATCCGGGGTGATTGCCATCGGTTCCGGCGGCCCCTTTGCCCAGGCCGCGGCCCGGGCGCTGGTGGACAATACCGGCCTCGGCGCCGTCGACGTGGTGGAGAAAGCGCTGACAATCGCTGCCGACATCTGCATTTACACCAACCATCGGCACACGGTCGAAAGCCTTGCCACTAGCTGACGGGGCGATGCGCCAGCCCGACGAGGCATCGGCGAACGGGTGCAGACTTGACTCATCAAACAACCTGATCCGCGAACTAGAGGTCCAGGCAGGTCGCCAACGTGACGCGATCAAGTTGCTGCGCAACTTGCAGGGGTCGTTCTAAAATACGACTCACCTGTCCAAAACAAGGCCTCTCAAGGATTCCAGACCGCGAGGCATCTGAACATGTCAACCAATTCCGTGATGACGCCCAGGGAAATCGTTCACGAACTCGACAAGCACATCATCGGCCAGGATGCAGCCAAGCGGGCGGTCGCCATCGCCCTGCGCAATCGCTGGCGGCGCATGCAGCTCGACCAGGAAATGCGCGAAGAGATCACGCCCAAGAACATCCTCATGATCGGCCCCACCGGCGTCGGCAAGACGGAGATTGCCCGCCGGCTGGCAAGGCTGGCCGGTGCGCCCTTCATCAAGGTTGAGGCCACCAAGTTCACCGAGGTGGGATACGTCGGGCGCGACGTCGAGTCCATCGTCCGCGACCTGGCCGACGTGGCGGTGAAGATGCAGCGCGAGGCGCAACTCGCCAAGGTGCAGCACCGCGCCGATGACGAGGCCGAGGAAAGGGTGCTCGATGCGCTGCTGCCCAAGCCGCGTCAAGCCGGGTTCGCGGCCGATGACAAGGCCGGCGAAGAGTCCTCCTCGACCCGACAGATCTTTCGCAAGAAACTGCGCGAGGGAGAGCTGGACGACAAGGAAGTAGAAATCGAGGTCGAATCGGTGCAGGTAGGCGTGGAAATCATGGCGCCCCCCGGCATGGAGGAGTTGACCAATCAGCTGCAGAGCATGATTGGCAACCTCGGCTCCGGCCGCAAGCGCACCATGCGCATGAAGATCAGAGACGCTTTCCGAAGGTTGCGCGAGCAGGAAGCGGCCAAGCTGATCAACGAGGAAGAAGTGAAGGCGCAGGCGCTCGAGGACGTCGAGCAGGCGGGCATCGTGTTTCTCGACGAGATCGACAAGGTGGCCAAGCGCAGCAATACGATGGGGGCTGATGTGTCACGGGAAGGGGTGCAGCGCGACCTGTTGCCGCTTATCGAAGGCAGTACCGTGTCCACCAAGTACGGCATGGTAAAAACCGACCATATCCTGTTCATTGCCTCGGGCGCGTTCCACGTCTCCAAACCCTCGGACCTGATCCCGGAACTGCAGGGCCGCCTGCCCATACGCGTGGAACTCTCGGCACTGACGCCGGAAGATTTCCAGCGCATCCTGGTGGAGCCGGATACCTCCCTTACCGAACAGTATCAGGCGCTGCTGGGAACGGAGCGGCTCGACATCGATTTCTCCACGGACGGCCTGGAACGCATCGCCCAACTGGCCTGCCAGGTGAACGACAGTACCGAGAACATCGGCGCCCGCCGCCTGCACACGATCATGGAACGGCTGCTTGACGAGGTGTCGTTCTCCGCCGGCGAGACGGACGGTTCGCCGGTGACCATCAATGCCGCCTATGTCGATGAGCACCTCGAAGCACTGGTCGAAGACCAGGACCTTTCCAGGTACATTCTTTGAGCAGCCCTGCCGGGCGCGGTCCCGGAAGCGGCACGACCATGCGACCCACCAATATCACCTACCGCAAGCGCAGCAGGACCCTGCTGGTGGAGTTTGCGAGCCAGGCGGTGGAGCTTTCCGCTGAACTGCTGCGCGTGTACTCGCCATCGGCGGAGGTGCGCGGCCACGGCCCGGAGCAGCGGCGCCTGCAGACCGGCAAGAAGAACGTTGCCGTGACCGCCATCGAACCGGTCGGCAACTACGGCATTCGCCTGTCGTTCGACGATGGCCACGACACCGGCATCTACGCCTGGGACTATCTCAAGGATCTGGCCGACCACAGCGAGCGCTACTGGCAGGAATACCTTGCGGAACTGAAAGCAGCCAATGCCTCGAGGTTGCCAGCCATACCCGTGGGGCACTTTACGCCCCGGAATAGCTGAATTCGCCGCCCTGCGCAGTATTGCGCGAGTCGCCACGGGTGAGCATTGCCCGGCGAGCGGAGTAAACTCCCCCGCATGAGCGATTCAGACTCCAGGACGAATTTCGGTTACCGGCAGGTCAGCCCGGAGCAAAAGACCGACCTGGTCAGCGGCGTGTTCGACTCCGTGGTGGACCGTTACGACCTGATGAACGATGTCATGTCCCTGGGCAGCCACCGGCTGCTGAAGCGGCTGGTCGTGGAAATGGCAGGTGTTCGAAATGGCTATCGGGTGCTCGACCTGGCCGGGGGCACCGGCGACCTGACCCGGCTGATGGCACCCCTGGTGGGCGCGAATGGCGGCCTGGTGCTGGCCGACATCAATGCCTCCATGCTCGCCAGTGGTCGAGACCGGTTGCTCGACAGGGGTATTGCCACGGTTGACTGCTGTCGCGTGGCGGCCGAGGCACTGCCGTTTGGCGCCGAGGCATTCGACCGCGTGCTGGTCGGCTTCGGGTTGCGCAACTTCACCGACAAGCAGGCCGCTCTGGCCGAGGTCAGGCGGGTGCTCAAGCCCGGCGGCGTGCTGTTGGTGCTGGAGTTTTCCCGGCCCGCCAACCCCTTGCTCGAGGGTCTCGCGGCCGGCTGGCAGGGCCTGTGGCCGGTGCTTGGCAGGCTGGTCGCCGGAGACGGCGGCAGCTATCAATACCTGGTCGAGTCCATTCGCCTGCATCCGGCTCAGGAAGCACTGAAACTGATGATGCAGGATGCCGGCTTCGTCGATGTGGAGTTCCACAACCTGCTCGGCGGCGTGGCGGCCATACACCGCGGGGTGGCCTGAGGTGCGCGGCCGGGTCGAGCTCGACGCCCTGTTCGCCGGGCTGGCGCAAACGCTGGCCAATGCCACTTTGCGCCTGGACCGGGCCGGCCGGGAACGGCTGGCGGAACTGGAAGGCAGCACCGTGCAGGTGGAAAGCGCGTTTCCGGCCCAGGTGTGGTCCTGGCGCGTTACGGAAGGGCGAATGGAAGTGCTTGCCGGGCTTGCCGATTCTCCCGACGCGGTGGTCAGGGGCAACGCGCAGGACCTGTTCGCCTGGTTCGTGGCGCCGGACAGCCGCGCGGCAGAGAAGGTCGAGATACAGGGCGATGCGACGCTGCTCGCCGAGCTGGCCGAGGTGTTCCGGGTATTGACGCCGTTCGGCATGGCTTCGCCGGTCGGCGCGCAAGACCTGCTCGGTGCGGCCGAACTGGCCGGCGCGGTGCTGCGCTCGGCGGCGGAAAGCGTTGCCGGGGCATGGCGCGACGCCACGACCGAGCGATTCGTGGACCGCGCCCGCTTCGATGATTTCGCGAGCGGTATCGCGACCCTGCGCGACGCGGTCGGGCGCCTGTCCGAACGGGTGCGGGCCCTGGAACCGGGTGGCTCCGGCGGGTCGGGAACGCAAGGTGAATCGATGCCCGGTGGCAAACCGGCCGGGGCCGATGCGGCCCGGGACGACGCGGCACCCGGAAAGCGCGAGCAGGGTCCGCCATGAAACGGCGACTGTTGCAGATCGCTCGTGTCGCCGCGCGCCATCGCCTGGATGCGGCGCTGCCGGCCAACGCCGTCATCGCGGGCGAGATTCCGCTGTCGGCGCGCCTGGTGCTGCGCGCCTGGCCCGGCCGCTGGCTGCCGGCGCGGGGGGCGCGGCCGTCCGTGCGCCTGCGCCGGTTCTTCGAGGAACAGGGCCCGGTGTTCATCAAGTTCGGTCAATTGCTCTCTACCCGCCGGGACCTGCTGCCCGCCGACTTCGCCGATGAACTGGCGAAGTTGCAGGACCATGTGCCGTCGTTCCCTGGCGAGCAAGCGCAGGCCATCGTCGAGGACGCGCTCGGCGATCTGTTCGGGACCCGCATTGCCCAGTTCGATGCCGAGCCTCTGGCATCCGCATCCATTGCCCAGGTACATGGCGCGTTACTCACCGACGGTGAAGAGGTAGTGGTGAAAGTGGTTCGGCCGGGGCTGGAACAGGTGATAGGCGATGACCTGGAAGTGCTGATATGGCTGGCCGGCCGGATCGACAGGCATATCGTGGCCAGCCGGCGGCTGCACCTGCCCGAGGTAGCCCGCGACTATGCCGACGTCGTACTCGGCGAACTGGACATGCTCAGGGAGGCGGCCAACACCCAGCGCCTGCGCGACAACTTCGCCGGGTCGCCGCTACTCTACGTGCCGCGCGTCTACCACGACCTGACGCGGCCTGGCGTGCTGGTTCTGGAACGGGTGAGGGGCGTGCCAATCGGTGACGTGGCGGAACTGCGGGCCCGCGGCACCAATATGCAAACGCTTGCCAACCGGGGTGTCGAGACGTTCTTTACCCAGGTGTTCGTGCACAACTTCTTTCACGCCGACATGCACCCGGGAAACATCTTCGTCGATGTCGAGGATCCGGAGAACCCGCGCTACATCGCCCTCGACTGCGCCATCATCGGCGAGCTGGACAAGCGCGACCAGGATTACCTGGCGCGCAACCTGTTGGCCTTCTTCAACCGCGATTACGAGAAGGTGGCGCGGCTGCATTTCGAGTCCGGCTGGATTCCGGCGCGCACCGAGCAGCGGGAATTCGAACAGGTGATACGCGAGGTGTGCGATCCGATCTTCGCCAAACCGTTGAGCGAGATATCCTTCGGACACTTCCTGGTGGAACTGTTCCGCACGGCGGCGCGGTTCGACATGGAGATTCAGCCGCAACTGGTGCTGTTGCAGAAAACGCTGCTTTACGTCGAGGGTCTGGGGCGCCAGCTGTACCCGCAACTCGACCTGTGGCAGACCGCCAAACCTTTCATGGAGCGGTGGATGCGCGACCGGGTCGGGCCGCTGGCGGTAGTGCGCGGGTTTGCCGAGCGGGCGCCGGAAATCCTGGAACAACTGCCGCGCCTACCCGATCTCATCATCGATACGGGCCGCCGCATGAGCGGCCTGGAGAGCACTCTCAAGGAACAGCAGGCGAGCGTGCGGCAACTCGAAGAGTCGCTGGCGCGGCTGCACCGGGGGCGGCGTCGGCGGCGCCTGTCCGGGGCGGCACTGATGGGCGTGGCCATGGTGCTGCTGTGGGAACCGGCCATGCAGGCTTCGGCGCAGGGGCTCGGTGCCGCTGCCGGGCTGTTGAGCGCGGCGCTGGGCTCCTACCTGCTGGTCAAGGCCTGACAAGGCGCCGCTGTCAAGGCCGCGGCCGGGGGCAATCGAGCCCGGTGGCCGCCGCTTCGCGAGGGGCCACGCGCAGGATGCCCAACACGCTTATCCCAACACGCCTATAATGAGGGCTGGCGGCGGCAACACCGGCACAGTGGCACATGTACATGGCGTCACCGGGCCGGCCGCACAACAGCGCGGTCACGCAGGTGCGCGGCCGCACAGGCGTGCAGACAGCGATTCCGCCGACAATGTAGCTGCTCAAGGAGGCTGCCATGCCTGGAGGATTCGGGCTCACTGAACTACTGGTCGTGCTGGCCATTGTCCTGCTGATTTTCGGGCCGCGGCGGCTCAAGAGCATCGGTTCCGACCTCGGAAACGCGATCAAGGGTTTCCGCAAGGCGGTGACCGATGACGAGGCCAAGGCCCGCACCGAAACCGACCCCGATGTCATCGAAGGCAAGGTTGCCGGTCAGGAGACCGAGACCAAACAGGACGCCCACGCGAAACAGGACACCCATGTTTGATATCGGCTTTCCGGAGCTGGTGCTGGTGGCCATCGTCGGACTGCTGGTCATCGGCCCGGAGCGCCTGCCCGAGGCATTGCGTACGCTGGGTCTGTGGCTCGGCCGCATGCGCCGCAGCTTCGCGAGCGTGAAGGCCGAGATCGAGAAAGAGATCGGCATGGACGACGTGCGCAAACAGCTGCACAACGAAGCGGTCATGGAAGAAATGAAACGTATCGAACAGGAAGTAAAGGCCACCGCCAGCGCCGGCGAGCAGGCCGCGCAGGCTGCAACGATTCACCAGGCCGAATCCGACCCGTTGCAGGAGCGCCCGGCCGAGCCGCTGCAGGGCCCGCCGATGGAATCCGAATCCACCCCCGAGCCCGAACGGGCGGCCCGTAGCGATACCGGATAGCGGGGAACATGGCCGCCCCCGAAGCCGACCGCCAGGAGCACGGCAACCCGTCCTCCGAAGACGATGCACACGCGCACGATGCCCTGGTCGACAGCGCCGAGATGCCGTTCATGGCGCATGTCATCGAGCTCAGGCAGCGCATTCTGCGCGCGCTGGTGGCGGTGTTCGTCCTGTTCCTGCCCATCTACTATTTCGCCAACGACCTATACGCTCTGGTGGCCGCACCGCTGATGGCGCACCTGCCGGACGGCGGCAACATGATTGCCACCGAGGTGGCGACTCCGTTCCTGACCCCGTTCAAGCTGGCCATCTATGCGGCCGTCTTCGTCGGCATGCCGGTGCTGCTGCACCAGGCCTGGTCGTTCGTGGCGCCGGGCCTGTACAAGCACGAGAAGCGCCTCGCCCGGCCGCTGCTGGTGTCCAGCGTGATGCTTTTCTACCTGGGCATGGCGTTCGCCTATTTCCTGGTGTTCCCCCTGGTGTTCGGGTTCATGGCCAGCGTGACGCCGGTCGGCGTGACCATGATGACCGACATCAATCGCTATCTGGATTTCGTGCTGACCATGTTCTTTGCTTTCGGTTTCGCCTTCGAGATACCGATTGCAACCCTGCTGCTGGTCTGGTCCGGCATCAGTACCGCCGACAGCATCGCCAACAAGCGTCCCTATGTCATCGTCGGCTGCTTCATCGGCGGCATGCTGCTGACGCCCCCGGATGTCATCTCGCAGTTGCTGCTGGCGCTACCGACCTGGCTGCTGTTCGAGGTCGGCATCCTGTTCGCGCGCGTTGCCGAGCGGCGCGGCGAAGCCCCCTGACGCCGGCGAACCCGTTCCCGCGTCGACAGGCCGTTGCGAATGGCCCGACATCTCGCGGCGGATGTCCTGCATTGCCGCCACGGCCGTTTCCGCGCTTGTCGGGCAGTTGCTGTCGCCGCGAGCCTGGCACCAATCGCTGAACACCTGCCAACGCAGGAAATGGTTCTGCCGCGTTTCGTCCCGCAGGGCGCGGCTGCGGACGCCGGTAAACTCGGGTAGGCAGGAAACCCAAGGCACTACCGGGCCGTGCTGCCCGCCTGAAGTGGTTCTTCGCCGGCATGCAAGTCCACTCGTCGCTCGATGTTGGCCGGGCCGGCGACGGGGCCGGCCGATGTCTGTATGGACGTTGACCCTGCGGGCGGGCGTGTGCCCGTAGTAGGGGGCAGGGTGGCCTTCGTGCCAAACATGCCCGTCGAATGGTCCGCGTGATGGCGGGTGCGGTCAGCCATCTGTTTCAATAGTGAAACGCGCCTTTTCACATGCGTGAGGCTGATCGAAAATACGCGGTCGCCCCCTCCGGAGGCGTCGCGGTGGGCCTGGAGGTCGCTAAGGGTTTGAGCAGAAATGCTGATGGTCTCTGTGGCGGCGGAGTAAGGAGCAATGCAGGAAATGCGCGCTGTGTCGTCGCTGCATGGGGTCACGGACTCCCATGTCAGGTCCGCGACCTGTCGGAAGGTCAACCTCGCTTCGGTGATCAATGCGTACATGGCGATATCCGCGAGCCCTCGACGCCGAGCGGTTTCGCTAGTCTCCCAACCACGGCCGTGCCGTCGACGCTGGGTCGCGACCGCTCGAGCCGCCTCGATCGAAGGGGGTGCAGTGGCCGGTGCGAAAGAGACCTGCAAGTGCCCAGGAACCGCCTCCTGTTGGTGCGGGGAAGGCCGGGTGCGTTCGATTTTGACAGCTCTGCCGGGATCAGGTAACAGGCCCTTGCGGTGCGTGTGCGAAATCGCATTCCGATACACCCTGAGCGTCGCTCGGGAACAAGTCGACGCGCAATCGCGCAGATAGCTGGCAACCGTCTCGCCGCTCGCGGGCCAGGACGATTGCTGGTGATTGCGGCACCAGCGCTCGAATTGGCGCCATGCATCGGTGTAGCAAGGACTCGGGGCGGGCTTGCAAGGGCTCGCGGATGCAGTCGCAGGTTGGGGTGAGTTCGGTGCTGGGCCGCCGCGGGGGCCGTGCGGCCGCCGACCCCCGCTCGACCCTGGCGAATCGATGGGCGATGCGATTTCGGTCGCGGATTCACCGGCGCCGGCATCGTCACCACCCAGGCGTATCGGTACACCCTCTTCAAGGAATTTCGCGACGTCGATGATCCGCCGGTTGGTCAATGGCAGGCCGAAGCGCCGTTCCGGCGCCAGCGCCAACTCGATGAGGCGCGCCTTGTCCCGGTGCCGGGACTGTGCGATCGAATCGAGAAATCGTACGTATCCGCCATCAAACTCGGCTGCGGCCTCGGGGTTCCGCGAAGTGGCTTCCCGCACGTTTTGCAGGTCGCCACGCGCATCGTCAAGATTCCAGACGACGACCTTGCGTTGCCGGACCCCGACGAGGAACCCGCCGGGGCTCGGATGTTCAGCCTGCCGGGCTGCCCTGGCCCATTGTTCGAAACTGGCGAACTCGGCCGCACTTGGGTGCAGGTTCAGTGCGTCGTTCCATGGCATGACCGTGCCCTAACCCGACCTGTTCATGAATAAACTACTGCGGTCGTCAATAGCAGCGAAATCACTGGCCGTGCTCCCGCCGCGTGCTCAACGTGCTGTTAGCACGGTAAGTGCGCGCTCTTGCTCCGCGCACCCAGTGCTTTCACTACTCTTGCCAGCCTCGCTACGTTCAATCATGAATGTGTCGGCCTGAAGTAAAGGAAGGATGTTTGACTGCGGGTATGCACGTTAGTTCTGTCAACGGCGTCTTTGGCGAACTCGAGTGTGAATTCCTACGGCGCGGGCTCGTGGGTTCGCTCGAGCAGAAACGTTGCCGGTCCGTCGTTGACCAGTGCGACCTGCATGGTGGCTCCGAAGTGTCCGGTCTGTACGTCCGTGCATCGACCTCTCAGTGTTTCCGCGTACAGTTCATAGAGCTGCCGCGCCTGCTCGGGCGGGGCGGCGCGGCTGAATCCGGGGCGCCGGCCGCGGCTGGTGTCGGCGGCCAGGGTGAATTGGGAGACCACCAGAACGGATGCGCCTACATCGAGCACCGAGCGGTTCATGGGCTTGTGCTCATCGGGAAATATGCGCAGCCCGAGGGTTTTGTCGGCGAGCCAGCGCACCTGTTCCGGCCCATCGTCGGGAAATACCGCGACGAACGCCAGCAGGCCGTTGCCGATCTCGGCCACCATCGACGAATCGACCGAGACAGCGGCGCTCGACACCCGCTGCAGCAATACCCTCAATGCAGGCTCGACCCGCTGGCTTGAACCGACCCATGCAGGCCGCCGGATTCGTTGCGTGGACCCCGGTCTGGCACTACACTGCGCGGCCCGCTGCCGACGCGGCGCCGCGGCGCGCCGTTACTGCGCCGGCTGGCGGGAGTTGATGCGGCCCGGTTGCGCTGCTTGCGTGGCGATGCGAAGGTTTCGCCGGGCGATGCAGATGCAATGGTGTGGCGAGAAGACGGCTGGCGGTAGCGACCATGTTTCGTATGCAACACTTGACTGGCGATCGAAAGGCCTAGCGGGCGGCGATTATGGCGGAACCGATCAAGGCTGTCGCGCTCATCTCCGGGGGCCTCGATTCCATGCTCGCCGCCAAGGTGGTGATGGAACAGGGCGTGCACGTCGAGGGCATCAACTTCTTCACCGGCTTCTGCGTCGAGGGCCATACGCACGCGATCCGCAACAGGCATCGGGCCCGGCCCAAGCGCAACAACGCGCTGTGGGTGGCCGAACAGCTCGGCATCAAGCTGCACATCATCGATGTCATCGAGGAATACAAGAAGGTGCTGCTTGAGCCGAAGCACGGTTACGGGCGCAACCTCAATCCCTGTCTCGACTGCAAGATATTCATGGTCGGCAAGGCATTGGCCTGGTCTTTCATGGAAGAGCACGGTTTCGACTTCGTCATTACCGGCGAGGTGATCGGCCAGCGCCCCAAGAGCCAACGGCGCGACACCATGAGCGTCATTGCCCGGGAGTCGGGCGCCGATGACCGCCTGTTGCGCCCGCTGTGCGCTCGCAACCTGCCGCCGACACTGCCTGAGCGGGAAGGCTGGGTAAACCGGAACGACCTGTTCGGCTTCGAGGGACGCAACCGCAAGCCGCAGATGGCGCTGGCCACAAAGTTCGGCTTCACCGATTGGGCGCAACCCGCAGGCGGCTGTTGTTTCCTGACCGATGAGCAGTATTCGCGCAAGCTCGCCGACCTGTGGGACAGCCGCGGCAGCCGGGAATACGAACTCGACGACATCATGCTGCTGAAGGTCGGCCGCCACATACGCCCGGCGTCCCACTTCAAGCTCATCGTCGGGCGCGAGGAAGGCGAGAACGCTTACCTGGAGGGTTACCGGCGGCAGTTCATCGCGCTGCGGCCGACCAGCCACAAGGGCCCGCTGTGCCTGATCGACGGCGATCCGGGCGACGCGGACGTGCGCCTGGCCGCTCGCGTGCTGGCTCGCTACAGCCAGGGGCGCACGGCGCCCAGCGTGACCGTGGTCGCTGACGATCCGCACGGAGTCAGCACGGAGTTTTCAGTATCGCCCATGCTGCCTTCGGAGATTCCTCCCGCGTGGCACGTATGAGTGCCGACGCACCGCAAATGCCCCTTGAAACCTTGGATGCTCGGGGGTTACTGTGTCCGCTTCCCGTTATCAGGACCCAGGATCGGATTGCGGTCTTGCGTCCGGGAACCTTGCTGGACGTATTCGCCACCGACCCGGGGACGTTGCAGGACATACCGGCCTGGTGTCGCGTGCACGGTCACGAGGTGGTGGAGTCGGAACGGCAAGGGCGCGAAATTCGCATTCGCGTAAAGGTACTAAGCGGTTCATAGGAGCAAAAGGCGACGGTGCCTGCCTTGCTTATTTTTGGTGCGGGGCGCTGCCAGATTGCACCAAATGGGTGCGCGGGTGATTCGTCCCCGGCGCTGAATAGCACATCGGAAGGGGCATGGCGTGCAATTTGCATGTTGTTTACGAGTGCCCGGAAGCCGATGCACGAGTCGGGTTCCGGGACAGGTTCGCGCGGCCTCCCGCATGGTGGTCGGCGCGTGTATGTGTGGCGGCGCCGGCTTGGCGCTGAAGGCTAAACAGGCTCAATGGTAGCTCACAGGAAAAGGTAGAAAAGGTAGAGAGATGTCAGAAAACACACTGAAGCTGATTGCAGACAACGATGTGAAATGGGTGGACCTGCGGTTCACCGACCCCCGGGGCAAGGAACAGCATACGACCATTCCGGCGAATCGAGTCGATGCGGATGCTTTGGGCGATGGGTTCATGTTCGACGGCTCTTCCGTATCCGGCTGGAAGTCGATCAACGAGTCCGACATGATCCTGATGCCGGACGATTCAACACCGGTTCTGGATCCTTTCCGGGATGAAACGACCCTCAACCTGCGCTGCGACATCGTCGAACCGACCACCATGCAGCCCTACGAACGCGACCCGCGCGGCGTGGCCAGGAAGGCGGAGGCGTACCTCGGCTCCACCGGTGTCGGCGATGAGGCGTTCTTCGGCCCGGAGTGCGAGTTCTTCGTCTTCGACGACGTCAAGTACAAGGTGGAGATGGGTGGGGCCATGTACGCCATCAGTGCCGAGGAAGCGGCCTGGGAGTCTGGCTCCGAGTTCGAGGGCGGCAACCTGGGTCACCGGCCCGGCGTCAAGGGCGGCTATTTCCCGGTGCCTCCGGTCGATTCCGGGGCCGACCTGCGTTCCGCCATGTGTTCCGCCATGCAGGCCATGGGGCTTGGCGTGGAAGTGCATCACCACGAGGTGGGCACCGCCGGCCAGGCCGAGATCGGCGTGCGCTTCAACACCCTGGTGCGCAAGGCCGACGAGGTGCAGATTTACAAGTACTGCGTGCACAACGTCGCAGATGCCTACGGCAAGACCGCGACCTTCATGCCCAAGCCGCTGGTCGGCGACAACGGCAACGGCATGCACGTGCACCAGTCGATCTTTTCCGGGGGCAATAACGTCTTTCACGGCGATGCCTACGCGGGCCTGTCGGAGACGGCGCTGTTTTACATTGGCGGCGTCATCAGGCACGCCCGTGCGATCTGTGCCTTTTCCAACGCCAGCACCAACTCCTACAAGCGCCTGGTACCGGGCTTCGAGGCGCCGGTACTGCTGGCCTACTCGGCGCGCAACCGTTCGGCGTCGGTGCGGGTGCCCTACATTCAGGGCGGCAACCCCAAGGCCTACCGGGTCGAGGTGCGCTTTCCGGACAGCACCGGCAACCCGTACCTGACCTTCGCCGCCATGCTCATGGCCGGCCTCGACGGCATCAGGAACGAGATCCATCCGGGCGAATCCTTCGACAAGGATCTGTACGATCTGCCGCCGGAAGAACTGGAAGGCGTACCGACCGTGGCGAGTTCCCTGGAGCAGGCACTCGCGGCACTCGATGCCGACCGCGACTTCCTGCGTGCCGGCGATGTGTTTACCGACAGCATGATCGACGGCTATCTCGAGTTGAAGCAGGAGGAAGTGGACCTGTTGAATTCCAGCACGCACCCGGTGGAATTCCAGATGTACTACTCCGTCTGAGGCAAATCTCGCACAGACCGCGCCAGGCAGGGCGGCGACAATCCGGGTTGCCGGGGCCGCCCTCGCCGGGCTGCTTTTGTTCTGATTGACACCGTGCCGGTCCCGGCCGGTGAAGCAGTCTGGTCCGGGGTTGCGAAACGGAGTCGCCGTGCCGCCGGCCGGAGGTTGGGCAATACGTTGGGCGATAGGGCCATGTGCGCGGGCGGGGTTGGTCCTGTGGCTGGCTGGCGCCGCGGTCATTCTGTGTTCAAGCCCGGCAATCGGCAGCGAGGACGCAAACCCCTATACCCGCATTTCAGTAGTTGCACCCCCCGATGACACCGCGTTGCGCAGCAATGCCGGAAACCTGCGCGTGTTGGCCGAGGTGCTGCCCAAGCTGAAGAACGGGCACCGGTTGCAACTGCTGCTCGATGGCGAGCCGCAGGGTGCGCCCGTGCACCGGTCGGAGTTTCTGCTGGAGAACATCGACCGCGGCACTCACGAACTGGCAGTGCGTATTGTCGATGAGGCCGGCCATACCGTGGCCACCGGAGCGCCGAACACCGTGCATATTCTGCGCCACTCGCGGCTGCACCACGCCAATTGACCTGATTTGGCTCATGCACTAATTTGGTGCGCCAGGCGACAGGGTGAGACCGGTTTCATGGTGGTCCTGCCGATTTTCCGGGGTTTCGGTGCACACAACTGGGACACAGTGAACCATGCGGGCTGAAAACTGGACCGATTCTTGCTGTGTATTCGTACCGTGGCTACCAGTTTGCACATTCGGATTCCGCGCCTTGCCCTCGGCGGTTTTGCGCGCTCTGAAAGGCAGCGTGTTTGTGACACAGGACACTAGGCCAGCGCGTGGAATTGCAGGCAACACCGCCGGACCACCAAGTGCTTGAGCACCAGACCATCGCCATCGTGGTGGTCTCGAACAGCATGGCCATCAAGCTGGTCAATCCGGCGGCTGAAGACCTGTTCGGCGTCAGCGCGCACCGGGTACTGGGGGCATCGCTGGACGCCCTGTTTCAGGATCCCGAAAAGATACTTGGCGATTCGGTGAATCTGGCGACCGCCGACCAGTCCTTCACCCTGCGCCAGCAGCACCTGTACCTGCCCGACGGGGAGGAGGTGATCGTCGACCTGACGGTGGTACCCATCGAAGGCGGTGACCTGCTCATAGAAGCCCAGCCGCTCAAACGGCTGTTGCGCATCAACCAGGACGACCGCCTGATCAATGTGCAGGAAACCACTGCCGAACTGGTTCGCGGCCTGGCCCACGAGATCAAGAACCCGCTGGGCGGCATCCGTGGCGCCGCGCAATTGCTCGACCGGGAACTGGACCGCGACGACCTTTCCGAGTTTACCGGGGTCATCATTCGCGAAGCCGACCGGCTAACCGAGCTGGTTGACAACATGCTCGGTCCCAGCCGGCCCTTGCACATCGTTCCGGTCAACGTGCACAAGCTGCTTGAACATGTGGCGCGCATTGCCGGGACCGGAATGGCGCGAACACATCTGGAAATGGCGCGTGACTACGACCCGAGCCTG
>CAZNFI010000021.1:18892-24563 GCA_964572185.1 uncultured Pseudomonadales bacterium
ACCAGTTGATTCAGGCGCTGTTGAACCTGGTGAGCAATGCCTGCATCGCCCTGGAAGAGGTTGCCGATGGGCGTATCACGCTGCGCACCCGGGCGCTGCGCCAGTTCACCATCGCCGGGGTGCGACACCGGCTGGTTGCGCAGATCGATGTCATCGACAACGGCCCGGGCATTCCGGAGCAGCTCATAGACCGGATGTTCTATCCGATGATCAGCGGCAGGCCGCACGGCACCGGCCTGGGGCTGGCCATCGCCCAGACCATCGTGCGCCGCCATGACGGCGTGCTGGAGTGCGACAGCCGAAGCGGGCGCACCCGATTCTCGATCATCCTGCCGCTGAAAGACCTGGAGATTGAATGAGCATGCTCCGGGCAGGCAAACCGGCAACCGTCTGGGTGGTGGATGACGACCGCTCCATCCGCTGGGTGCTCGAAAAGGCGCTGGACCGCGCCGGCATCCCGGTTCGACCGTTCCCGAGTGGGGAACTGCTGCTCGATGCCCTGGCCGAAGAACGCCCCGGCGCCATTCTCACGGACATCCGCATGCCGGGCATTGGTGGCCTGGAACTGTTGCAGCGCCTGAGCGAGAGCGACCCGGACCTGCCCGTCATCGTCATGACCGCCTATTCCGACCTCGACAGCGCTGTCTCGTCCTACCAGGGCGGCGCCTTCGAGTATCTGCCCAAACCGTTCGATATCGATGAGGCGGTAGACGCGGTGCGCCGTGCCCTTGCCCATGGCGAAGCGGAAAACTCCGAGGTTCAGGCGGCAGCCTCAGGCGATCGCGAGATCATCGGCAAGGCGCCGGCCATGCAGGAGGTGTTCCGGGCGATTGGCCGGCTGTCCAATTCCACGGTCACCGTGCTGATCAACGGGCCCTCCGGCAGCGGCAAGGAGTTGATCGCGCGGGCATTGCATCGGCACAGCCCGCGGGCGCAGCGCCCGTTCGTACCGTTGAACGTGGCGGCCATACCCGGTGAACTCATCGAGTCGGAACTGTTCGGCCACGAAAAGGGCGCCTTCACCGGTGCGGGCAGCCGTCGCGTGGGGCGCTTCGAGCAATCGAACGGCGGCACCCTGTTTCTCGATGAAATCGGCGACATGCCGATGAAAATGCAGACCCGGCTGCTGCGCGTGATAGCGGAAGGGGAATTCCATCGCGTCGGCGGCTACGATTCGATCCAGGTGGACGTGCGCATCATTGCCGCCACCCATCAGCAGCTCGAAACGCTGGTCCGCAAGGGGCAGTTCCGCGAAGACCTGTTTCACCGATTGAATGTCATTCGCGTGCATGTGCCGAGCCTGGCCGAACGGCGCGAGGACATTCCCCTGCTGGCCGGACACTTTCTTGATCGGGCGACCCGCGAGATCGGCGAGGAAGCCAAGCAGTTCGACCGGGAAACGCTGGACTACCTCGCCAGCCTGCCCTGGCCGGGCAATGTGCGGCAGCTCGAGAATACCTGCCGCTGGCTGGCGGTCATGGTGACCGGCCGCCGGATACTGGTTGACGACCTGCCGCCGGAATTGCGCGGTGAGCCCGACGAATCGACGGCCCTGTCGTGGGAAAAATCGCTGGCGGGTTGGGTTGCAGCGGCCCTGGCGTCGAAACGCGAACAGCCGGTCCTGGCCGAAGCACTGCCCGCCTTCGAGCGTACAGTGATCGTCACCGCACTGGAGCACACCGGCGGTCGGCGCAAGGAAGCCGCGCAACTGCTGGGCTGGGGCCGCAATACGCTGACCCGGAAGATAGCGGAACTGAATCTCTGACGCCCGTACGCGCGCCGCCGCTCAGCTCAATGGGTGATTTCCGGGTTCTGTTCCGGCACCGGCGGCTGCCCCTGTTCCTGCTGCTTGCGCAGGGCTTCGACGTACAGGGCCTCGAAATTGACCTGGGCGATGTGCAGCGCCGGGAAACCGCCCTTCAGGGTGAGATTGTCGATCGCTTCCCGGGCATACGGGAACAGGGTGGTGGGCCCGAGCGTCGCCAGCATCCGCTGCAGCATCTCGCCTTCGATGTCTTCCACCGCAAAAACGCCGGCCTGCTGCACTTCGACGATGAACGCGGTCTTGCCGCCTTCCTGCTTGGCGCGCAGAGTGACGGTGAGCACCACCTCGAAGTTGGATTCGTCCAGCCGGTTCGAGCGGGTATTGATGTCGGCCTGCACTTCCGGTGAAAAGTTCTCCGTGAAGACTTCGGGACTGCGCGGCGATTCCCAGGAGGCATCCTTGAGGTAAATGCGCTCCAGGCGCACCTGGGCGGTCATGCTCTCACCACCGGCAGGCTCTGGTTGCGCCACTCGGTGACGCCGCCTGTCAACCGGGAGACATTGTCAAACCCGTTCTTGCGCAGGATGGTGCCGGCGGTACCGGCGTGCTGCCCCATCTTGCAGGCCACCACGATGGGCCGGTCGCGGTGCTTCTTGAGTTCGTTGACCCGGTTGTTCAGCGCCGCGAACGGTATGTTCACCGCGTCGACGATGTGGCCGGAGTCGAACTCCTTCTTGTCCCTGACATCAATCACAAGAGCGTTCTCCCTGTTGACGAGATCGACCAGTTGCTGGGCCGTCACGGAACGGCCGCCGCGTTTCGTCTCGTTGCGGATGAACAGCACCAGCAGCAGCACGAAGGCGGCGACCAGAATGGGGTGGTTGCCTATGAACTCGAATAGCTGATCCATTGCCGTTGATTGTCTGTACCGGTGAGCGTTCGGTTCGCGGGCCTCCTCATGGCAACGGTATCGCTGCCGGTCCGAGCGCGCCGCTCAAGCTGGCCGGAACTATGCACCGGCACGGCGGCGATTATACAGGGTTGCCGTAGGGCAAGTTAGAATAAGCGGGATTGAATGCTCCCGCTTCGCGGCCGCAGGGCTAAGCGGTGGCGCCGAATGGGAACGCATCGGAACTCTGCTGCCTTGAAAGACCAATCAGCCAGGACGACGACGCTGCTGGCGGTGCTGGACGGCTTTGGCCACCGGGACGCCGAGGAGCACAATGCCATCGCCGCGGCGCATACACCCAACTGGGATCGCTTTCTGGCCACCGCGCCGCACACGTTGATCTCCGCATCCGGCGGCGATGTCGGCCTGCCGCCCGGGCAGATGGGCAATTCAGAGGTGGGGCACATGAATCTGGGTGCGGGCCGGGTCATCCTGCAGGATCTGAGCCGCATCGACCGGGCGATCGAACAGGGTGAACTGGAGAACAACGCGGCGCTGAACGAGCTGTTCGACCGGCTGCTGAAATCGGGTGGAACCCTGCACGTTCTGGGGCTGCTGTCGCCGGGCGGCGTGCATTCCCATGAGCAACAGATATTCGAGCTGTTGCGGGTGGCAGCGGGCAAGGGATTGCAACGGATCCTTCTGCACGCTTTTCTGGACGGTCGCGATACGCCGCCGAAGAGCGCCCGCGATTCACTGCGCAAGGCCGAAGCGCTGCTGGGACGGCTGGGTGTGGGCCGGGTGGCTTCGGTCACCGGCCGCTATTTCGCCATGGATCGCGACCGGCGTTGGGACCGTGTGGCGCGGGCCTATCGCCTGCTCGCCAGGGGTGCGGCGGAATTCAGCGCCAGCGGCCCGTTACAGGCGCTCGAACTCGCTTACCAGCGTGGCGAGACGGACGAGTTCGTGCAGCCGACCGCCGTCGGCGGCGCTGGCCGGGAAGCGCCCGCGTTGACGGCGAACGACGCAGCCCTGTTCATGAACTTCCGCGCCGACCGGGCCAGGCAACTGACCCGGGCATTGACCGAGCCGGAGTTCCGGGAATTCGATCGCGGCGCGCATGTGCCGCTACTCGACTTCGTCACGCTCACACGCTATGCCGACGACATCGATGCCCGCTGCGCGTTCGAGCAGCCGGTGCTCGCGAATACCCTGGGAGAGTACCTGGCGCGTCTGGGCAAGCGACAGCTGCGAGTTGCGGAGACAGAAAAATACGCGCATGTCACTTTCTTTTTCTCGGGTGGCCGCGAGCAACCGTTCGATGGCGAAGAACGCATTCTGGTGCCGAGCCCGCAGGTCGCCACCTACGACCTGCAGCCGGAAATGAGCGCCGCCGCGGTGACCGATGAACTGACTGCCGCCATCGAGTCCAGACGCTTCGATTTCATCGTGTGCAACTACGCCAACGGAGACATGGTCGGACACACGGGCCGGTTCGATGCGGCGGTTATCGCGGTGCAGACGCTGGACAGCTGTCTCGGCAGGCTGGAGTCGGCATTGGCCGGGGTTGGTGGCCAGATGCTGGTCACCTCCGATCACGGCAACGTGGAGATGATGCACGATGCCGCCTCGGCGCAGCCGCACACGGCGCACACCTCGGAACTGGTGCCGCTGGCGTACGTCGGCGGGCAGCACCTGTCGCTGCAGGACGGCGGCACCCTGGCGGACGTGGCGCCGACGCTGCTCGACCTGATGCGCCTCGACCGCCCGGCGGAAATGACCGGCCGCTCGCTGGCCCGCATGCGCGAGCGCCGGAGCGCCTGAGCAACTTATCAGCGGCGCGAAAACACCGGCAATCGACGGTCTGTGAAACGCCCTCGGACAGGCTCGCTGGCGCTGCTGCTGATGGTGGCCGGTCTGCAATGCGGGAGCGCCGTCGGTGCGCAGGCCACCGACAGCGAGCGCGTCGCGGCGCAACTCGAATCCCTCGCAGAAGAACTCAATGACTTGGACTCCTGGCTGAACGCGGCACAGGAGCGGCGTCTGCGGCTGCAGAAGGAGCTGCGCGAAGCGGACCGGTCGGTGGCAGGGGCCGCCGCCGCCGTGGACTCGAGCGATGCGGCCCTGGCGGAGACGCGCAAGCAACTGGCGCGTCTGGATGAAGAGGGCGAGGCGCTGCGCGCCAGGCAGGAATTGGAAGCAGGCCGCATCGGCGAACACCTGGCAGCCGCCTATCGGCTCGGCGGGCAGGACCGGTTCAAACTGCTGCTCGACCAGGAGTCACCGGAGACGGTTGCGCGCCTGCAGGTGTATCACCGCTACCTGATCGATGCCCGCCTGCAGGCGCTTGAATCCTATAGAGAAGCGACGGTCGCCATCCTGCGTAACACCGAGGCGCTGTTGTCCCGCCAGGCGGCGGAGCGGGAACAGCGGCAGGTGCTGGTCGCCCGTCGACGGGATCTCGAACAGCGCCGCCAGCAACGAGGGGCGCTGGTCGCGTCGCTGGCGCGGGAGGTCGAGGACCGGGAAAGTCAACGTGCCGCGCTTTTGCAGGACCGGCAGCGACTACAGGCCCTGTTCGCCGAATTGCAGCGACAATCGTCGTCGCTGACCGGCGCCGGCTTTGCCGATCGCCGGGGCAGGCTGCCCTGGCCGCTGGACGGCATCCTGGTCAAGCGCTTCGGTGCGCCGCGCGCCGAGGGGCGCATGAAATGGCAGGGAATCCTGCTGCAGGCGGATGCGGGCAGCCCGGTGCAGGCGGTGTTTCGCGGCCAGGTGGTGTTTGCCGATTGGTTGCGCGGTTTCGGGCTGTTGACGATCCTTGATCACGGCGACGGCTACATGACGCTGTATGGACACGCCGACCGGCTGGCCAAGCGTCCTGGCGATGTGGTGGAAGGCGGCGAGGTAATCGCTCACGCCGGGCAGAGCGGCGGCGCCGACTCGATCGGGCTGTATTTTGAAATCCGCCAGGACGGGAAAGCCACGAATCCGCTGCAGTGGGTGGCGAGACGGCG
>CAZNFI010000022.1:0-24327 GCA_964572185.1 uncultured Pseudomonadales bacterium
AAAATCGCCGTGATGGGCCCGAAACAGATGGCCGGCGTCATGAGTATCGTCGGGCGCGGCGCCGCCAGGCGGCGCGGCATCGAGTTCGACGAGGAGGCCGACGCCAAGCGGGCGGCGGTCGTGGAGCACTGGGCCGAGGAACGCTCCAAGGGGCTCTACGCCACCTCGCGGGTCTCCGACGACGGCATGATCGATCCCCGCGATACCCGCCTGGTGATCGCCATGTCGCTGTCGGCCTGCTGCAACAACCGGGTGGAAGGCACCAAGGAGTTCGGCACATGGCGGATGTAATCCCCATCCGGCCGATCGCCCGGCTGCTGGTCGCCAACCGCGGCGAGATCGCCCGCCGCATCATGCGCACCGCCCATGAACTCGGTATCTCCACCGTGGCGGTCTACGCGGAGGGCGACGTCGATGCGCCCTTCGTGCACGAGGCGGATAGCGCCATTGCACTCAGCGGCCGCAGTTCCGCGGAGACCTACCTGGACATCGACAAGGTACTCGATGCGGGCCGGCGCAGCGGTGCCGATGCGGTGCACCCGGGCTACGGCTTCCTTTCCGAAAACGAGGCCTTCGCCGCCGCCGTGGTCGATGCGGGCCTGCGCTGGCTGGGGCCATCTCCGCAGGTCATCGGTCAGATGGGTGACAAGCTGGCGGCCAAGCGCCTTATGGCCGAGGCGGGCGTACCCACCCTGCCCGCCATCGAAATCGATGCCGGCACCGATGTATCTGCGGCCGCCGCGCAAATCGGCTACCCGGTGCTGGTCAAGGCGGCGGCCGGCGGCGGCGGCCGGGGCATGCGCATCGTGCGACAGCAGGCCGACCTCGACGATGCGGTAGCCGGTGCCCGGCGCGAAGCGGCCGGCTCCTTCGGTGACGACCGGGTGTTTCTCGAGAAGTGGCTGTCGAGTTCCCGCCATGTGGAGATGCAGATCATCGGCGACGATCACGGCAGCGTGGTGCACTGCTTCGAACGGGAATGTTCCATCCAGCGGCGCCACCAGAAGATCATCGAGGAAGCGCCCTCCCCTGCGGTCAGCCCGGACTTGCGACAGCGCATGGGCGATGCGGCCATCGCCGCCGCCAGGCAGCTCGGCTACACGTCGGCGGGAACCGTTGAATTTCTGGTGAGCGGCGATGAGTTCTGGTTCCTGGAAGTGAATGCCCGCCTGCAGGTCGAGCATCCGGTCACCGAAGCCATCATCGGCTGGGATTTGGTACGCGAGCAGATTCGCATCGCCGAGGGGGAACGCCTGTCCTTCTCCCAGGACGACCTGGCCATTGACGGCCACGCCATCGAGGCGCGCCTGTACGCGGAAGACCCGGAGAACGGTTTCCTGCCCTCGCCCGGCACGGTGCTCGCCTGGCAACCGCCAACCGGCAACGGCGCCCGCTTCGACTCCGGCGTGGAAAGCGGCAGCGTCATCAGCACCGAGTTCGACCCCATGATCGCCAAGGTGATCGCTCATGCGCCCACCCGCCGTGAAGCCGCCGCGCGTCTGGCCCGGGCGCTGGAAACCACCCGCATCCACGGGCTGGTCACCAACCGAGATTTTCTGGTCGCCGTACTGCGTACGCCGGAGTACCTGGCCGGCGATACGCAGACGGACTTCATCGAACGGGTCAACCCGAGCCGGCGGCGCGCAACGAGCCGCGCGGAACTGCTTGATGCCGCTGTCGCCGCGCTACTGGAAGGCCAGGCCCGGCGCCGCGCCAGGGCCAGGGTGAACCGCTCCCTGCCAAGCGGCTGGCGCAATTCGACCATGCCGTTCGAACAAATCGACTTCAGGGTCGGCGATCAGCGCCTGCACCTCGAGTACCGGGCGGGACGCGACGGCCGCTTCCGCGTGCTGGCCGATGAGGCAGAATTGCTGGTGAACGCCTTCGCCTGCGGCAAGGGCCGGGTCGACATGGACGTCGACGGGCGGCGCCTGGCCTTCGCCGTCGACCGCCACGGCGACACCTGGCTGGTGCACGGTTTCCGGGGTGGCATCGAACTGCAACAGCAGCCGCGTTTCCCGTCAGCCGGCCTCGACCTGGCCAGCGGCGGCTTGCTGGCGCCCATGCCGGGCGCGGTATTGGCCACGCCAGTGAGCGTGGGCGAACGGGTAACCCAAGGGCAGGTGCTGCTGATTCTGGAAGCCATGAAGATGGAACACCGCATCACAGCACCCCGTGACGGCGCCGTCGGCGAACTGCACGTCGCGGTGGGAGACCAGGTGGAGAACGGACAACTGCTGGTGACGCTGGTGGACGCGGCGGCCGATTGACCGCCGACGGGTCACGCCGCCCAGTTTGGCGAAAAACGCCGTATCAGACGGCAAGCCGGGGACGGCAACAGGAGGACTGGACATGCCCGGAACGGAAGCGACCTTGTATGACAACAGGAACGGCGCTGCCTGGATCACCCTGAATCGTCCCGAGCGCCGCAATGCGCTCTCCAGCGTGCTGGTCACCGAACTCTACGAGCATCTCGCCGCCGCCAATGCCGACGATGCGGTGCGCTGCGTCGTCATCACCGGCAACGGCCCCGCCTTCTGTTCCGGCGCCGACCTGAAGAATCCGCCCGGCCAGGCCGCCCCCGGCGCCCTGGCGGTACCCTATCCCGATGTGCTGACCGCCATCCTGGAAAGCGTCAAGCCGGTGATCGCCGCCGTCAACGGCGCCGCCTTCGCCGGCGGCCTGGGGCTGGTGGGGGCGGCGGATATCGCCGTGTGCGTCGAAGACGCTCCGTTCAGCTTCAGCGAGGTACGCATCGGCGTGATACCGGCAGTGATTTCGGTGGTGTGCCTGCGCAAACTCGGCACTCACCATGGCATGAAGCTGTTCCTGACTGGCGAGCGTTTCGATGGCACGCGGGCCGTGGCGATGGGTCTGGCGCACCGAGCGGTACCTGCCGAGCGGCTGCGGGCCGCTGTGCAGGAGGAAATCGACATGATCGCGCTGGGCGGGCCGACGGCGGTGGTGGAATGCAAGAAACTGGTGCGAAAAATTCCGGAAATGTCGATCGCCGAAGGATTTGCGGAGACCACTGCCTGGAGCGCCCGCATGTTCGGCGGCGCGGAAGCCGCGGAAGGGATGGCCGCGTTCCGGGAAAAGCGCAGGCCTGATTGGGTACAGGATTGACGGGAGGGAACGACATGAGCGACATCATTCGCATCGGCAACTGCAGCGGCTATTACGGCGACCGGTTGGCCGCGGCCCGGGAACTGGTGGAGGGCGGGCCCATCGATGTGCTCACCGGCGACTACCTGGCCGAGCTGACCATGTCCATCCTCTACAACCAGGTGCAGGCCCGGGGCGACCACCTGGGCTATGTGGGCACCTTCCTCAAGCAGGTGCGCGACGTGGCCGCCACCTGTCACGAGCGCGGCATCAAGATCGTATCCAATGCCGGCGGCCTGAATCCCCGGGGCATGGCGGTGGAAGTAGAAAAAATTCTGGGTGAACTGGGCGTACCGGCAAAGGTGGCTTTCATCGACGGCGACGACCTGCTCGGCAGCCTGGAGCGGCTGCAGGAAGAAGGCGAGGCCTTCGCCAATCTCGATACCGGCATGGCGCTGAACGACGCGCAGCAGCAGGTGCTTACCGCCAACGTCTACTTCGGTGGCTGGGCCATCAAGGAAGCCCTTGACCGGGGTGCCGACATCGTCATCTGCCCGCGGGTCACCGATGCGGCCGTGGTAATAGGCCCCGCCGCCTGGAAGTTCAACTGGCGGCGCAACGACTACGATGCCCTGGCCGGCGCACTCGCAGCCGGCCACATCATCGAGTGCGGCGCCCAATGCTGCGGCGGCAACTACTCCTTTTTCGAGGAAGTGCCCAGTTTCCGCGGCGTCGGCTATCCCATCGCCGAGATCGAGTCTGACGGCAGCTTCACCATCACCAAGCACCCCGGAACCGGTGGCCTGGTGTCGGTGGGCACGGTCACTGCCCAGCTGCTCTACGAAATCTCCACACCCGCCTACTACAATCCGGACGTGATCGCCCACTTCGACACCATGAGCATCGAACAGACCGGGCCGGACCGGGTGCGGGTCACCGGATGCCGGGGCAGCAGCCCGCCGCCGACGCACAAGGTCTGTTTCAATACGCTCGGCCCGTGCAAGCAGTCCTTCGAGGTGTTGCTGACCGGGCTCGACATCGAGCGCAAGGCGGAGATTCACGTCGATCAGATATTCCACAACATCGGCGGCAAGGAACAGTTCGACGATGTCGACATCCAACTGGTGCGCACCGACAAGGAGAACCCGAACAGCAACGAGGAGGCGCACGCCATACTGCGCGTCGTCGTCACCACCGACGACCCGAAAAAGGTCGGGCGCCTGTTGAGCGCCAAGGTGATTGAACTGGGGCTTGCCGGCATTCCCGGCAATGCCGGCCTCGGCCGCACCGGGTTCAACGGCACACCGTCGATCATCCACTGGCCGGCGCTCATCGACAGCGGCAAGGTCACGGAGCGGGTCCATTTCCAGGGCGCAAGCGACGAGGTACTACCCACCCAGCGGCTGGACCTCGAGGAAATCTACTACCAGCAGATGCCGGCCAGAATCCCTCCCCGTCCGGGCGGCGCGACCCGGCGCATCCCCTTCGGGCGCCTATTCGGCACGCGCTCCGGCGACAAGGGCGGCAATGCCAACTGCGGCGTCTGGGCTCGCAGCGAGGAGGCCTACGGCTTTCTGTTCGACTATCTGACGGTCGATGAATTCAAGCGGCTGCTGCCGGACATGGCTCCCTACGAGGTGCAGCGTTACGAGATGCCCAACCTGTGGGCGATAAACTTCTACGTCAAGGGAGTGCTGGGAACCGGAGCCGTCTCCAATCACCGCCTCGACAAGCAGGCCAAGTCGCTCGGCGAGTATCTGCGCGCCAAGCACATCGATGCGCCTGCGCAACTGGTGAACGACATGGCGTAGGCGCTGATCTCGACTTCGGCTGAAACTTTCCACGATCGGAGTGTCAAACAACAACATTCGATAACCGCCCGGAGGGCGTGTTGGCACGAGGATCGCTCGGCAACGGCTGAAACAATCTAAGCCCCGATCTTCGGCCGCAAAACGGTGGTGTAGCTGCAGGGCCATGCCTTGCCGGGAAGCGAAGTCAAGCCAGGAAGCCGAGTCTCGTGGACATACCGCTAACGACAGGCGATGCCGCATTCGGCGGTAACCCGGACACGGGCGTGAACCCGATGCGCGGCGTACCAACGGGCCGCTTTCACGGCTGGCAGGTGCAGGAGCCGCCAGCAACGCAGTCCGGCTACCCGTACCATCACATTGCACCTGGCTGGGAAAGCGGATGTGCTCAAGCCAATGCCCACATCCGCCCCACACTGGCCAATGAACCTGCACACTTGGCGCCAGTTCATGGCGCAGCCGCAGTGTCGCAAGTCGCCCCCGGGCCACACGCTCTGGCTCGACCCCTACCACAATTACTCCCCCTGCCTCGATCGCATCAGTACCCGCAGGCCGATCATGGGACGGTCGGGGCCAGCGTCTTTGGGCATTCCCGCGTCATCGCCGCCGCTCCTGCGACCGGTCCGGACGTGCCGGTGCAGGAACCGGGTCACTCGATGTCGCAACACCGCCCACGGACCGTTGTGCCCGGCGCAGGTCCCCTCGACCCGGCCAGTCCGGCAGCAGCCCCGAAAACTGTCGCCGAGCATTCGAACCGCGCCTTCGGTGAACCGCGACCAGACATCGCCATGGAGTACCGTACACGCGTTGACGCCGCGCTTTGTTCGCTAATTCTTGAAGCCGGCCTGGGATACACCGAGGCCGCGGCGCTTCTCTGGGATGACCTGAAGACGAGCGAAGACGGTTCCGGGACAATCACCATCAGAAAGCCGGGCATCGATGGCAACATGAAAGTTCCCGTCTCCGCGCTGATCATTGTTCAGCTCGAGGCGCTCCGCAACTGCAGGGACTCTGACACACGTATATTCCAACTCGATGCGCGGCAAATCGGCAATCGCGTCAGATCGATAACGCAGAGGGCAGGATTCCAGGCCCAAGTACCCCGTAGACCGATACTGAATACTGATCGTGATGGAGCACCGTCCAGCAGGAAGGCACCCGACCTCCGGCCCACCGTCCAGTGGTTCAATTTTGTCAGTTGGTGCGAGCAAAAAGGGTGTGCGAGCCTGCCCGCCAGTACCGAGACGACTCTTGCATACCTCAAGGAGCGGGCGGCGTCGGTCAGCGACCGCACGCTGGTTCGAGTAAAACAGGCGATCAGGCGCCAACACGCGCATGCCGGACTCAACGACCCATTCGATGATTCAACGGTCCGCGAGGCGCTCAAGAACCTGCGCGATGATCGGTACGCGCCTTTCGATAACAAGACGTTTGATCGTCGTTGGATCGATTCGATCCGAGCCACGGCGCTCCAGCCTCGACCGCGAATCCGCGGCAGCGAACCCCCCGACTCGGCCCGGCATCGCGGGCTCGTCGACATCGCGCTTTGCTCGGTCCTGCATGCGACAACGCTGACCGCCGAGCAGGTAGCGGAACTCAGATGGGACGACCTGAAGCAAATCGATGAAGACCGCATGCAGATCACCCTCAGAGCCAGAAAAGACCGTCAGCGTCCGCAACCGTCCGTTACCGTGACCGGGCAGGTCGTTCGCGATCTCCAGGCTATCCGATTTGACGCCGGGACGGACGGGAAGGTATTCAACCTGAAAGCCGCCTCGGTGCGTATCCGGGTCAGAAAAGCGACGCAGGCCGCGGCTTTGCCCGCTTGGAACACGGTGCGCCCGGGTCGTACTGCGAACACCGGCTCCCCAGGGAATCGAGAATGCCAGCCAGCGAAGATTGAATCCCCGTTCCCGCAAGGTCAGAATATTTCGCTGCTCCAGGAGGAATAAAGGGGGACGAACAGTGAATGCCGAGGCAATGGAAGAACGCGCCCGGCTCGTGTCCGGGTCCGCCAATCGGGTGTTCGCCAGCGACGCCAGGATAACCGGCGACCGTTACACCTCGCCGGAATTCATGGCCCTGGAAATGGAGCGGCTCTGGCCCCGGGTCTGGAACATCGGCGGCTGGGCCAATGAAATTCCGGAAGCCGGGGATTTCGTCACGCACGCATTGGGCCGTGAATCGATTCTGATGGTGCGCCAGGCGGATGGGTCGGTGCGGGCCTTTCACAATGTCTGCCCGCACCGGGGCAACCGGCTGGTTTATGTCGACAACGGCTCGCTCGATCGGTTCACCTGCACCTACCACGGCTGGACCTTCGATCATGGCGGCTCACTCATCCACGTACAGGACGAGGACGACTTTCCCCAGGGCAACCCCTGCGGCAAGCTGACGCTGTCGGAGATTCCCTGCGAGGTCTGGGCAGGTTTCATCTGGTACAACATGGACCCGGACTGCGCACCGCTGGCCACGTTTATGGGTGAACTGAAGACGTACTTCGACTGGCACAACATGTCGGCGGCCAAGCGCGTCTACTACAAGGTGTGCGAGGTGAATTTCAACTGGAAAGCCCTGCATGACAACTTTTGCGAGAGCTATCACCTGCCCACCACCCACCCGCAGATCAACGATTATTACGACGACGACTACCGGAACACTCATTTCGAGTTGTACGACACCGGCCACAACCTGATGAAGATGAAAGGCTCGCTGCCGTCCCTGCGCGGCGATGAGCCTTTCGCCATGAATGCCAAGCTCGAGGCCGACCTGTTGACCTGGGGCCTTGACCCTGCGGATTTCGTCGGGCGCGCACACACCGTGCGGCAGGCGCTGCAGGCGCAGAAGCGCAAGATCGGCGCCGACAAGGGCTTTCTTCATTTCAACAACCTGCCGGATGCCTGGCTCACCGACGCCTTCCACACCAATGTGTTTCCCGGCACATCCATCACGGTTCTCGCGGAGGTATTCTCCTTGCAGCGGTGCGAACCGCACGCCACCGACCCCAACAAGTGCATCTACGAACACTGGCACATGGCGCTCAAAGCCAACGATGCCGACCTGGTGCCGGGCCCCGAGGGCATGGTGCCGTGGGAAGAAGTGCAGAAACGGGTAGTCCAGTACGGCGAAGAGACACTCAGCGACGTGGCGGACCAGGACCTGGAACGGGCCACCGGACAGCAACTGGGCTTTCAGTCCCGGGGGTTCAAGGGCGCCTACCTGTCCGGCCAGGAAAACCGCGTGCAGCAGTTTCACAACTACATCGATCGTTATATCTATTGATCGTGTTCGGTCCGGCGCCATTGGGCCGTCGGGCCACTCCAACAGGCAGCAGAGAGTCATGAAGGGAAACTACTGTCTTTCCGTGATCACCGCTGCCATCGCGAAATCGTTGCTGGGTGATCGATGCCGACGGCGGCGCCAGCACCTCAGCCTTCGCCAGCGAGTACAAGTAGCAGTCAGCGCCGGCCACATTTGGTGCGCTGCAGAACACAGGCGCCCTTGGCGAGCGATGCCGACCGGGAAGCGCAGCCGAACCAATTGAGCGAGGCCACATGGACACGACTCTTTCGACAGACAATGCCGCAATCGGCGGCAGCCCGGATACCGGTGCAAAGCGGATGAGCGGTGTAGAACCGGGCCGCTTCCACACCTGGAAGGTGCGGGTGCCATCCTGCACGCCGTCTTCGCACCCACCCCACCACATGGCCACGGGCCAGTTCGTGGCGGGTAGTCTAACGTGCGGCCGCACCCGCCCCGCACCGGCACCCGGGACCCCACCTCCAGCCCGAATCAAAGCTGCCGCCGCAACGCCGAGCCTCGACCCAGCCAGTCTCGAAGCGATCCGGAAGGTCGCCACGGAGCTCGCGAGCCGCACCCGCGGTCGCCGGCGTTCAGATACCGCCGCCGACATCGAGTACCGCACACGTGTTGACGTCGCGCTTTGTTCGACAGTCTTTGAAGTCGGCTTGGGGTACGCAGAAGCTGCGGGGCTCCGCTGGGGCGATCTGCAGCGGTGCCGTGACGGTTCCGGACTGATCACGATCAGAAGTGAAAGAACCGAGGGCCCCGCTGTGATTCCCGTCTCCGCGCAAACATTCGCCGATCTTGATGCCATCGTCTGTAGCAAGGAGGCAGACAAACCGGTGTTCGAACTCGATGGGCGGCAAATCGGCGATCGCGTCCGATCGATAACCCACGCCGCCGGATTCACTGCCAAGTTAGTCCGTAGTCGGAGACTGCCTACTGGCTGCGATGGCGCGCCGTCCGCCCAGCAGGCACCCAGCCTACAACCCAGCAAGCACTGGTTGTCATTTGCCAGTTGGTGCCAGGAAAAAGAGCGGGCGAACCTGCCCGCCAGTGACGAGACCCTGGTCGCGTACCTCCAGGAGCGGGCGGCGACGATGAGCGCAAGCACGCGATACCGCGTAGTACAGGCAATCACGCGCCAACACCTCGACGCTGGACACGGCAATCCGTTTGCCGACCCAACGGTCATCAAGACGCTCAAGGACTTGCACGCAACGCCCCGGCGTTTCCGTAGCCAGATGCTTGGTCCCAACGACTTGGATCTGATCCGCGCCACGGCGTTCCAGCCCAGGCTGCGAGGTCTCGGCATGGAGTACCGTGACACGGCCCGGCATCGCGGACTCGTCGACATCGCGCTTTGCGCGGTCATTCAGGCCGCACACCTGAGTGCCGAAGAGGCGGCGGAACTCAGGTGGAGCGACCTGCAGCAATCCGATGGGGACAGCATGTGTATCACGGTCAGACGCAAAAGCAGGCTTGAGACTCGCCCCAGGGTCGTTGAACTGACCGGGCAGGTCGTTTGCGATCTCATGGCGATCCGAGGCGAAGCCGAGCCTGACGAGAAAGTCTTCAAGCTGAGCGCAGGTTCTCTGCGAACCCGGGTCAGACGGGCAGCGCAAGACGCTGGCATACCCACTTGAATCGCGCCCCTGTTTCCGACGGCACGGTAACCGCGGATTCAGTCAGAGGCTGCCCATTTCGTTTGCCGGGAGACACCGGCCAGACTCGATGAGTCGCCCCGCAGTTGCAGGGGACAGGGGGCAGCCAAAGCCGATTGGTCGACTTCTGTCTGTTGCCGACCGGCGGCGGGTTGGCTCTGCGCTCCCGGTCGGGGGGCCTTGATCAAGGCCCCTGCGACTTCCAACGCCCTTCTGAACCTGTGGTGGAGCTGAGGCGCATTGTAATGAAATATGCTCCCATCCGGCCCGGCAAAACTGGCGATGGCATCCAGATCGCGCCTGGTTGAGGCGGAAATCCGCACAGACTTCCTGACGTTTTCCCTACCGGCTCCGAGGTCGATCGTCGCGCCGCCGTCTGCATGAGGCGTCAGCGCCCCCCATTTCATCGCAACTATATCCCGCATTTGCAACCGCGTATCCGCAATCACCGAACAAAGTGCAATGTCGACAATGCCTCGACGCCAGGCCTGAGCCCCACTCTCCATGCCGTCTCGCACCTTTCGGGCTTTGCAAGCGGTCCTGCGTATCGACTCCAACCCGGCGGGCGTCAAGCTTCCATCGCTGTTGATCAAGCCGTGCTTCGGCGAAGCCGCGTATGCTCGCGCCCACTGCATCGCCTCGGTGACCAGATCGCTTGCGCAAGGGTCCGTTAACTCAGCCACTTGATGAGTGGATGCAATTGCCGCGCGAGCTGTCGCGATTGTCGACAACCCGGAATTGCCCACAAGGCTGCGCAGATATTCGGCAGTCGTTTCACCGCTCGCGGGCCAGGCTGGCCGGTGACGGACGGCACACCACCGCGCGAATGAGTGCCAAGCAACCCGGTATCGAACTTTCGGGGCAGGCTGGGACTGGGCTTGCGATGCCTGCCTGTCGTCGGTCCTTCCGGATGCGGCATGCACCGGGCATTCCGTCCCGGCACCAGGCTGAATCGATTGCGGAGCAGCGACAAGCTGCTCAGGCGACCGGACGGCTTCGTCAGGCAAACCTCGATCGATCAGCCCTGCCGCTTCTGCCGTGGCTGTGAATCGATCGCGCAGCCCGCGGCTGCACAGCGGGAAAATCCGTTCACCCGGCTCATCGTTCTGACGGTAGGCGACCAGGTCCTGATACGCGGCCGCCGATAGCGAAACCCAATCGTCGCCGGACTTCGGATCAGGCCCAGTCGAAATTCTGGCGCTGCCATCGTCGCATGCCTGTAACGCTCGCCACTGCAAACTCGCTAGCTGTTCGAAGCGCAAGCTCGTTTCGACGACCACCGAGTACAACGCGATATCCGCAAGCCCGCGGCTCCGGGCAATGACATCCGACTCCACGCCACGGCGGGAGCTTCGGGGAGTGCATGCGGTACGCCTCACCGCCTCCTGCGCACTGGGCGTTTTCAGATTTGCGCGCTCGTTCAACCGCTGTCTGGGTATCACTGCGTCTTTCTTCAGCGAACGCAGGGCATCCTCGACCACTTCCGCGGCTCCAGGGTCGGCAAGACCGACCGACCGGTGTGTACTCCTGATCGCGGCACGCACAAGATTGACCGAGGTAAAACTCTTTGTCTTCCCCAGCGAGCGCAGATGCTCGGCGAGCGTCTCGCTGCTCGCGGGCCACGAGCAGACCCCCCGTTTCTCGCACCAGCGCTCGAAATCACGCCATGCTGAAAGGCAACGCGGCTTCGGCTTCGGGTTCGGCAAGGTTTCATGTGACTGGCGAACGCCGCCGTCCTGCACTGCAGACCGGTGGGCTGCAGCGTGCTCCATTGCAGACCGGTGGGCCGCAGCGTTGCCGGTGGGCAGGTCTGTGAACAAGGCAAGCGTGCCGCTCATATCGCCCCGCCCCCCAGTCATGTGCCAACGGTGCTCGTCTCCGCCCCCGCGGTCGACCTCACTGGCCGTCGGGTTCATTGCGGAAATCCCGAATGCCGGGACGATCTGGACCGGCGCGGTCGAGAAATACAGTGAACTCGCTGTTTCGAGTATGCGGCGGCTGGTCAATGGCCGGAGCAGGATTTTGTCCAGGGCCAGCTCCCTGGTGGCCCGATCCACCTCCGCGGGGCACCGTGATCGGGCGATGGCGGCGAGAAACTCATCGCGGGCACCGCAAAATTCCGCTCTGGCCGCAGCATCCCGTTTCGCCAATTGCGTCAGTTTCTCGACCTCGCCGTGCGGGTCGCGGAGCTTCCAGGCAACCACTCGCCGGTTCCGCAGGCCAACGACAAACCCGGCGCCTGCCCGATCCTCCGCCCGCGAAGCGTGCTGCACCCATTGCTGATAGTTATTGAACTCGGCTGACGTTTGATCCAGCCGAAACTCGTGGTCCCACGGCATGTTCCCTTCCGCGCGCATTGCCTACGCCCTTGGACTGCCCGCGTGAGCAAAAGTTTTGTACGGGTATTCGTTATCGCAATGCACACCCCGGAACCGTAAAACACGTCGCTTGGACCGGACAGGAAGCTATCCCGAGTCTGGATTGCAGGCTAGGAGTCGGGAACCCGGCGCGCCGGGTTCCCGACTCCTAGCGACTACCGCGCAAGAGGCGCATGTAAGACCGATTGATGAACAGCACCGGGTCACCGTATCGCTCATCGAAGTCGGCACTCGGCTTGGCGGCCAGTACGGCATCGAGATCGGCACCCTCCGCGATCAGGTCGGCGATGCGTCCACGCAGGGTCGAAAGCATGTCGATGTAATCCGCCAGCCCCCGGTAGTCGGATACGGGGCCGTGGCCCGGAATCACCTTGGTGTTTTCGTCGATTGTGGCCAACGCTGCCGCGCAGAAACGGATCATGCCATCGAGGTCGCCGCCGTTGCCGGCGTCTATGAATGGATAGCCGGTATTATTGAACACATCACCGAGGTGGACGGCGTTATTGCCGCGGAAAATCACCGCCGTATCGCCGGTGGTGTGTGCCGGGCCGAAGTGCAGCAGGTCGATGCGTTCGCCGTTGAAGTGGAACTGCATGCTGTCGTCGTAGGTAATGGAGGGCCATGCATCCTCCGGATAGGCCTGCTGGCCGTACTTCACGGCAACCAGGTCGATGACCTGCGGGTCCGCCATCATGTCCCGTGAATTCACCTGGGCAACCAGCCGCACGCCTTGGGGGCCGAGGACAAGATTTCCTTCCGCGTGATCGAAGTGCCAGTGGGTATTGATGGCGTAGTCGATCGCACCGCCGCCGAGTTCAGTGATCTTTGCCTCGATTCTGGACATCACCTGGGGAAACTGATCGTCGACGATGAGCACGCCGTCGTCGCCAATGCTTGCCGCGATATTGCCGCCCGGGCCGAACAGCACATACAGGCCCGCGCCGACTTCCTGCGCCTCGATGACGGCAGTGTCGAAATCCCAGCCGAAGACCGCGGAGATTTCGTCGAGATTCATGACGTCGTCGGCGAAGACCCCGTTGCCCGGGTTGTCGGCGTTGTCCGCACAAGCCACCTGGCAACCCAGCAAGATCAGGCCTATCCAATAGAATCTGCGCATCGTTCCTGTCCAATGCCCCGGTACGGTAAAGACTAACCGAAACGCCGCAACGGGACGACAGCCTCGGGGAGCAAGCCGGCGCGCCATGCCGCGCACGTCCATTCCTTTTTTGCGGCCATCGCCATCGGCCCGCGCCGCCGCAAAGCGCCTCGCGCAGACTTGCGGCCCGGCGCCATGCCGGCCATTCGCGAGGGATGGCGGCTACAACAGCGAACCCCTGTCGTCGGCACCGAGCATGGCCTTGCGCAGCACCGGCAGCGGCGCACTGCCGTGCAGCAGCAGTGTCTCGTGGAATGCTCTCCAGGCGTCTCGCCCGCCCCGGTCGGCCGTCCAGTCCTCGCGCATCTTCCGGATGATCAGCTTGCCCAGGGTATAGGCGAAATAACCCGGGTCGTAGGTGCCCCGCAGCGCCTGCTGTTCGGCGTTGCCGGGGTCGAGAAAAGCGAGCTCGGCGAACATCTGCCGCGAGGCGTCGACGCTCATGCCTTCCAGGTGCAAGCCGATGGAGGAAAGAAACCGCACATCGCGCATCAGCGCATCGAGGATCTGGCCGACCCGCAGCAGCGGCTGTTCATCGCCCAGCCCCGCCTCCTGCATCAGTTCTTCCGCGTAGTGCGCCCAGCCTTCGTTGAGCATCCCGTTTCTGAGTACCTTGCCCACCCGATTGCTCGACCGCTTGTTGAACAGCGAGTGCAGGAAATGGCCCGGCCACACCTCGTGCACCGAGGTATTCATCAGATCTGCTTCCCCCGGCACGTATTGGCGCTGCACCTCCGGCGGCCACTCCGGGTCCGGCCCGGCGATGTAGTAAATCGAGGGCAAGCCCTGCTCGTAAGGCCCGGGAATCTCGATATAGGCCGAGTTGGTGCGCCGGTAGGCGGGCGCTTCCGCCACGTAGGCGGATTCGTCGCTGGGGATGCCAACCAGGTCGGCTTGCAGCATGAACGCCCTGAGTTCCGGCAACTGCTCGTTGGCGCGGGCCACGGCGCCGGCCTCGGGCTTGTCTTCGCGTACCCGTGCGGCGCATTGCGCGACGGTGATTGCCGGGTCGACCAATGCGCAGCTGGCGCGCAACAGGTCGAGGTTGCGCTCCAGGTCGGCTTCCGCCACCTGCTTGAGTGTGCGCCAGTCGAGGTCGATGCGGTAGACGCGCCACAGCAATGCCCGGTAGCGCTCCTCGCCGAGTGCGAAGTCGCCACCGGCCTGTTCAAGCTGCCGTTCCAACCATGCCTGCAGGTCTTGCAGTGCGGCCAGGGCGGGCTCCAGGGCCTCGGAAAACGCCTCCTGTGTGGCCTCGGCCCGAACCTCTGCAAACACCGTCGGCGCTTCGTTCTCAAGATGCGATGCCAGGCCGCCGAAGCGCACCAGCGCGGTGCGCAGGAAAGGCTCCGCAAACGGCGGCTCGAGGGTTTCCCGCATCTGTGCCAGATAGGCCGGCAGATTCCGCAGGTACGCCGTCAGCGCCGCCAGCCGAACCTGCTTGGCCGCATACTCGCGCGAGACATACACGCTCGGACTGGCAGCGCCGGAGTACCAGGCTGGGTTGCGCAAGTGGTATCGGGCGTCCTCCACGCCGAACAGCATGCCATCGATGGCTGCCAGCAGATTCTGCCGCTCCAGTTCCTGTGCGGCGCTGAGAGAATTCGCAGGAAACTGTTCCGCTGCCCGGCGCGCGAAGTCCCGCAGCATGGCTGCGCGCCGTTCGATGCCGGCGCGCGACACAGCCGGCAATTGCCCGTCGTATTCGTGGCGCCCCGCCCACACGCCAGCGGTGGGCGCGGCTTCGAAGTGTCGTTCGATGAACTCGTCGGTGAATTCCGCCCAGTCAGGGGCTGGCGCCGGTGCAGGCGGTTGCGCCGGTTGTTCCTTTTGACAACCTGCCAGCGCGAAGCCGAATGCCACCAGGACGGCAGCAATCCAATTCCGGAAACTCCCAGCATCTCTCACAATCCACCCCACGAAACCGCAAACCGAGACCAGCAGTGGCGAACATAGCACGATCGCGTGCCGCACTTTCGATCCGAGCAACCTGTCGGGGCCCTTTGCGACCCTCCACGCATCGCTGCCGATGCTGTGCCGGACCAACGCAACGGTTCGCGTGCCATCCGATTGAACGAGTCCGAACATGCATCGCCGCGGGAATCATGGCACCGCGTCGCAGTCATGCCCACCTGCTGTACCGGCACTAAACCGCGATTCGGCTTTTGGCTGCTGCAATTGCACTTTTTAGCCGACGGCGCAGCCAAGGCTCACCAAATGGGAAAATCCTGCCATCGAGTCCGGCAAATTCGGCAATCGAGTCGAGATCGCGCTTCGTTGACTCGGAAATCCGAATCCGCTCGGCACTGGCCGCAGAGTCCTCCCTGATTGAAATTTCCGCCCCGCCATCGTCGAGCCTACTCAGATCCTCCCACTTCAGCTTCGCCAATGTCGAGAAACCCAGTCGCGTCTCCCCCAGCAACGAGTGCAGGGCGATGTCGACCAAACCGCGTTGTCGGGCAGCGCCTTCGCTCTCCTTCTCACAACCCTTGTGTTTCCGGGGCACACAAGCCGTGTTGCGTATCGCTTCGAGCATCCCGGGTGTGGAAGCATCGTCGCAGGCACGCCAAATCCGCTTGCGTTTGCCCCTGGCCGCTTTCAGGTCTTTGATCGTCGTCCTGACCCGTTCGGTGGCGCAGGGATCTTCGAATCTGGAGATTCGGTGCATTTCCGAAATCGCCGCCCGCGCACGCCAGATTGTGCTGATTGTGTACGACTTGGCCAGGCTGCGCAGATGGTCAGCAACCGTTTCGCTGGTCGCCGGCAAAGAGGATACATCCGAGGTCTCGCACCATTGCACGAACCTGTCCCAGTGTAGTACATGATGATCTTGCAGGGCTGGCACAGGGGCGGCTGCGGGTGCCAATCGAGCGGTGTGGGCGACCCAGGTCGCGACCGCCTGGTTTGACTGGTCGCGCGGATGCGTGGATGCCGAAACACACAGATCGAGGTCGGCCGCTATTTCCAGTATTCGGCGGCTGGTCAACGGTATCTGCAGAGCCCTGTCTCGGGCCAGATACGGGGAAGCCCGATACGCCTTGAAGCGATTCCGAGACTTTGCGATGCAGGTCAGAAACGCATCGCGTGCACCGCCAAACCTGTCGCTGTCCGCCGTGCACAGCTGTGCCGACAGCGTCATCGACTCGACATCACGTTGCGCCTCACGGAGATTCCAGGCAACGACTTGGCCGCGCTCCAGACGGACGACGAACCCGTTGCCACCGTCGCTCTCCGCCAGCCTGGCTTCGCTCACCCATTGCTCCAGGCTGGCAAAAGAAGCTGGCCGTTGCTCGAGTTGCAGCGCGTCATTCCACGGCATGACTCACTCCAGGCGCATCACTTGTGCTTGTGGACTGCGGTTGTACACAAAAGACTGTCATCGCAGCGGCCCCTGTCGGCAACGACGCCGGCCGCCGCGCTGGGGCAGACACGAACTACACCGCCGATGGCGCCGCCGCTTCTCTCGGCATCTCTGCAATCTCATAGACCCGCGCCAACACGCTTCGGTGCAGGTCCAGGGAAAGACCATGAAAACTCTCCAATACCTGCTTTGCCGTGGGCGGAACCAATGGGGGAATGGCATCGACCAAATCCGCGTAGACAAGACCGCCGTAGTGGCGCCGCTCCACTTCGGTCTTAGCCAACCGGCACAGCTGCCGGAACAGGTCGTCGTCGCTGCCGGCCAATTGCTGGGCAGCCTTGACAAAGGCGCCCTTTCTCATCTCCTCCATATAGATCGCCACGGCCGCGTTTGCCTGTTCGTCGAATTCGGTGTCGTAACCGACCCACTCCCGGTAAGCGCGCACCAGCACGGTACACGGATTCGTGAAACGGGCTTGCGCGAGCACAGCAAGACCCTGTTCGATACAGGCCCGCCTCGGCGAGCCTGCGGGTTCCGGCGCGGTGTTCGACGCACAACTCCTGGCGCTGCCGTTACCCTCGCAATCCGGATTTCCGGCAGCCGGAGACTGTCGCGACGCCGCCGGGGAGGTCGACCGGCTACCGGTCTGGCTCACGAAGCGCTTGGCCGACAGGACGTTTTGCCGCCCCCAGGCAGCGGCGCGAGGCGGGGCGTCATCAGCGGCGGCAACGCAGCATGCGGAACACAGCCAAGATGCCAGCCTTGACCGAAGGTTTCTGTGCGCCTCCCTGGTGGGACCGCGCCCGCTCGAATGCTCCCCGAGGGACCCATGCTCACCTTCGCGAGCAGACAACTCAATCGCCCTGCGGGCCTGAAAGTCGCCGGGCAGTGCGGCACGCTCAGCTTGGGTCGGTGCGCCCTGACTGCCGATCGCACCCGCATTCACGGAGAAAGCCGGTTCGTCCATGTCAATTGACCTCCTGCAGCGAAGTTGCTCGAATGATCGGTTTCGCGCGGCCCCGCCTGGTGCGTGACAAAACCGTCGACCACCGCGTGGCGCCCCGGTCGATAGGCGTTGCCTTCGCTACACAGACGCTTGACGCGATGACGCGATGACGCGGGCCGAGGCAAGGCGCTCAGGCGCCACCTGTGTCTGTGGCAACCAAAACGGCAAAAAAGTTCCCATCGGCCCGTAATGGGTCGCCGTACCGGGTCCGGCCAGCGAATTCAGCATTGATGGCACGCAATGCCGAATCCGGCCGCGGTCGACATCACCTCTTGCATCGGCTTCAGCGATACGGATGCGCGGTGGCACACGCTGGAGAACACGCCTTCGTCCAGGGAAGGCGACTACTGGATTTCCGATCTGCGGATCACCTGGAACCTGGCGAACGACCAGGCCAGCATCTCATTCCGGGGATCAACAGCTTCGACGCAGTCTATGTCGATACCCGGCTCAACCAGCCTGGTGACCTGGAGATCGGGGGTCAGAACCCGAGCCTCTCAGGCCGTGGCTTGCGAACGGGACAGTAACCAGCGGACAGTGGGCAGATGCGCGCGCCCCACAAACGGCTCACCGGCGACGACATAGCCCGGCACGTCCACCACACCCAGTTCCAGGCCCTGGCTGCGATACTCGTCAAGCGCCCGTTCGCCGTGCTCGCCGAACCAGGCATCGAAGCCCTGGCCGTCGCCGCCAAGCGCCTCGACGACCCGGCAAACCGCTGCCTGGTCACCTGGCTCGAGGAGGCCCCGCCATACCTGCCGGAATACCTGTTTCACATACGCATCGCAGATGCCTGCCACGGCTCCGTGACAGTCACGCAGCCAGGCCAGTCCCGCATTGGCTGCCGGGCCTTGCTGTCCGGGACCGGGGTACACCAGGGCAACGCCTCGCTGCTGCGCATAAAACGCTTCTTCCCGGCGCCGGTACTCGGCACGTACAAGCGCGTGGCGCGCGCCCCTGGAATTCGGGTTCCGGTCACGGCGGGGATGGGATCCGCGCGGGAACGGACGCCAATCGATGGCAACGCCGAGTTCCCGGGCCAATTGGCGTGTCGGCTCCAGGGCCAGCCAGGCACCGGCGCTGCCGAAGTCGATGTAGGTGACCCATTGCATTACCAGACTCCGTAGGCAACGTCCGGCGCCGGGCCGTGCCGGCCGCCAAGGCACCAGCGCACCGCCGGCAGGTGTTCGCGTCCGAAGAAGATCTCGCCGTCAACCACGTAACTCGGCACGCCGAACAACCCGGCCGGGTGCAGGCTGTCCTGCAGGCTGTCGTGCAGCGCACGCCCCTCCGCCGCCGCAAAGTCGCGAAATCCCGCGGTCGGCGCGCCCGCGCCGTCCAGCATGGCCTCGATTACGGCCACGTCTTCGATATCGAGTTCCCGGCGCCAGAACTTTTCGTAAACGCTGAAGAAGTACTGCCTGAGCGTCGTACGGTCGCGAGCCCGCGCCCACAACAGGCCGATCGCCGCCAGGGACGAGTCCCAGATCTTGACGGTACCCCTGAGAATCACGTCACGATGACGCGCCGTGCGTTTGGCGTCCCGATAGGCATACCGCACCATCGACCACTGTTCGCCGGAGCGTTTGCTCTCCACCACCCTGCCCTTGCCGTCTACCCTGGCGCTGCCCAGGAAACTCGGGATATCGAGCGTCAGCGGCCGCCAGTCGATTTCGATGCCGAAGTCATTCTCAAGTTCGTAGGTAGGCTCCAGGGCCATGTAGGCGTACGGGCTTTTGAAGTCCATATAAACAATCAGCGGGCAATCCGATTGCAGGGGATGGGCAATTTCCATGCGAATGACCTACCGCGGAAACCGGTCGCCCGCCATCGTTGCCGCCGTGGCGCAACCGACGCCATGGCCGCTGCCAAAGCCCGGCGTTAACCGGCTGTCAAGCCGGGCTATGCGCGGTCTCACTTGCCCGCCTCGGCCAGGCGCTTCCTGCCCTCCTCGATCTGCTCCCGGGCTTCTTTCCTGATCTTCTTCTGTCCGGACGGGTCGACGCCCATCTCGTGGAGAATGCGCGAGTTGGCATGCCCCAGGTGGTGCAGCCCGAAGGCGGAGTGGATGGCGTTGTACATGCCCTGTGCATCCAGTGACTGGTTGACGGCGAGCTTGGCCAGCTTCAGGCCGAACGGCGGTTGCCGGGCGATCCTGGAGGCCAGGTCCAGGGTGTAGCTTTCCAGTTCCTCGCGCGGCACCACCTGATTGACCATACCGATCTCTTTGCCTTCCCTGGCGCTGATGGCGCCGCCGGTGAACAGCATTTCCTTGGCCTTGCGCGGACCCAGTTCCCAGGCGTGCACGAAGTACTCGTGGCCGTTGACGCCGAACGCCAGCACCGGGTCGGAGAACTGCGCGTCCTCCGATGCGACGATGAGATCGAACGGCCATACCAGCATCAGCCCGCCGGCGATTGCCTTGCCCTGCACCTGGGCGATGGTCGGTTTCGGCATGTTGCGCCAGCGCCAGCAAAAGCCGATGAAAATCTCCTGCTCCATGGCCATGTGGCCTTCCTGGCCGGGCCGGTCGTAACCGCCCACGCCCATGATCGGCGGCGTGAATTCACCGATCTTGCTGTAGTCCTTCATGTGATGGCCGGACGAAAAATGCGGCCCGTCGGCGCCGATGATGACAACCCGTATGTCGTCGTCGTGCATGGCCCGGTTCAAAGCCCGGTCGATCTCGTAGAGCATCTGCTTGTCCTGGGCGTTACGGGTATCTGCGCGGGCCAGCATGATGCGGGCCACGCGCTCGGCGGGTTGTTCGTAACGAATCTGTTCGTATTCGGTGCTCTGGTCCATTCGGCCCTCCCGAAGTTGTCGGAATGCGGCGCCGGCCGCGTCAATGGCCGGTAGTTATACCACTTGCGCAACGAAACCGGGCAATCGATGGATCGACTTCCGCAAGAATGCCCATTCGAACCTGACAACCCGGAAACTCAGCTACTGCGACAGGTACGGTGCCCGCTTGGTCGCATCCGCATGCGCCGCCCACGGGCTGCTCATACACCTGTCGCGTTGCGGACCCGCGTAAGACGTGGTTTATTCCGCGGGTCAAATCAGGGAAGAAGACCATGATGAATCGTATCGGTGGCATCTACCTCCTTGCCATTGCCGTGGCCGTCGCGGTACACACGGTGGTGGAACCGCTCTACCACGTCACCACCGACGCTGCGCCTTACTCGCCGGTGTGGTCAATCCTCAATCCGCTGATGGCCATCGCCATCGTGCTGGGCATCGCAGTTGCCTGGCGCTGCAAGCGCAGCGTCGACCGGGAGGGCTCCGACGCGCCGGTGACGCGCGCTTTCCTCATCGCCAATACCCTGTTCTACGGCTTTCTGTTCACCGGCATCATGTACATCTGGAACTGGTTCAACCTGATGAGCCCCGGGTTCACCAGCATAGCCCCCGGCACCGCCTCGCTGGTCTGGATAATCGTCGACGCGGCATTGCCGCTGCTCTGGGCCACCGCCGGCCTCGCCCTGCTGCGTGACGGCGGCAGCCAGGCATTCGATTGAGCACGGGAGACCAGGCATGAAACTGCTGTTGCGCATTCTGGGTGGTCTGCTGCTGGCACTGGTCGTGACGGTCGCCGGCGTACTGGTCGGCGCCCGTTTTGCCGATGGACCCTTTGGCATCGTTGCCGGCGGCCCGTTCAAGACAGGCGAACCCTATCAGGGGCCGGAACCGGACTGGTCCTTCATCCGCGACACCGCCACCATCGAATTGCAGAGCGTAGAACCCGCCCGGTCGCGCACCACCTGGGTGGTCTACCACGATGGCCGGGCCTACATTCCCTGCGGATACATGAATTCCACCTGGGGCAGGATCTGGAAGCAGTGGCCGATCGAGGCAGAGCGTGACGGCCGCGCCGTGGTGCGCATCGACGGCAGACTCTACGACCGCTACCTGGTGCGCATCACCGACGGCGACATCATCATGCCCATCGTCGGGGAACTGGCGCGCAAGTACTTCGGCCAGCCCGCGGCCGACATGGCCAGCCAGCCGGAAGGGCTCTGGGTATTCGAACTGGCACCACGAGCCTGAACCGGGCTGTCCGGTCCGGGCCGTAAGGAGGCGGCATGGACACAGCCAGACCGGCCAGCGCACTCGATGTGGTTGTCTGCATCGCTGCCACCGTCTTCCTGCTGGGCATGTCCGTGGTGCTGTTCGGCAGCGACTCCTCCCAGGGCGCCAACCAGATCGCCCTGGTGTGCGGCGCGGCCCTCGCCACCGGCATCGGCATCCGGAACGGCCACGGCTGGAAAGGCATCGAGCAGAGCATAGTCGGCGGCATTTCCACCGCCCTGCCCGCAGTGATGATCCTGTTCTCGGTAGGCAGCCTGATCGGCGCCTGGATGCTGTGCGGCACGGTGCCCACCATGATCTACTACGGCCTGCTGCTGCTCGACCCCGCCGTCTTTTACGCCGCCGCCTGCCTGCTCTGCGCGATCACCGCGCTGTCCATCGGCAGTTCCTGGACGGTGGCCGGCACGCTGGGCATCGGCCTGATCGGCATCGCCTCGAGCATGGGCCTGGCGGTGGAGATCACCGCCGGCGCCGTCGTCGGCGGCGCCTACTTCGGCGACAAGATGTCGCCGCTGTCAGACACCACCAACCTGGCGCCCGCCGTTACCGGCATCGACATCTTCACGCACATCCGCCACATGACCTGGACCACGGCGCCGAGCCTGCTGATCGCGCTGATCGCCTTCACCCTGATCGGCCTGGGCGAATCCCGCACTCAATCGGCAAGCGGCATGGACGCCACCCTGGCACTGCTGCAGGCCAACTTTTACATCAACCCGCTGCTGCTCGCCCCGGTGGCGCTGGTGGTCTATATGGCGGCCCGCAAGATTCCCGCCGTGGCGACCATTTTGAGCGGAGTCGTGGCAGGCGTCGTGCTTGCTCTCTTCTTTCAGCCGCATGCGGTGCGGTCCATGGCGGGCGCGGCTGCGGAACCCGGCGCACTGACCATGTACCGTGGCGTCTGGACGGTGCTGTTCGACGGCTACGCGGCCAGCACCGGTGATGTCAACCTGGATTCACTGCTGAGCCGCGGGGGCATGAGTTCCATGCTCACCACGGTGTGGCTGGTGCTGGCCGCCATGGCGTTCGGGTCGGCCATGGAGAAGGCCGGCATCCTCGATGCGCTGGTCGGAGGCCTGGTGAAACTGAGCCGCAGCACCGGCAGCCTGATCGCCACCACGGCGGGAACCTGCCTGGGCCTGAACACACTGACCGCCGATCAGTACATCGCCATCGTGCTGCCGGGGCGCATGTTCAAGGTCGAATACACCAGACGCGGGCTGCACGAAAAGAACCTGGCTCGGGTGCTGGAGGATGCCGGCACAATCACCTCGCCCCTGGTGCCCTGGAACACCTGCGGCGCCTACATGGCGGCCACCCTCGGCGTGCCGACACTGGCCTACCTGCCGTACTGCTTTTTCAACCTGGTCAACCCGCTGGTATCCGTGCTGTACGGATTCACGGGGTTCCGGATCGAGCGTATCGAAAAACCGGCCGAGGCGGCCGAAGCGGCGGTTCAGGCGGGCTGAGTGGCCCGGCGCAGCACGTCAGCGTAGCCGTGGGAGAAGCAGTTCGCCGACGCGTAGTAGCCACGCTCCCGCAGCAGGCGGTGGAAGGCGCGCAGGCGGTAGCAGGGCACGCCCGCGTGCAGGTGGTGTTCGAGGTGATAGTTGACGAAGTTGGGGCCCACGAGCAGCCGTTCCCACCAGCCGATCAGTGTTGTGCAGGTGTTGTCGCGCGGATCGGCGCTCAACCGGTCGCCTGCGACACCGTGCTCGCTCATGAAGCGGATGCGCACCACCACCTGATAGACGATCAGGTAGGCAACCCACCACAGCAGGTAGGCCCAGGCAAAGCCAGCCAGTGCCAGCAGCGCCAGCAATGACCCGTGAGCGATCACAAAGGGCGCGTTGCGTCGCACGGAAAAGTGCGTGAACTGCTGCCTCAGCGCCTTGACGCCGGTTCTTCCGGTCAGGTCGCGCATCAGCTTGCGGCGCATGCTGTCCCGGCTGGCCGGATAGGCGGCCGCCATGTCCAGATCCGGGTCCTGTTCGGTGCCGGCGTGGCGGTGGTGGGCCAGATGGTAGTTGCGGTAACGCACCAGGGAGGCGTTCAGCAACCCGTCCAGCAGCCAGCCGCCGACCCGGTCATTGAGCGTTCGACCCTCGAAAAAAGCCCGGTGCGCGCACTCGTGGTGCAGCACGGCCAGACCCAGTTGACGCCCGCCCAGCAGGGCAAGGCTTACCAGCAGCGTCAGTGGGTTGAGCCAGACTGCCGGCAATGCGAAAGCGGCGGCCACCACCAGCAGGTTGAACGCCAGGACCCAGGCTGCGCGCCAGTCGGATTTCACCAGGAACGCCTGCATCTCCCCAGGCGTGATCAGGCCCCTGATGCTGGAAGGTACTGCGGCGGCGTTGTCCATGACCGGGATGATACCGCAATCCGCCACCGTTGCGGCGAGGCGCCTCGCCTGGCGGCGAGGCAATCAAGTTGCTGCGCAACTTGTCGAGGTCG
>CAZNFI010000023.1:0-214 GCA_964572185.1 uncultured Pseudomonadales bacterium
CCGGAACGGTTTTCCCGGCCCATGTGCAGGTCGTCGCGATGGATGTCGAACACGTCCGGGTCCTTGAACACCCGCTCGTCGCGGTTGCCGGCCCCGAGGTAGAGCACGATGCCGGCGCGCTCCGGAATCACCCGGTCGTGCAGCACCACCTCGCGCGTGGTATGCCGGAACTGGGTGTGCACCACCGGGTCGTAACGCATCATCTCGGTGAACA
>CAZNFI010000023.1:343-14385 GCA_964572185.1 uncultured Pseudomonadales bacterium
TTGTCGGTGGTATCGCCGCCGGCGGCGAGCAGCAGGGCGACGAACCCTTTCACCTCGTCGGCGTTCATGCGGCGGCCTTCGAGTTCGGCGCAGACGATGCGCGAGAGCAGGTCATCGCCGGGCTGCCTGGAGCGGGCCTCGATCAGCGGGTCGAGGTAGCCCCACATCTCGTTGCGCGCCTGGATGCCCCGGGCCAGGTGTTCGCCGCCGAATCCCAGGCCGGCGATCAGCGCCTGGTACCAGCCGACAAAGGTGTTCTCGTCTTCCCGGGGCAGCCCGAGCATGTTGGAAATCACGCGAATCGGCACCTGGCTGGAGAACTGGCTCACCAGTTCGAACTCGCCGTCATCGCGGAAGCGGGCAATCACTTCATCGCAGATCTGCTCAACCATGGGCAGGAAATCGCGCAGCCGCGTGCCCACGAACTGACCGGCGACGATATTGCGCAGCCAGCGATGCCGGGGACTGTTGCCGTATTCGAGAATGTTGGGGCCGAATACATGGGTGGAGCCGAACTCGTAGGGACCGTCCGGCTGATACACCGCCCGGTCGTAACTGTCGTTGTCCTGGAAGGCGCCATCGATGTCCCAATAGCGCGTGAGCGCCCAGCGGTTATGAAAGCGGTCGTGGAACACCGGGTGATGATCGCGCATGCGCCGGTACAGCGGGAACGGGTCGCGCTGGAACCCGGGGCCATCGAACTCGCGGGGATCGATCTCGTTGGGCAGGCTGGGTCTGTCTTGAATGGCTTCGGACATCGCTGCGTCCCTCCCTTTGCAGGCTACTTCAACCGCTTTCCGGCAACCGGACCGATCGTTGAATTCCCACCAGCGGTTGTCGGCAGCGGCATTGCGAACGCCATCAGGCGCTCTTGAACCGTACCGGCAGGCTCCAGCAGGCGTGCATCTCGAACAGCCGGCGGCAGGCCTGGCGGGGTTCCGCCCCGGGCTGAATCTCCAGGTCCGTGACGGCGTCCAGCAGCACCCGGGAAGCGGTTTCCAGCGTGTCCCGGGTGATCGCGAACGCCGAACGCGGGCGGTCTTCCGGAATGGCCGGGTGTTTCGACGGCGCACCCAGACCGAACGTGATGCCGGTCGCCAATCCGTCCGCCCGGTACTGGCCGCGCGCTTCACGGTGGCACAGGTCCTTGCGGTTGACGATGAAGTCATCCGGGTCGTTGAAGGTGCGCGGGTCCCGGTTGGCCGCCGCCCCGGAACAGATGATCAGCCCGCCTTCCGGAATCAGGCGCCCGAAGCGCTCGACCTCGTGCCGGGCGAAACGCAACGCGGACAGCACCGGCGTCGAGTGGCGGAACGTTTCCAGCACGGCCAGTTTCAGAAACCGGGGCTCATCGCGCACCGACTGCAAGCGTTCCGGGTCCTCAAGCAGGCGCAACCACAGATTGGCGAGACTGCCGTGCAGTGTCTCGTGGTCCATTTCCAGCAGCGTCGCCACCAGGTCTTCGGCGCGCGCCGGCCCGTCATCCAGTTCCAGCCCGGCCACAGCGGAGACCAGGTCATCGCCCGGGTCGGCGCGGCGCCGTTCCAGGAGCGGTGTGAAATACTCTGTCAGTTCGCGCACGGCGCTCAGACCCTGCTGCCGCACGCGGGGGTCCCAGGTAACGCCGCGCTGCATCGCCAGGTAACGCGCCGCGAAACGATTCGCATCATCCGCGGGAATGTCGAGCACGCTCATCAGCAGTTGCAGGGCGAACCGGGCTGCAAACTCGATGGCGAGGTCGGCTTCGCCGCGTGTCGCGAAGTCCGCCACCGCTGCGCGCGCCAGGCGCTCGGCGTTGGCATCGATGCCTGCCGCGGTGGCGTTCAGTACCGGCAGCGCGGCGCGCAGGTCGCGGCCGCCGTGCTCCAGGCCCAGCATCCAGGACCTGGGCCGTGATTCGAAGTTCGCGTCATCGGTGAATATGGAGGTCACGTCATCGTAACGCGTCAACCAGTAGCAGTTGTTCAGCCAGTCGCGGAAACAGGGGTAGTTTTCCCGCAGTATCTTCAGCAGCGGATACGGGTCCCGGGCAAACTCCGGGGAAACCAGCTGCATGGGTTTGACTTTGGCGGTTGACTGCCCCACCCGCTCGCGCTGGTGCACCTCGTAGGTGCGAAAGCCCGCGTCGCCGTGGGTTCCCTGGGGAATCGCGACGCCGTTGGCGCCAATGACTGTCGTGCCCCGCATGGCAGTGTCCCGTGTGGTCTCAGGCCAGGTCGTAGTCGAGGTAGAGCTCGCGCACCGAGATCAGTCCGATGGGGCGCAGGCTCTCGCCGTCTATGTCCTTGGGCATGCGCTCGCTGTTCAGGCGCGGGTTCTTCAGGTACTTGAGCAGTATGCGCGAACCCTCCACCGCCTCCTGGTGGGAGATCCAGGCGCCCGGGCACAGATGCGGGCCAACGCCGAACGCCATGTGATTGTGCCGGCCTTCCCGGTTGTAGCCGCTGCGCAGAATCTTGCCGGTATAGAGGTCGTCGCGGAAAATATCGAAATCCTCCGGATCCCTGAATATGCGCTCGTCATGGTTGGCGGAGAAGTCGACCATCTGCATGAGCGAACCCGCCGGCACCTTGACGCCGTGCATTTCCACGTCGTAGGTGTTGTGCCGGGGCTGGCCGCCAATGGACGACGAGTGACGCAGGGTCTCGTGGAAGGCCTGGTCCCACAGTGAGTCGTCGTCGCACAGCGCCTGGAACTGATCCGGGTGCTGCAGCAGCAGGTACCACATGTTGAGTATGGCGCCCCGGGTGGTCTCGCCGCCGCCGCCCACCACCAGGGCGATGTTGGAAGTGATTTCCTCCGTGGACAGGTAGTCGCCGTCCACCCTGGTTTCGCACAGCTTGGAGATGATGTCCTTGGAGATGGGGTTGCCCGCCTCGTCGTACAGCCAGGTGGGCTGCTTGCGGCGCGCCTCGACGATGCCCTCGACGTAGTCCTCGAGATGCTGGCGCGCCTCCAGGCCCTGCTGGTGGGTCTCCGAGCCGCCCAAGCCGCTCATCATGGAGTTGTACCAGTAATAGAAGTCGTCCTGGGCCTCCTTGGGAAAACCCAGCACTTCGCACACCACGCGGATGGGAAACTCGTTGGCGAAGGCGCGCCCGATTTCCACGGTGCGCACGCCGTTCTCCTGGGAGACCACGGCCGGGTCGTTGATGCCTTCCCAGGCCTCGATCATCTCCCGCGCCTGGCGCTGAATCGCCGGAATGCGGTTCTTCAGCGACTGGCCGACAAGATGCTGGCCGTACAGGTTGCGCCGCCGCCGGTGCTCCACCCCGGACAGTTCAAGCTGTGTATTGCCCAGCACGCCGCTGGAACTGCCCTTGGGAATGGTGTTGAACCCTTCGTCATCGAAATAACAGTTGGTGATGTCCTCGTAGCGCGTGACGTAGTAGGTGTTGCACAGCCGGTCGTGAAACACCGGGTAGTGATCGCGCAGTATGCGGTAGTAGGGATAGGGATTGCGCATGAACTCGGCCGAGTTCAGGATGCGGGGATCGAACAGCGGTGTTCCATCCGGCGCCTGGCCCATGTCCACCGCCTGCCCTTCCGGCATGAGCGGAAAGTCGATCAGCGCGCCGGGGTCGTCCGGCGCCGACGAGTCTGCAAAGACATCCAGTGCGAAAGGGCAGCCGCCGCTCATCCTATCCTCCTTCCTGTTTCAGGAACGCACATGGCCTGGGCGCCTCGCCTGCCGGCGAGACGATCGAGTCGCGCCGCAACTTGGCGAGATTCATCGAACTTGCAATTCATTCGCAAACGTCAAGGCCGCTCAAAGACTCTAGGCGCGTCGCCTGACGGCGACGCGATCGAGAATGCTCACGCATTCTCCAAACGGCGTTATGAAACTTTGCTCAACTGTCAAGACGGGACATCCTCAAGAACGCTAGTGTATGTCCGTGTAACCGTCCAGCAGCACGCAGCGATGGTGTGCCCGGTGATTGCGCCGGCGTTGACGGCCGCAAAAGTCAGTTCATGAACCGTCCCGAAGCGTTTCTCGCGATAGCGGGCTGAAACGCCGGCTGCCCGCATGGCGCTTGCACTCCACGGCCGCTCGATGCCCGGCTTGAGCCGGTTGCACCGGCGCAAGCTGCCAGCTCGGGCTACTCTCAAAAACTATAAGTCGCCTGCAGGGTAACCAGCCGCGGTGTCGCAATCTGGGCAGTCAGGTCGCCGGCAACGCCCGGATTGATCTTTGCCAACGGGCGGTTGCCGATCGCCGTCACGTAAACCTCGTTAAAGCAGTTCGAGCAAATGAGACCCAGGTTCCAGCGGCCATCCGCCTGTTGCAGGTTGGCCGCCACATGGGTAACGGTGCGGCTCGGCACTTCCGTGAACGGCTGGTTCAGAACCCGCTTGCCCTTGGAGTGATGAATCGTATCCCAGGAGAAAGCCAGGCCCCAGCCGTCCATCAACGGCAGATCGTAAGTAAAACCGGCGTTGACCTGCAGCGGAGCGTTGCCATAACGCACTCCGGAAAGATCCTGAATCGCCGCTCCCTGCGGGCCGATGTGGCAACCCGGGCCCGTGGTGGGCTTGTTGGCGACCGCGCCGTCCACCGGGTGACAGCCCGCATCGGGAAACTCGTCGTATTCCAGGTGGTTGTATTGGCCAGCGAGGCGGAGTTGCAGCCGCTCGGTAGCCTGGAAAATGGAAGCGGCTTCGAAGCCCCAGTTGTGGGCCACTGCCGCGTTCTGCAGCGTGAAAGTTGTGGTGTTGGAATTGAAAATGCCCACCTGGAGGTCTTTCAGTTCGTACCAGAAAGCGGCCAGATCCGCGCGCATGCGGCCTTCCATGAAAGTTCCCTTCAGCCCGCCTTCGAAGCCCTTGATGGTGGTTTCATCGAAGATCAGGGTCTCGTTCTGCACGTCCAACGGCAGCAGCGAGAGGTTGGGAACCGTGCCCGGGTTCGAAATGCCTGCGGACTGGAAGCCCGTCTTGTATGCCACATATGCCATGACGTCATCGCTCAGGTGATAGCTGGCGGTGACTTCCGGCGAGACGTTGTCGGACTTGTCCTTGGGGTTGTAGACGTAGCCGGCCGGTCCAAAGCCGAAAAAGCTGCTGTTCTCGAACACATTGCCACCGATGGCCTCCCGGTCTTCCTCGGTGTAGCGCAGGCCGCCGGAAAGCTCCAGATTCTCGCTGATCTGCCAGTCGACGCTGCCGAATACTGAAATCGTCTCGATGTCGTTATCCCAGATCTGGTGGTAGTTGATGTAAGCGCCCTGGTACGGCCCCGGGTGCGGCCACGGCGTGACCGCCGCGCCCAGAAGAATGTGGAAAAATCCCGAAGGCACCAGTTGCACGGGCGCCTGCAGGTCACGCTCGGTTTTCTCGTAGAACCCGCCGACGGTAAAGTTGAGCGGCCCGTCGAGATTGGAGGACAGCCGCAGTTCCTGGGTAAAGGCCTCGCCCGACTCGCCCTGTTTCGAGACCACTACCGCCCAACTGGTATAACCGTAATTGGTGAATTCCCGGTGGCGGTAGTCCCACAGGCCGCTTACCGAGGTCAACGTGAAATCACCGAGGTCCAGGTTCATCTGCAGGGTGTGGACGTATTGATCGAGCTTGTAGTGAAAGCGGGAGTCTTCGGTCAGGCGCGGTGCCGCCTCGGCGATCTCCGCCGGGGGCAGCGGCCCGGTGCGCTTCAGCTTGGCAGCGTGGTCCGGGCAGCTCTGGGTGGGATCGGGCCAGATGCCCAGGTGTGTGGGATGCGCGCCGGGGCCGTCCGCACAGGACCAGAGGATGGTCGCGGCGGCATCGTTGCGCTTGGTGTAGGAGCGGAACATCTTGAGGGTTGCATCGAACCGCTCGCTCGGCTCCCAGACCGCTGTAAACCGCACGACGGATTGCTTTTGCGCCGGATACTCGTCATAGGAGGCACCGCGTGTCGAGTAACTGGTGCCGGGGTAGAGTGCGGAGGCATCGAGAGGTTCAGCGACGTTCTCCACCCATCCCCCCTGCATATCCTGCCTGCGGCCGGCCACGCGGATAGCAAGCTGATCGCCGAGTGGCATGCTGAAGCCCGCCTCGACTACCGGGTCTTCGGCAACGAACTCGTATTGCGCCCGTACAAATCCCTCTATGGGTGCACCGACATCGGGCGATTTGCTACGGATGGCGATGACGCCCGCGGGGCTGTTCTTGCCGAAATACAGCGCCTGGGGTCCTTTCAGTACCTCCACCGCTTCCGAGTCAAAGAAACCGGTGAGAATCATGTGGTTGCGCGAGAACGGCATGCCATCGATAACCAGTGACACCGGCGCGTCGATGCCGTAGTCGGCAGTTCCCGGCGGCTTGCCTATGCCACGGATGGTCATGTTGCCGCCGGCGCCGCCGCCGCCGCTGTGAATCACTTCCAACCCGGGAATGCGCTCGGTGAGTTGCGTCAGATCCCGGGTGTTGTACAGGTCGAGGTCGTCTTCGTCCATGACCGATACCGCCACCGGCGTGTCGATGGCCCGTTCCTCACGCTTGCGCGCCGTGACGAGAATCTCCTCGACGGTCGACTGGTCGGCACGTTCCTGCTGCGCGGCGGCATCGGCGGCCGCCACGCCGAGGACTGCGGCCAGACCGGTGGAAATCAAACCACAAACGGCGATGTGCTTGAACAACATGCAGTTTCCCCTCTGTTCGTTATGGCAATTGACTACCGCCGGAAACATATAACAGTCACGCCCGACTGTTCAACTGATTGTCGCCGCGCTGAAACCCGTCAACGCACAGTGGTTCGAGGATGAGGAATCCGCCCGCTTGCACGTCAACACGGTCGTGGGCTGTCGACTGACGACTGCCTGAGGCCGCCGGAACCCCGGGCGGCCTCGAAACGTGCCGCTCAGAAACTGTAGGTGGCCCGTACCGACACCAGCCGAGGCACGCCGAGCTGGGCGGTCATGTCGCCGGCAACGCCCGGGTTGATCTTGGCAAGCGGCCGGTTGCCGATCTGCACCGGGTAGATCTCGTTGAAGCAGTTCGAGCAGATCAGCCCCAGGTTCCAGGGCCCGTCCGCCTGCCGCAGGTTGGCGGCGAGGTGGGTCACCGTACGGCTCGGCACTTTCGTAAAGGGCTGGTTCAGAACCCGCTTGCCCTTTGAGTGGTGAATGGTGTCCCACGACAAGGCGATGCCCCAGTCACCCATCAGAGGCAGGTCGTAGGTGAAACCGGCATTGACCTGTAGGGGCGCATTACCGTAGCGCTCCCCTGAAAGATCCTGAATCGGGGCTCCCAGGGGACCGGTGTGACAGCCCGGGCCCGTGGTGGGCAAAGCCGTTAACGCACCATCGACGGGGTGGCAGCCCGCATCGGGAAACTCATCGTACTTCAGGTGGTTGTATTGGCCGGCGAACCTTAGCTGCAGCCGATCGGTAGCCTGGAAGATGGACGATGCCTCAAAGCCCCAGTTGTGGGCCACGGCAGCGTTCTGCAGCGTAAACGTGGTGGTGTTGGAGTTGAAGATGCCCACCTGCAGGTCTTTCAGTTCATACCAGAATGCCGCCAGGTCGGCACGCATCCGGCCTCCCATGAATGTTCCCTTCAGGCCTCCCTCGAATCCCTTGATGGTGGTTTCATCGAAGATCAGCGTCTCGTTCTGAACGTCCAACGGCAGTGAAGACAGGTTCGGCACCGTACCGGGGTTGGAAATGCCCGCGGACTGGAAGCCGGTCTTGTACGCGACATAAGCCATCACGTCGTCGTTCAGGTGATAGCTTGCGGTGACTTCCGGTGAAACGTTGTCGGACTTGTCCTTCGGGTTATAGACAAATCCGGCCGGACCGAATCCGAAAAAGCTGCTGTTCTCGAAGACGTTGCCACCGATTGCCTCCCGGTCCTCCTCCGTGTAGCGCAAGCCACCAGAGATTTCCAGGTTCTCGGTGACCTGCCAGTCGACGCTGCCGAATACGGAAATCGTCTCGATGTCGTTATCCCAAATCTGATGGTAGTTGATATAGGTGCCCTGGTACGGCCCCGGGTGTGGCCAGGGGGTAACCGCGGCACCCAGCAGAATGTGGAAAAATCCCGAGGGCACCAGTTGCACGGGCGCCTGCAGGTCGCGCTCGGTCTTCTCGTAAAATCCGCCGACGGTGAAGTTCACCGGCCCGTCCAGGTTGGAAGCAAGCCGTAATTCCTGGGTGAAGGCATCTCCGGACTCACCCTGTTTCGAGACCACGACGGCCCAACTCGTGTAGCCATAATTCGTGAACTCCCGGTGGCGGTAGTCCCACAAACCGGTCACCGAAGTCAGCGTGACATTGCCCAGATCCAGGTTCATCTGCAGGGTATGCACGGTTTGATCGAGCTTGTAGTGGTAGCGGGAATCCTCGCTCAGGCGCGGCGCCGCCTCGGCGATCTCCGCCGGAGGCAGCGGACCGGAGATCTTCAGCCTGGCGGAATGGTCCGGGCAGATCTGGGTTGGATCGGACCAGATGCCCAGATGCGTCGGATGCACGCCGGGCCCATCGGCACAGGACCACAGGACGGTCGACGACGCATCGTTGCGCTTGGTGTAGGAGCGAAACAGCTTGAGTGTCGCATCGAAGCGGTCGTTCGGTTCCCACACCGCGGTGAGACGAACAACGGACTGTTTCTGGGCGGGATATTCGTCATAGGATGCGCCCCGCGTACTGTAGTTGGTGCCCGGATACAGCCCGCTCGCGTCGAGCGGTTCAGCAATGTTTTCCAACCAGCCACCCTGCATGTCCTGCCGCCTGCCGGCCAGGCGTATCGCAAACTGGTCGCCGAGCGGCAGGCTGAAACCCGCCTCCACAACCGGGTCTTCGGATACGAACTCGTATTGCGCCCGCACGAATCCCTCCATGGGTGCGCCCACATCGGGGGTCTTGCTGCGGATGGCGATCACGCCGGACGGGCTGTTCTTGCCGAAGTATAGCGCCTGTGGACCTTTCAGCACCTCTACCGCTTCGGAGTCGAAGAAACCGGTAAGAATCATGTGGTTACGAGAGAATGGCATGCCGTCGACAACCAGGGAGACGGGAGAATCGATGCCGTAGTCGACCGTTCCCGGCGGCTTGCCGATACCGCGAATACTCATGTTGCCGCCCGCAAAGCCACCGCCGCCATGGACGATCTCCAGGCCCGGAATGCGCTCGGTGAGCTGTGTCAGATCCCGGGTGTTGTACAGATCGAGGTCATCCCCGTCCATGACCGATACCGCCACCGGCGTATCAATCGCCCGCTCCTCCCGCTTGCGCGCGGTGACCAGCACTTCCTCGACGGTGGCCTGATCGGCCCGCTCTTCCTCGGCGGCCGCTGCCGTAGCGGTCAACGCCAGGCCGGTGGCGAGTGCGCAAGACACGAACGCATGAAACGCCAGGTGCTTTGAAGGCATGCAAATCTCCCCTACACAATGATGGTGTCGATCGATCGACCAAACATATACCAGCCAACCCCGACTGTTCAATGCAATACTGGCTCGGTCCCGCAACGCGCGATCGTGGCACCGAAGACAAACCGTCTTGGCATCCGGTTTTGAATTGGCTAGCCTAACGGCCTGTTGCAAGCGGACATTGCACCCGGAGCGGGAACTTATGACCTATGTAATCACCAACGCGTGCATCGATGTGCAGGACCAGTCCTGCATCGAGGTGTGTCCGGTGGATTGCATCTATTTCGATGACGACGACCGCATGTGCTATGTGCACCCGGTCGAGTGCATCGATTGTGCGGCCTGTGAGTCCGCCTGCCCGGTCGGCGCCATATTCGCGGATGAGCATGTGCCATCCGACGTGCAGGAATTCACGGCCATCAATGCCCAGTGGTTCGAGGACAAGGACGCTACCCGGCAGCGAATCAATGAGATCGCCGGCAGCGGCCTGTCCATAACCTGAGTTCGACCCATCCGAGATTCACCCGGCCGCCGGCATTCGAACGCCGCTGCCCGGCAGAGTCAGCGTTCCCAGCCGGGCAGGGTCTCGGCGCTTTCGATCTGCCGCAGCAGGGCGGCGACCACATCGTAGGCGGAGCAGGAGGCGCCGGCTTCGGCGCTGACTTCAAGAAAGCCGTCGGAGCCGGCGGCCCTCACCTTGTCCCGCAGAGCCTCATCCGACTCGAGTGCGCGAATGAACCGCTCGCCGTTTTCGATGGACATCCCAAACCACTCCGATTGCTTCTGAACGGCGCCGAAGTCTATCACGGGATTCGGGAGGGCAATCGCGACTGCTATGATGCGCCGCTCAATCGTTCAGCCACGAGAGCAAACCATGAGCATCATTCGGCATCCGATCTGGCAATACGCCTACTTCGTCAACGACATCGACGAAGCCTGTGTGAAATGGAATCGCATGGTGGGCGCCGGCCCTTTCTTCGTCGTGCGACATCACATCGCCGAGAGCTTCCGTTACCGGGGTGAACCCGTGGAGGCCGATGTCAGCTACGCATTCGGCCAGGCCGGGCCCGCTCACATCCAGTTCATCGCCCAGCATGACGACACGCCATCGATCTACCGCGAGATGTACCAGGACGGCGAGCAGGGGTTCCACCATGTCGGCCTGCTGATCCACGACGTCACCGGCGAAATCAAGCGATTCAACGAAGCGGGTTACGAGACCGCCTGCACCCTGTGGGGCGGCGATTACGTGGCCTACATGGACTGCCGGCACGATCTCGGCTGCTATGTGGAACTGCACGGCGACGCACCGATCATCGTCGACCTGTTCAATGGCTGGAAACAGGCACACGAAGAATGGGACGGAGTTACCGACCTTATCCGGGAGAACTGAGCGTCTCCCGACAGCGCCCGGGCTACCGCTCACTGGTTCTCGATTAGTGCCGTAGGTTTTTGAACAGAAACAGTCTTTCGACTGGATTCAGGCCGCATCCCGGCGTGAGTGAGAACAGGCTCCCACCCGCCATCCGCACCGGGGAGCCTGTGCGACGCGAACGCCGGGCCGGTGGCCCTTGTGCATTTCGCATTCGCAACACAAAATTGTAACCTGCTGCAGCCGCGTGCTCGATTCGCCTGGACTGGTCTCGGCGCGCATCCTCAAATCGGTGGCCACAGAGGAACACCATGACCGCAAAAGAACCCTACCAGCCGGTGCACCCGGAATCCCTCGATGAAATCAACCTGCTCGATGCCGACCTGCAGAACTGTCCCTATCACGCCTACGAGACGCTACGCGATGAAGCGCCCGTCTGGCAGGACCCGCTGACCGGCTTCTACGTCATCACCCGCTTCGAGGACCTGCGCGCGATACTGCTCGACACCGACGGCTACATCAACGGCATGCGCGAGGGACAGGGCGGCGGCCGCGGGCGCATCGACCCGGAACGCGCCATGCGCATGCAGAAGCTTTACGAGGACAACGGCTGGGTGCCCGCCCCTACCCTGGCGGGCCGGGACGATCCCAACCACAAGCAGATGCGGGCCATGTTCAACGAGGCGTTCCGGCCGAAGAAAATCCAGGAAATGGACCCGTTCGTCGAGGAAACGGCCTACAAGCTGATCGATGCATTCGTCGACGACGGCCGCTGTGACTGGGTAAAGCAATTCGCCGTGCCGCTGCCCTTGATCGTCATCGGCCGCCAGGTAGGCGTTCCGGAAGAAGACATCTGGCAAATCAAGGCGTGGACCGATGCCTGGGTACAGCGGCTGGGCATGATGCAGACCGAGGACGAGGAGAAGTGGTCGGTCGAGATGGAAATCGAGGCGCAGCACTATTTCCAGCCAATATTCGAACGCCTGCGCCGGGAACCGGACGACACCCTGCTCTCGGAACTGGTCAACCGGGTCATTCCCGAGTGGGGGCGCCCGCTTACCGACAACGAACTGCACGCCGAGATGATGGCCGACACCTTTGTCGGCGGCTCGGAAACCACCACCAACGCCATCGGCTACGGCGTCAAGCTGCTGATCGAGAACCCGCAGGTGTGGCGCCAGCTCAAGGCCGACCCGGACAAACACCTGCGCACCTTCATCGAAGAAGTGCTACGCCTGGAAAGCCCGGTTCAGGGCCTGTTCCGCACCGCCAACAAAGACATCGAACTGCACGGCGTCACCATTCCCCAGGGCGCCATGATCAATATCCGCTACGCGGCCGCCAACCGCGACGGGCGCGAGTTCGAATGCCCCGAAGCGCTGAACCTCGAGCGCAGCAAGCCGGGCCGCCACCTCGCCTTCGGTTCCGGCATACACCATTGCCTGGGCGCACCGCTGGCAAGACGCGAGCTTTACTGGTCGTTCAAGGGCCTGGTCGACCGCATGGACGATCTGTGGTTCGCCCCGGGCCGGAACGACTTCACGATCGCCCCCAACTTCGCCCTGCGGGCGCTGAAGGAACTGCACATCGAGTTCAAACCGGCCTCCTGAGCGGTTACCGGGTTGCTGCCCCCGTGCGGCTTCGGGCCAGATTGAACGCAGCTACCGGGCAAAGCGGTCGCCGTGCCCGCCGCCCCCGAAATACGTCGATGTAACGATCGTCGATGCGATAGCGCACAGAAGTTGCGAAGCCGCTTTCAGAGCAACCGGCGCATCGCCGTTTCAAGCCCTTTGCCGTCGGCATCCGCCAGCGCCGCCTCCCTCAGTTCCCTGACAGCGGCGGCTGGCTCCGGAAGCGTTCGTATTCTGCCCAGCACGGCCATTACGCGACCGTAGTTCAACCTGCCTCTGGCATGGGTCTCGCCGTAACCCTTGACCAGGCTGCGGCATTCGGCGATCTCGACAGCAAGCGGATAGTCGGCGGCTGCCGCGTCCTGCACGGTCGACAGCCAGTCTCCAAGCTGGTTCGTCTCCGTTCTGAAACGCAGGGTGCCGCGACGGAACCGGCGCAGGCCGGCCAGGAGATACAGCAGCAGGAAGCCAGGCAGGCTGGTCGTGCGAATGCGCCGGCCCTCTCTGCAGAACAAACCGATGAAGTTCCTCAACGGCGGGGTCTTCAAACACCACGAACCCAGCCAGGCCGGCATGACATCGCAGATTTCCTCCACTCTCGGGTGCATGAACTCCTCGACCGCAACCACCTGCCCGTCTTCGGACTGCACCTCCTGGCGCACACGCGAGAACCGCGCGGAGCGGGTTTTCAGGTCGGCCACCCGGATGACGTCTTCGTAGGTCAATCCCAGGGCGAGATACCGCGCGGTCTCCAGAGTGAGCCGGTAGTTCTCGTCGGCCCGGTCCGCTGCAAGTATCGGCGCGAGGCGTTCGAGGTACTCACGGGCGTATGCTGCATCCTGATAGTCGATCAGCCTGCGCAGAGCGGCAACCACGATGTCCCAGCAACATTGGGGATACTCCGCGTAAACCGTCTCCAGCAATCCTTGAACCTGTCTCGACTGCGCCCTCGGACGTGCCGCGGCGGCCGCTTCGGAAACCTCGGGCCTGGACCCTGCCCCGGCTTTGCTGTATCCCGCCTCGAACGCCCTGAGGTTTGCATCGACGGCTACGCCCATGGCGCGGATCACCTCCGCACAGGCTTCTTTCCCGAACGGGGAGATCCCGGTGCCGGCGATGGCCCCGAGCAGCACCGAACTGATGACGCTTTCCGTCTCCTCCGCCACCGCCGCCATGTCGAAGCCGGTGAATCTGCGCGCGCTCCGCTCGACCAGCGCCCTGAGCCGCTGCGCATCCACGCGGCCATCGCCCATCGCCGATTTTTCGTCGATCGCAAAGTCCCGGTGCGTTGACGCGATCAACGTGGTCCGTTCCCGCGTGACCAGCCCGCGCAGCACCGCCCGGCCGGCTTCCACGAGCTCGCCGGCGATCACCACATCCACATGCCCCGGTACGGGCATGAGCGCCAGGACAGGCGCGGCTTTGCCACCGTCCGCGAAAGGAAAGACCTCCAGGTAGTACACGGTGGCCCCGGTTCGCTGTGCGACGCCGGGTACCGCGGTGGACTGCGCCAGCCATCCCGAGCGTTCCGCCACTTCGATCAGCCAGTTGGCCAGCACGCCACCTGCCTGCCGGTCCCGTCCAGAGCTTCGAGGAGGCGTTCGGCCCGGGGATCGTGCACGAGCGGGGCATGCTGCGCGAGGTCGAGCACCCGTGCGGCGATACCATCACGATGCTGGCCTCGCCGATCCGGTTT
>CAZNFI010000023.1:14395-23417 GCA_964572185.1 uncultured Pseudomonadales bacterium
CAGCCATCCCGAGCGTTCCGCCACTTCGATCAGCCAGTTGGCCAGCACGCCACCGCCCTGCCCGCCCATGGCCAGAATCGCGATCTTGAGGGGTCCCCCCGCTTCAGCCATTGGCGCGCCTCCCCCACACAGCGGTGTCGGACTCCCACCCGGGGCTGGAATGCATTGCTCGCCTGAACATGACTCAGGTTGCCGGGATTTCCGAGAGGCTCAGAACGCCAGCCGCCGCAGCCGCCGTTCGCGAAATCCCTGCAGGACGCCGATGACGGCGGTACGCGCCGCGGCGAGCGAGCGGTCGACGAGGCTCGGGTTGTAGACGATATCGGCCTTGTAGAAGGAGGGGCACAGCACGGCGGCATGGGCCACCTCGCCGCAGACCCCGCAGCCGACACAACTGTTGACCACGGTGGCTACCGGATCCTTGCGCAGCGGGTCCGGGTTGTCCTTGACGGTGAGCGACGGGCAGCCGGAAAGGCGGATGCAGGAATGATCGCCCGTGCAGGTGTCTGCATCGACGCCAAAGCGTTCCCGCACGTAGCGCTTCTTCTGCCGCAGCCGTTCGCGCACCTGTGGCCGGATGCGCCGTTGCCGATTGAGTTGGCATTCGCCTTCCGCAACGATCAGCTTGGGGCCTTTGGCTTTCGTGGTCATGGCCTCGCGCAGGGCGTGCAGCGATTCCTGGATGCGGTAGGTGTGCACCTTGCGGACCCAGCGCACGCCCGCCCCCTTCAGCGCATCGACAATGGACACCCGGTACTGGCGGTTCTGTGCATCCGCCTTCGATGACGGTATCCACTGGCCCCCGGTTGCCGCGGAATATCCGTTGTCGATTACCACGATCACGCCGTCGTGTTGGTTCTCCACGGCATTGCCGATGCCCGTTGCCAGCCCGTTGTGCCAGAAACCGCCGTCCCCCATGATGGACAGGGCCCGCTTCTCGTGGCGGCCCATCAGTGCCGAGGCGCTGGAGGGGCCCAGGCCGTACCCGGTAATGGTGTTGCCGATGTGGAAGGGCGCGGCCGTGGCGAAGGAGTGGCAGCCGATGTCCATGCTCACCTGCAGCTTGCCGAACTCCTTTTCGATGAGGTTGACGGCGGAGAAGAAAGGGCGCTCCGGGCAGCCGGTGCACAGACCCGAGGGCCGTTGCGGCACGAGCCGCGCCAGTTCCTCCGTGTCGGCGCCGAGGGTTTCGGCATCGGCCGCTCCAGGGACGGCGGTCACCGGCCTGGTAACCGCGGCCGGCGCCCAACGGCCCAGGAACTCCCGCAGGCCCGCTTCCATCAATTCGCAGGTGTATTCCCCGGCCATGGACAGGCAATCCTTGCCATGCACGCGCGCCGCCACGTCGTTGCGCTTCAGGATGCTGTTGATGTTCTGCTCGATGTAGTCCGGCTGGCCTTCCTCCACGAGCAGCACCGCCTTTTTGCCCGTACAGAAGTCGATCACCTCGCTGTCAATCAGTGGGTAGACCACGTTCATGACATACATCGGCAGGCTGGCGTTGCCGAAGGCATCCGAACAGCCCACATGCTCCATGGCCCGGTTCAGGGTGTTGTAGAGGCCGCCGGGCACGATGATGCCGACCTCGCCGTACCCGCCGTCCCGCACCTCGTTGAGCGTTCGCTCGCGGATGAAATCCACGGCAGCGGGCCAGCGCCGTTCGACCTTTTCCACTTCGTGCTGATAGTTGAATGGGGGGAGCACGATGCGCTGCACGTCGCGGGCCGGGGCAGCGAGGGCATCGGCTGCGGAAAAGTCGGGACGGCAGTTGTCTTTCGTTTTCAGCACACCGGTAACGTGGCAGGCACGTACCCGAAGCTGCAGCATTACCGGAGTATTCGATGCCTCGGAAAGTTCGAACCCCTGCTCCACGGCCGCGGCGATGCCGTTGAGCTCGGGCCTGGGATCGAGCAGCCACACCTGGGACTTCATGGCGAAGGAGTGGGAGCGCTCCTGCATGATGGAGGCGCCCTCGCCGTAGTCTTCGCCCACGACGATCAGCGCACCGCCCTTGACGCCGGCGGAGGCAACGTTGGCCAGCGCGTCGGAGGCGACGTTGGTGCCCACCGTCGATTTCCAGGCCACGGCGCCGCGCATGGGGTAATTGATCGACGCCGCCAGCATGGAGGCGGCTGCGGCTTCGCTGGCGGACTGCTCGAAGTGCACACCCAGTTCGTCGAGGATTTCCCGGGCATCGGCGAACACATCGATCAGGTGGCTGATGGGCGAGCCCTGATAGCCGCCAATGTATGACACGCCGGACTGCAGCAGGGCCTTGGTGACCGCGAGTATCCCTTCGCCATGCAGTTCACCGCCATCGCCGAGGCGCAGCTTCTCGACTTCCCTGGCAAAGGATCGCTCGGCCATCTGCGTTGTTACGTGTCTTTCGTTGTTGCCGATGCTCCCGGCCAAGGACCGCATACGCCCTCGCGGAAGCAGGCCCTATTATGAACGAATCGGCGAAACAAGCGGAGCATGCGCGCTGCCGGATCGGGCCATCGTCCAGTCGGCGTCATGCCGCCTGACCAGGTGCACACCGTTTGCGCTTGCGGCAATTCTCTGCTCGGGCGCCGCACTCATGCCCGCCGGCAATCGATGTGCCGCAATAGGGCTCGGTTGTCAGCAGCAGGTATCTGAACGCGAGTCGGCCAGCAGGCACCCGCCTGCGCCCGGGCTGCTCGACTGACCCCGCCATTGAGCCGGTTCATCCGGAATCGGTGCGATTGCGTCCTGTCGCCGAACGCCGGACGAAGGCCTCGATTGCGCTCCAGAGCTCCGGCGTTTCCAGTGCAATGTTGTGCGGTCCAATGAACTCGACGATCTGCGGCTCGGACTGCAGCAGTTCGAGAAAGGCTCGGGACTCCCGGTCCGGAACCACGCGGTCGCGCCGCGCATGCAGAACCAGCAGGCGCTGTGGCAAGGCATCGACCGCCAGTGCCGCATCGATGTCCTGGCGCAGCATCCAGCCGACCGGGGCGAATGGATAGCGCCGCCGGGCAATGTCTTCGATGCTGCGATAGGGGCTCATCAGGATGACCCCGTCCACATCGGCCGATCGGGCAGTGAGCGCCGCGATACCGCTCCCCAGGCTGCGGCCGAAAAGTACCACCGGCCGCTCGGCGCCCAGCCGACTGCGCAGCTCGTCGACCACCGCCGCCGCATCGTCAATCAGGCGGGCGGCCGTCGGCTCGCCGCCACTCGTCCCGTAGCCGCGGTAGTTCACCAGCACGGTCACCGCATCGAGGCGTGAAAAGAGTCCCGTGAGTTCCGAGACCTCTTCCGCGTTACCGCCGAAATAGAACAGCAGCGGGCCCTCCGAAGAACCATTCACGATCCATCCACGAAGCGTGACGTCGCGAATCACCTGCACCGGCTCGACGTGAGATCCGACCGGCTCCCGCTCAAGCGGGCGGGGAAAGAACAGCAGGCGGTCCTGCAGCAGGTACAGCAGCAGGCAGACACCCAGATAGATGACGCACAGGATGACCACTGTTCGAATCAGCATGTCGAGCCCCAACTCCATGTCAGTGGTCCCGGTGCAACCTCATGCTACTGCCGCGCCCGGAGACCGTGCTGGCGGCACACGCCCGGAAAGCGACGCGATGTCCGCAACGGTGCCGGCGTTCAGCCCGTCACCGTTCGATGCGCCGGCTTGCGCGGGCCGAGCTGCACCGGCTCGCCCACCCAGGCGCCGATGTTCTCGCCGCTGCGGCCGTCGCGCAGCAGGTCGATGAGTTGGCCCGCAATCTGTTCCGGCCGCATCCACGACGCCACCTGTTCGGCAGGGGGCTCGCCATCCCACAGCCCCCGCAGCATCGGCGTATCCACGGCGCCCATGCACAGGCCATTGACGCGTATGCCATGTTCCTCGAGCGAATTCGCCCAGGCCTGGGTGAAACCGTTCAAGGCCCATTTGGAAGCGTTGTAAAGATCCGTTTCCGGAGCGTTGGTACCCGGACTTTTCGCCGGCAGCACGTAATAGGTGCTGATGTTGACGATGTCGCCGCCACCGCGCTCGATCATCAGCGGCACACACAGGCGCGAGAGCAGCAACACGCCCATGACGTTGGTGCCCATGATGAAGTCCCAGTCGTCCAGCGCTTTCTCGTAACTGTCGGTCACCGGCGTACGCCGCCAGCGCCCCGCATTGTTGACCAGCAGATCGACGCCCCCGTACGCCTCCGTGGCCGCCTCGACCAGCCGGTTGAGGTCTTCCAGATCGGAAACGTCGGCAACCAGCCCCTGTACGTTACCCGGGCCATCCATGGCCGCCGCCACATCGGGCGCGCTGCCGTCGATGTCGCAGAGGGTTACGTTGGCCCCCTCGACGGCCAGCCTTTGCGCGAACGCCCGGCCCAGGCCGGTGGCGCCACCCGTGACGATCGCCGAGCGTCCGTCCAGCATGCCCACGGCTCAGGCCTCCTTCGCCGGCATGAAGTACGGATTGGCGCGCCGCGGCGGCAGCACCACCGGGTGCCCCACGGCGAAGCCGATGTTCTCGCCGGTGCGGCCGCGCGGCCCTTCGGCGATCATTTCGATCATCACCCCGGCGATATCCTCGGCACGCATCCAGCGGTTCACTTCCTCCTGCGGCGGGTCGAAATTGAAGAAACTGCGGATCATGTAGCTGTCGGTAGCGCCCATGCAGAAGCCGTTCACCCGAATGTTGTGCGCCTTGAGCGCCTGGCACCAGGTAAAGGTGAGGCCGTTGACGCCCCACTTGGCGGCGTCGTAAAGGTCCATGTTGGTGCCACCGCCGGTGGGGCGCGGCGCGATGTCGATGTAGGGGCAGCCGGGCGCATCGTCGTGGGACAGTTCGTAGGGCGAACCGCAGGTGTGCACGTGGTCGGTGCAGATGTTGATGATGTGGCCGCCGCCCTGTTCGATCATTGTCGGCATAACCGCCCTGCCGCACAGGAACACGCCCTTGAGATTGGTACCGACCACGCGCTGTGCATCGGCCAGCGTCTTGTCGATGCCGTCGGTAGCGGTGGTGTCTGCCCAGACCCCGGCATTGCTGACCAGCACATCGATGCTCCCGAATCGCTCGAGGGTGCCGTCGATGAAAGCCCTGACCTGGTCTGCATCGGACACATCGGCCCGCATGGCGACCGCGGGGGTGGCGAGCTCGCGACCGAGATCGGTGATTTCCTCGCGCACATCGCAAACCCCGAGACAAGCGCCTTCGGCCGCCAGCGCCCTGGCAAAGGCATTGCCCAATCCGACCGCGGCGCCCGTGACCACCGCAGTCTTGCCATCCAGAATGCCCATAGGCTCCTCCCTTCAAGTCACCGCCACTGTCGACCCTGCACGCCTACCAGGGATGAATCTCCCCGTTCCACTTGTAGAACTTGCCCGAGTCGGCCTTGGTCAGGCCGGCAATCACGTCGCGGATGCCCGAGGCGCTCTCTTCGGAAGTGATGTCCGCATGGGGCCCGCCCATGTCGGTTTTCACCCAGCCCGGGTGCATCAGGGCGACGGTGATCGGTTCTTCCTTCCAGTCGATGGCCAGCGCCTGGGCAATCTTCGAAAGCCCGGCCTTGGTCGACGAGTAGATGTACATGCCGCCCATCGGCCAGGTGGAGGCCGCAAGCTGGCTGGTGACGTTCATCAGCTTGCCGTCGCCGCTGGCGGCCAGGTTCGATTTGAAAGCCCGGGCGATGAGCAGCGGGCCGATGGTGTTGACGTTCAGCGTTCGGTGCCATTCCTCGACATCGAGGTCGTCGATGGACTGACGCATGCCACCCACTGCGCCGGCATTGTTGATCAGTACGTCAATGGGCCCGTCGCCGATGGCTTCGGCTGCCGCGGCAATGGAGTCGGGGTCGCCGGTATCCATCTGCTGCACGGTGACGCTGTCACGGATGTCGTCGATTCCGGGCGTTGCCTCCGCGTCGCGAACACAGGCGATGACATCGTCGCCCGCGGCCGCATATTGCCTGGCCAGTTCAGCGCCTACGCCGCGGCTGGCTCCGGTGATCATTACTCTGCTCATGGTCTAAGGTTTCCTCTTGGTTGGCTGTTGGTCGCTACATCGTGTCCCGTACTCAGCCCCGGTTCGAACGGGCGCCCGGGGGCTGTGGCCAGGCTTTAATCCAATGGCATTCACCCCTCGGGCCGGAATAGGGGCACGGCGAGTTCCGCGCCGCGCCGCTCGAAGGTTATCCGAAGCGCCTGCCCGATTTCGAGGGCTTGCGGGTCGCAGTCGATCAGGTTGGTCATCATGACCGGACCCTCCCGGAGTTCGACCAGGGCCACCACGTACGGAACGTCGGCCTCGAACGCGGCACTGACTGCACGCCGGATGACTGTCCAGGTTTTCAGGGTTGCCCGTCCCGACGCATCCACCCAATCGAGTGCCCCGGCACCGCAGCCCGTGCAGATCAATCGCGGGTAGAACTGATGCGCGCCGCATTCCCGGCAAAGCTGGATAACGAGCCTGCCCTGCGCACAGGCCGCCCAGAACGGGGCGCTTTCCGCATTGACCGGTGGCAGCGGCTTGTCCACGCTCAAGCCTCCCGGCCCAGTATCACGGTGCAGTGACTCGACAGAATGCCGCCCTGGGCATGCACCAGCGCCGTTGCCGCGCCGGGCACCTGCCTTTCGCCGGCGGCGCCGCGCAATTGGCATACGGCTTCGGTCAGGGCCAGCATGGAACCCGGATTGCCCGGATGACTGTGCGACAGCAGGCCGCCGTGGGTATTCATGGGCAGCCTACCCCCCAGGCAGGCGTGGCCTTCGGCGACGAAAGCGCCTGCCTCGCCCGGCGCGCAGAAGCCCAGGTCCTCGAGTTCAATCAGGACAACAGGCGTAAAACAGTCGTAGAGTTCGATGAAGTCCATGTCGCCAGGGCCCAGGCCCGCCATGGCATAGGCCCGCTCACCGGCATGGCGCGCATAAGAAGTGGTCAGGTCTTCGGCCTGGCTGATGTGTTCGTGGCCATGCCCCTCGCCGGCACCGAGCAGGTAGACCGGAGGATGCGGAAAGCCGTTGGCCCGCTCGCTGGATGTCAGCACCACGGCGGCGCCGCCATCGGATACCAGCGAGCAGTCCAGCAGCCGCAACGGGTCGGCAATGGGCCGGCTGGCCATGACGTCGTCGATGGTCAGCGGCGTGCGCATCTGGGCGCCGGGATGCAGCATCGCGTGCTGACGCGCCGTTACCGCCACCGCCGCCAATTGCTCCAGCGTCACGCCGTAGCGGTGCATGTAAGCCCGAGCGACCAGCGCGTAGTAGCCTGGAACCGTGGCGCCAAAAGGCGTCTCGAACTGGGGATGGCCGGAAGAGGACTGCATGACCATCGCCTGGTCCCGCGACAGGCCCGTGCGCAGGCTGTCCGCCATGGAGATCAGCACCGTCCGGCAAAGCCCCGCCCCGATCGCCAGCGCCGCCTGGTAGAGCACCGTGAACGTCGTGCCGCCGCCAGCGCCGGCGCTCACGCAATAGCTCGGCGCTATGCCGAGATACTCGGCCATGGCCTCCGCGTGGTACATGTGCGGCTCGGCCATGCTGTTGCAGGTGACCAGGCCATCGACTTGGTCCTTGCCGATGCCGGCATCGGCCAGTGCGCCCACGGCGGCATCGATGCAGAGCCCGGTGGCGCTGCGCTGGGGCACCTTGCCAACCTCGGTGTCGGCGATGCCGACGATGGCGGCCTGCCCTCGGATGGACCGCTGCAAATCAACCATCCAGCCGCACCACCGCCTTGCCCGGGGCGACCACGGCGCCTTCCGCGTTCTTGACGAACAATTCGACCGTCACCTCGTGCGCATCGGCATCGATCTCAAGCACGGTTCCGCCGACGGTGAGCGGATTGCCGGAGTAGGCAGCCAGGCGGTTGGAGTACTCCAGCCGGATCAGCCGGCCGCGGCCGCTCACCCACTCATCCACGCACTGACCGAGCCAGTCGCCGAGCAGCGGCCCCGGAACCACCAGGCCCGGATAACCCTCCACGTCCTGGGCATAGGGCAGGTCGTAGTGAATCCGGTGCGCATTCCACAGCGCCGCGTTGTAAAAGAAACACTGGATGTTGTCCGGCGTACAGGCGCGTTCCGGCAGTGCATCACCAACCCGGACTGATTCGCTCATCGCAGGATTCTCGTGGTTTTTTCGGTGATCACCGGCTCACCGCTGTCGCGCTCCACCCTGAGCACCACCTCGTAGAAGATCAGTGGCCCGGACCGGCCTTCCTTCTCGTAGATGTCGGTCAGCGTACGGGTTCCGACCAGCACATCACCCGGCCGGATGCTGTCGTGATACTGGATATCGAGCCCGCCAGCCATCGCTCGGGTGAGCGGAAATTTCGGCAGCAGCCGGTCGATGGACACGCCGTCCGGCGTCAGATCATCGCGTTCCACCACGTCCCAGAACAGCGCCACGTGGTAGAGGGGCGGTGCTGCGTCGCCATCGAGGTACTTGCGCTGGCGCTGGCCCGAAGCGATGGCGTACTTGCGTATGTCTCGGCGGGTGACCACCTCGGTACGCGGCGGCCCGGTCTTGCCGATGTTGGCCAGCAGTTCTGGGGTAAGAACACTCATACCCGGCGGGCGCGCACCTTCCAGTAGGGGTCGCGCAGGTCGCGTTTCAGGATCTTGCCGGTGGGCGCCTTGGGCAGGCTGTCCACGAAGTCCACGCTGCGCGGTTTCTGGTAGGACGCCAGGTGCCTGCGCGCCGTATCGATGATCTCCTGCCCGGTCGCCGACTCCCCCGGCTTCATGACCACCACCGCCTTGACCGATTCGCCCCACTCGTCGTCCGGCACGCCGATCACCGCCGCTTCCAGCACGCCGGGGTGCTTGTGGATGGCGGCCTCGACCTGGGTGGAGTAGATATTCTCGCCCCCGGAAATGATCATGTCCTTGGCCCGGTCGACGATGAACAGGTAGCTGTCCTCGTCCCAGGTGGCGATGTCGCCGGTCCACATCCAGCCATCGCGGATGGTCTCGGCGGTGAGCTCGGGCTTGCGCCAGTAGCCGAGCATGTTGGCCTCGGAGCGCACCACGATCTCGCCGGGCGTCTTGCC
>CAZNFI010000024.1:0-23390 GCA_964572185.1 uncultured Pseudomonadales bacterium
GTAGTCACGGTGCTCATCGGCGGCGCTCAGCAACTCATCGTCGCCATCGAAGCGCACGACAATGCGGTCGGCAACATGGAAACCCCGATCCTTGCGCGCCCGCTGCACGCGGTTGACGATCTCGCGCCCATAACCTCCGCGCACCAGGGCATCGTCGAGGGTGCAGTCGAGGGCCACGCCGATCAACCGGTTCGACACCGTGTCCGTGCCGGGACGAGCCTGCTGCAGAACCTGGATTTCGCTGGCGTCGAAGCGCTCGCCGTGCAGTTCGATGGACTCGCCCGCCTGCAGTGCATCGATCTGCGTATCGGAGATATTCCCGATGTGGCGCTGGAACTCGCGCATGCGCTTGCCGAGCCGCTTGCCCAGCAGTGGATAATTCGGTTTGGCGACCCTCTGGATAAAGCGCCGTTCGTCGGCCTCGTAGGCGACCTCGTACACGTTGAGTTCGGACTTGATGTAGCCCTCCAGCCTGGCAATGTCCTGCAGCAGGCCGGCATCCCGGTTAATCACGGTCAGCGCCCGCAACGGTGTGCGCAAGCCGATTCTTGCATCCTCCCGCTTCTGCCGGCCGAGCAGTATCACCTGCTGCATGCGCGCCACCGCCGCTTCCAGCCCCGGTTCGATGAGGCCCGGTTCCGGGTCGGGGTAGTCGCACAGATGCACCGAGTCGGGCTTCGGCGCACGCCCTCCCAGGCTCGCCAGTTGCAGGTACAGGTGCTCGGCCAGGAAGGGCGCGAATGGCGCCATCACCCGGCCCAGTTCACTCAGCGCCCTATACAGCGTGCTGTAGGCGGCGATCTTGTCGGCGGTGATGTCCTCGCCCCAGAAGCGGCCACGGTTCAGGCGGATGTACCAGTTGGTCAACTCCTCGATGAACTCGAACAGTGCCGGCACCACGTTGTACAGGCGGTAGGCGTCCATCTCCCGGGCCACGTTGGCTTTCAACGTCTGCAGGCGCGACAGGATCCAGCGGTCGAGAATGTTGTCGCCCAGGTGGTCGCCTTTTTCCGGCGACCAGCAGTCGATGTCGGCATAGGTCTTCAGGAACGTGAAGGCGTTGTACCAGGGCAACAGGGCGCGCCGGGTCATGTCGCGCACGCCGCTGTCGGCGAAGCGCTGTTCCTCGCCTCGAACCAGCCCCGAGTTGATGAGATAAAGGCGCAGCGCATCGGCGCCGTAGGTTTCCATCAACTCGTCCGGCGGCGTGTAGTTCTTCAGCCGCTTGGACATCTTCTTGCCGTCGGACGCCATGACCATGCCGTTGACGATCACGTTCTGGAAGGCCGGCTTGTCGTACAGCGCAGCGCCGAGCACAGTCAGCGTGTAGAACCAGCCCCGCGTCTGGTCGAGGCCCTCGGCGATGAACTCCGCCGGGAAACCGGCCTCGAAGACCGCCTGGTTCTCGAAGGGATAGTGCAACTGCGCGTAGGGCATCGAACCGGACTCGAACCAGCAGTCGAGCACTTCCGGAATACGCCGGTAGACGCCCGCTTCCCCCTCGACCTGGAAGGTCAGCGGGTCGACGTGCTCCCGGTGCAGGTCGGTGATGCGCACGCCGGTGCGCTGCTGCAGTTCATCGATCGATCCGATGCAGATGCGGTTGCCGGTGACATCGTTGATCCAGATCGGCAGCGGCGTGCCCCAAACCCGGTTGCGGGAGATGGCCCAGTCGATGGCGCCGGCCAACCAGTTGCCGAAGCGGCCGTCCTTGATGTGCTCCGGAACCCAGCGGATCTGCGCGTTGGCGGCCAGCAGCCTGTCGACCAAGCCGGTGACCCGCACATACCAGCTCGGCACGGCGCGATAGATCAGCGGCGTATCGGACCGATAACAATAGGGATAAGCGTGCTGCAGCGTGTCATGCCGGTAAAGAACACCGGCGTCCTTCAGGTGGCGGATGATCTCCCGGTCGGCTTCCTTGACGTGCAGCCCGGAGAAATCGGGAACTTCCGCACTGAACAGGCCCTGCATGGTCACCGGGCAGACGAATGCCTCGATGCCCGCTTCCTGCAGGATGCGCTGGTCGTCCTCGCCGAAGGCGGGCGCCTGGTGCACGAGGCCGGTTCCTTCTTCGGTGGTCACATAGTCGTCGGTCAGCACCACGAAGGCGCCGTTTTCCCGTTCCCCCAGAAAGTAGGGGAATGGGGGCTCGTAGCGCCTGCCGGCCAGGTCGCGGCCCTTCAGGCGCGCCTCCACTTCGAACGCGCCGAAATCCTGCAACCGCTCGGCCGCGAAATAGATGCGCCTGCCGACAGCCGGGTCGTGGACCTTCACATAGTCGATGTCGGGGCCGACACACACCGCCAGGTTGGATGGCAAGGTCCAGGGCGTTGTGGTCCATACCGACAGCCAGGCATCCTCGTCGACCAGTTTCAGCAGTACGGTGATGGCCGGATCCTGCACGTCCAGGTAGTTGGAGGTAGCCTCGAAATTGGACAGCGGCGTCTCCAGCGCCGTGGACACCGGCATGATCTTGTTGCCCTGGTAGATCAGGCCACGATCCCAGAGTTGCCTGACCACCCACCACAGCGACTCCATGTACCAGGCGTCCATGGTCTTGTAGTCGTCATCGAAGTCCACCCAGCGGCCGAGCCGCGTGATGGTGTGGCGCCACTGCTGCACATAACGCTGCACGATCGCCCGGCACTCGTCGTTGTAGCCGGCCACCCCCAGTTCCGCCACCGCCTGTTGCGCCGACATGCCCAGGCGCTTGTCGATCTCGTGCTCGATGGGCAGGCCGTGGCAGTCCCAGCCGAAGCGGCGCAGCACATGGCGCCCCTTCATGGTCCAGTAACGGGGTACGACGTCCTTGATGGTGCTGGCGACGATGTGGCCGTGGTGCGGCAGGCCGGTGGCAAACGGCGGGCCGTCATAGAAGACGTAAGGCTTCCTGCCCTTGCGCGCCGCCATCGAGCGATGAAAGACGTTGCCGGACTCCCAGCGTTCGAGAATCCGCTGCTCCATCTCCACAAAGGAAAAACCGGTCGGGGTTGCAGCGGGCTCCGCCATCGTCTCGTCAGGTGCCGGGTTCAGGTTGGCGGCGCATTGTACGGCAGCCGCTTCAGAGCGGCACCACCTTCAGCATCTGGTCCATGCGCGCGCGCAGCGTGTCGAGCTTGCCGGCGCTCAGTGGCACCAGCAACTGATCGACGCCGGCGTCTTCGTACTGCGCCACCGTGTCCGCAGTGATCGGGTGGAAGCTGGGGCTGATGCAGACCTGCACGTCGGACCGGCTGCGGCCGGCCTCCGCCAGTTGCGCCTCAAGCCTGGCGATGCCATCCCGGGCAGCGGCCGGGTCGCGGTTGAACCCGTACCAGCCGTTGCCGTGCGAGGCGACCCGGCGCATGGCGTGCACGGTCTCGCCGCCGAACCAGATCGGCGGGTGCGGCTGCTGTATGGGCTTGGGATTGCTGTAGCAGGCTTCCAGCGTATAGGTCTCGCCGCTGTACTCGGACACGCCGGGCGCCCACAGCGCCTGCATGACCTCGATGTACTCCAGGGTGCGGGGAGCCCGGGTCGCGAAGTCCATCTGCAGGTTGTCGAACTCCTGCTTCAGCCAGCCGATGCCGACACCGAAATCCACGCGCCCCCCCGACAGGTAGTCGAGGTCCGCCACCGCCCGGGCGGTGTACAGCGGATTGCGCTGCGGCACCAGGCAGATGCCGGTGGCGAGCCGCACGCGCTCGGTCACCGCGGCAATGTAGGTCAGCACCGAAAACGGGTCGAGGACGCCGTCCGGCTCGCCCGGGATCCTGCCGTCGTCGGTGTAGGGATAGGCAGAGTCGTACTCCGGAAAGAACACCACGTGCTCCGGTACCCAGATGGAATTGAAGCCGGCCGCTTCCACCAGCTTGGCCGCCTCGGCGATGAACGCCGGCGGCGTGTAGTGGTTGAAAATCATGTTGGCGCCAATCTTCATGGTTACTCCCAGCCGAATTGCCTAATGCCGGTGCATCGTAGCGGCAGCCCCCCGAGAGTCAATCGCGGCAGGCACAGGCCAGCGCCGGCGAGGCGTTGCCTCGGGCGAGAGACGGTGGCCGTCGGACTCACGCGCAGACCCTCCGCCAACAGCGGGTGCAGGCCCAATGCACCCGAACCCCCGGTGCGTGCGCCTGGCGGGCGCCCCGGGCAACAGCATGGCGCATGGGAACGCCCGGCGCTCTCGTACAATAGCGCCTTCGCCGCAAGCAGGGTCGACCGACCATTCCCGGTAAACCAACAAGCAAAGCGCCGCCGCGCTCCGCCTATCCCTGGTTCCTGGCCGGCTCCAGCCTGTGGGTGGCCGGCATGAGCTTGCAGGGCTTCCTGTTCGCCTGGCTGCTGGTCGGCGCCCTGGAAATTCCCGCCGACCAGGCCGGCTTCGCCCGTTCCCTGGCCGAGTTTCCGCCCCTGATCGTGCTGCTGCTCGGCGGCATCCTGGGCGACCGAAGCAATGCCCGCTCTTACCTGATGGCCATGCACCTGCTGATGAGCGTCCCGCCACTGCTGATCGCCATGGTGTTCGGACTGGGCCTGTTGAGCTACTGGTGGGTGGTCGCCTTCGGCGTGCTGATGGCCAGCATCCAGTCGCTGTCCGACCCGGCCCGGCAGGCCACCCTTTCCCGGGTAGCGCGCACGGACGTACAGCGCGCCGTCACCATCATGACCATCTGCACCTCGCTGGTGGGCTTGAGCGGCATCTACGTCGGCGGCCGGCTCGAATCACTGGGCCTCGCCACCGTGCTCGTCATCCAGTCGCTGCTGTTCCTATCCGGCCTGGCCGCCACCCGCCGCCTGCCGAACCTGCCGGTCGCCGTCGGCCGCTCGCGCCCGAGCATCGCCACCGGCGTGCAGGCGGTCATGCGCATACACCTGATCCGCGATGTCATCGGCCTGAACCTGCTGTCGAGCCTGTTCAATGCCGGCGCCTACATCATCGGCATTCCCTACATCGTTACGGACGTCTACCGGGGCGATGCGCTGACACTGGCTAGCGCCATGATCGTTTTCACCCTGGGCAGCATCGGCTCCAATCTCCTCCTGCTGTACTTCATGCCGCTCTCACGCCCGGGGCGCACCTTCCTGACCATGCAGCTCAGCCGCATCCTCATTCTGGCCATCATCTGGCTGCAGCCCCCGCTGTGGCTGTTCTACGCGGCGCTCGCTGCCTGGGGCATCAACATGGGCGTCACCTCCACCCTGTCACGCACCACCGTCCAGGAACTGGCACCCCCCGGGCAGCGCGCACAGATACTTTCCGTCCTGCTGTTCAGCTTCATGCTGGCCGCCCCGGCAAGCGCCATCCTGCTCGGCCAGTTGATCAGCCGCTTCGACCCCCTGGCGGCCCTGCTTCCGGGAATCGGCATCTCACTGGCGATCTTCCTCATCGGCACCACCGCCACGGCCCTGTGGACCTATCGCCCCAGGGCGCAGACACATAGCGAACACCCTTGAGTTACCCGATGGGAGTGGCGCTCAGCGCCCCGCCAGCTCGCGGATGCGCGCCGACTGCCCCGCCAGCCAGCGAAAGCGCAACAGCAGCACCGTTGATACCAGCGCGAGGCTGACGGTGAGACCTGTCCAGAATCCGAACAGGCCGAAGCCCGGCACCCCGAGCACGCCAAACCCCAGCCCCGCGGCCAGGGGCAGGCCCACCAGCCAGTAGCAGAAGGCCGCCACCCACATCGGTGTTCGCGTGTCCTTGTAGCCCCTGAGCACGCCCGCGCAGGTGCCCTGGGCATTGTCGAACAGCATCAGCACCAGCAGGAACAGCATCAGCTCCGCGGCAATGCCGAGTACCGAAGCGTCGCTGGTATACAGGCCCGCCAGCCAATAGCGTCCCGGCAGGATGACAAGCGCCGTCGCCAGAGCCGCCATTACCGACACCGCGATGGCCACGATGCCGCTGCGGCGGGCTGCCGAAAGGTGTTCGGCGCCCACGTTGTAGCCCACCCGGATGGAAGCCGACGCACCCAGGGCAAGGGCGATCATGAAGGTCATGGCATTGACGCTGTTGGTGATCTGGTGCGCGGCGATGGCCTCGACCCCGAGCCGCCCGATCAGCAGCGCCAGCAGCGAGAACATGCCCACCTCGATGAAGATGGTGGCGCCGATGGGCAGCCCCAGCTTGATCAACCGGGAGATCTCGCGCCGGTCCGGCAGGCTGAATCGGGCATAGACACCGCACACCCGTATGCGCGAGACCCCCACGATCAGGGCCATGGCCAGGCACTGGCAGGTCAACACGATGGCGCTCGCATAGCCGCAGCCCACGCCGCCCATGGCCGGCACACCGAAGCCGCCGTGGATGAACAGCAGGTTGAGGGGCAGTTTCAGCACCAGTCCGGACAGCCCGACGAGCATGGCCGGCAAGGTCCACGAATTGGCGTCGCACAGGTAGCGGAAGGTGACGAACCCGAGCATCGGCAGCACCCCCCAGGACAACGCATCCAGGTAGGCCAGGGCTATTGGAACGCCGCGCGGGTCGACCTCCAGCAGTTCGTAGAAGGCGCCCGCATTGCGCAGGATCAGGATGAACGCAATACCGCCGGCCAGGGCAATCCACCCGGCCTGGCGCACCACCTCGCCGACCTCCCGCTGCCGTCCGGCGCCGTGCAACTGGGAAATCGACGGCGTCAACGACAGCAGCACCCCGACCACGAACAGGATTCCGGGCCAGAACAGGTTGCTGCCCAGGGCAACGCCGGCCAGGTCGACGGCGCTGACGCGGCCGGCCATGATGGTATCCATCACGCCCATGCCCATCTGCGACAACTGGGTAAAGACCATTGGCAGAGCCAACCGCGCAAGCAGGCCCAATTCCCTTCGAATCACCGCTGTTCCCGGTGCGACTGTGCGGCGCATTGTACTTTCAAGGAGCGCATCTTCGGTTTCGTATTCAATGCGCATTCCGGCGTCGGGCGGGCATGCCGCGAACGGGCGTTCCGTGCGCCAGGCAGGCTCTGTGTTGCGGGAGTTCATCGAACCGGGCCGCGATTCTGCGCCAGACGCAAACGAGAACGATTTTCATATACATGACTTTACGGGGAGCGCATTCACCATAGGGGGCATCTATCGCAACGATTAAAACTTTCGAATACAACTCGCGGCCCGAGTTCGTATACTTCGCCCTGGAAGATTCACCAAGCGCACAAGAGGACACAACAGCATGTACCTGAAAGACAGCCAGACCGAGCAGAACCTGAAAGACGCCTTTGCCGGGGAATCCCAGGCCAACCGGCGTTATCTGTATTTCGCCGCCAAGGCGGACGTGGAAGGCGAGAACGATGTCTCGGCAGTATTCCGTTCCACCGCCGAAGGCGAGACCGGCCACGCCCACGGCCACCTCGAATACCTCGAGGCGGTCGGCGACCCGGCAACCGGCCTGCCCATCGGCACCACCAGCGACAACCTGAAAGCGGCCATCGCCGGCGAAACCCACGAGTACACCGACATGTACCCGGGCATGGCGAAGACCGCCCGGGACGAGGGGTTCGAGGAGATCTCCGACTGGTTCGAAACCCTGGCCAAGGCCGAGCGCTCGCATGCCAACCGCTTCCAGAAAGCCCTGGACGCGATGGAGTAACGGCCGGCCGAGCGCCAGGAACCGCAACGGGCGCCTGCCGCTGATCCCGTGGCCATGGGTTCGGGCAGGCCGACCGGCATGCCGATTCGCCCGGCGCGCGCTCATACCGTCGGCCCCGTACCGTTGGCGATGTATCACCCGAAGGTGCGGCGGCAAGTACGCCCAAACCCGTATCAGCCCGGCGCCACGGCCACAAGCCGGGTGACGTCCTGACCGAGGATTGACCATGGTCCGCGAAGGCAGCCTGGAAGCCCCCGAACGTCAACCGCTCGGCTGGCGGGAAGCCGGTTTCTATGACCAGGACGATCTCTACGACGAACTCGAGCGGGTGTACGACATCTGTCACGGCTGCCGCCGCTGCGTCAGCCTTTGCGATGCCTTCCCTACCCTGTTCGACCTGGTCGACGAGTCGCCAACGCTGGAGGTCGACGGAATCCCCAAGGCCGACTACACCAAGGTGGTCGACCAGTGCTTCCTGTGCGACCTGTGCGCCGAAACCAAGTGCCCTTACCTGCCGCCCCACGAGTGGGCGGTGGACTTCCCGCACCTGATGCTGCGCGCCAAGGCCTGGCGCTTCAAGCAGAAGGACAGCAAGTGGCGCGACCGGCTGATCACCAGCACCGATGCGGTATTCGGTGCCCTGTCGCTGCCGGGCATCGCCCAGACCGCCAATGCCGCTGCCGGCAACCGGTCGCTGCGCAAGCTTGGCCAGCGCCTGGCCGGCATCCACGCCGATGCGCCGCTGCCGGAATTCGCTGCCAGGCCCCTGGCCAAGCGGGTCGGCGCCAGTGTCGGCGACCACCTGCAAGCACAAGCCTGCGACCGCACCACGGGCCGGGTGGCCATCTACGCCACCTGCTACGGCGACCACAACACCCCCGAGGTGGTCGAGGACCTGATCGGCGTTCTCACCCACAACGGCATACCCGTCACCATTCTCAACGACGCAAACTGCTGCGGCATGCCCAAGCTTGAACTCGGCGACCTCGACCGGGTCGCGGCGATGAAAGACGCCAACCTGCCGGTATTTCTGGAAGCCATCGAGACCGGCCATGACATCCTGGCGCCGATACCGTCCTGTGTACTGATGTACAAACAGGAACTGCCACTGATGTTCCCGGACGACGAGCACGTGGCGCGGGTGGCGGCAGCATTCTTCGACCCCTTCGAATACCTGATGCTGCGCCACAAGGCAGGCCTGGTGGACACCGCATTCAAGCAGCCGCTCGGCAAGGTTGCCTATCACGTCGCCTGCCATCAGCGCGTGCAGAACATAGGCATGAAGACCCGGCAGTTCCTGAACCTGATCGAGGGCACCGAGGTGGTCGCCATCGATCGCTGCTCCGGGCACGACGGCACCTATGCGGTCAGGGCGGAAACCCATGCCAAGGCGATGAAGATCGCCCGGCCCGTGGTCAACCGGGTAAAGCAGGCGCAGGCCGACCGCTTCGGATCCGACTGCCCCATGGCCGGGCGCCTGATCGCCCACGGCCTCGCGGCACAGGGGGAAGGCGGTGATGCCGAGCACCCGATCTCAATGGTGCGCGCCGCCTACGGAATCTGAAGCCGCCGCAGCATGCACAAGCTCGATCGGTCAAAGCTCTGGAGTCTTGAGCAGTACGCCATGGAACGGCCCGCCTTCCGCGCTGCCGTCATCGCCCACAAGAAACGGCGGCAACTGCAACTGAACGACCACGCGACGCTCTATTTCGAGGACTTCACCACCATGAAGTATCAGGTGCAGGAGATGCTGCGCGTGGAACGCATATTCGAGCCCGCTCAGATCGAAGAGGAAATCGCGGCCTACAACCCGCTGATCCCCGATGGCGCCAATTGGAAGGCGACCTTCATGATCGAGTACCCGGAGGTCGAACAGCGGCGCCGGGCGCTCAAGACGCTGACCGGCATCGAACACCGCATCTGGGCCCGTATCGGCGACGGCCCGGCGATCTTCTGCATCGCCAACGAGGATCTCGAACGCTCCACGGAAGAAAAAACGGCCGCGGTGCATTTCATGCGCTTCGAACTCGACAGCGCCGCCATCGGCCGCCTGAAGGCAGGGGCAGCGCTGAGGTTCGGCATCGACCACGAACGAATGAACTGCGCGGTGACGGCAAGCGGTGCAACCGCCGCTGCCCTGCTCGCCGACCTGGATTGAACCCCGCCGCGGACGCCCACCCTGACCACCGACGCGCTTGATTGCGCGCCCAAAGACGCTTACTTTCACGGCAGGAAGGTCAGGGTTCCCATGCAACAGAATTCGCCCGTTGTCATTGGCCGCAACCGCGCGAGCGACACGTGCGCCTGTCGCCGCACACTTGCGGCACGCGCTCATGACCGGTGGGGGCTTCGGTTCGGTTCCACTTTACACAAGGACATACGGGGGCCCCTCGCTCCCGTTGCTGGAATGAACGCTGTATCGTCGGCGCACGCGGCCACGGGAGCACGCGGGACATGATCAGGCAATACCTGGGCGCCCTGCTCGTGCTTGCCGGTGGCGTGGCGCTGGCCGTCATGATCATCGCGGCCGGCCCGGTACCGGATGCGAAGCCCGTGAACCCGAAGATTCCGGTGGTACAGGCAGCACCGGCCGCGCCACGCTGGGTACAGATGACGGTCGATGCGCATGGGGAAGTACTGCCCAAGACAGCGAGCGACCTGGTTTCCGAAGTCGCCGGCCGTGTCGTCGCCGTGTCGCCATCGATGGTGTCCGGGGGGTTTTTCAATGCCGGGGATGTCCTTGTGGAGATCGAACGGGTCGACTATGAGGTGTCCCTGGAACGGGCTCGGGCGAGGTTGGCGTCGGCGAAAAGCGAACTCGAGAACGCCGAAAGGGCGTTTCGCCGGCAGGAAGACCTGGCCATCACGCAATCGGTCAGCGAATCGGTGCGTGACGATGCCCACAATCGCCTCAGCATCGCTCGCGCCGCGCTGCGCGAGGCGACGGCGGTACAGGTCCGGGCGCAGCGCGACCTGCAACGCACCTGGATGAAGGCGCCCTACGATGGCCGCGTGCGCACCGAGCGGGTCGATGTCGGCCAGTTCGTCAATCGTGGCGAGTCCATCGCCAAGCTATATTCCATCGACTATGCCGAAGTGCGGCTGCCGGTGCGCGACGTCGACCTGGCTTTTCTGCCACTGTCGCTGGCGCGCGCCAGCGACAGTGCACCCGCACCCAAGGTGATACTGCGCGCCGAGTTCGCCGGCGCCGAACATGCCTGGGAAGCCCAGGTGGTACGCACCGAAGGCGAACTCGACCCACGTACGCGCATGGTCAACATCATCGCCCAGGTAGCCTCGCCCTACGATCCGGTCGGCAACTCACCGCCCTTGACGGTCGGGCTGTTCGTGCAGGCGGAGATCTTCGGCGTGTGGCTGGAAAACGTCGTCATCGTTCCGCGCACCGCCCTGCAGGAGGGAGACCGCCTCTATGTGGTGGCCGAAGACAGCCGCCTGTCATTCCGCAACGTGAATGTCCTGCGCCTGACCGGCGATGCAGCCTATATCCAGGGCGGCGTGCAACCCGGCGAACTGATCTGCCTGTCGACACTTGCCAATGCCATCGAGGGCCAGGTCGTTCGCCCCATCGCGGTCGCTGCGTCCTGACCCAACCCGCATCGGCGCAGGTTCAGCGCGCCTGCCCGAAACGCGCGCCGAATCCGCCCATGCCCGCGCGCGCTCCCTCGAACGGAACGCCAGCTCCAGCACACTCGCTTGGCCGGAGCGAAACCTTTTCGCATTCGATTGGTCTATCCGCCTGACCAGCCGGGCAGCCGAATTCCTGCAGCGGGCCAGGCAGGGGCACACACGAATTTGCAGCGTCGAGGTACCGGATACGATCAATGGACCATAATGCACCCATCTCACCGGCAACCGCCAAAGCTGGGGCTGGCGAGTCTGGATCCGCTTTCGAGGAACCCCGTCCAGCGAGGGTCGATGGCCGGCTGGTGTTCGGATCGTCCGGCCGGTCAGGCCAATCGTTGGCGTCCGCAAGCGTGCGCCCGGCAGCCGCCAGCGAAACGGCGAAGCGGACGAACCTTCGTTCCAGGGCTGTCAGTGCGCCGCATGCTCCCCAGGGGTCCACGCCAGCACCGGAGGCGCCACACAAGGCTCGCCCCGTCTTGCGCCCGGTCTCGGCGGCGGTGCCTGCCGCACCGCCGCATCGCGAGTCCGACTGGCTCACGCCCGGACGGGTCATGGCCCAGGAGGACAATACCAGGGCCTTGAAAAAGTTCATCGCGGGCCAGCGCGACCGGCAGGTCCGAAAGCAACTGGCAGACGCCCTGCGCAGGGTTCGTGAACGCGAAAGCGAAGTCGAGACCACGGAAATACTGCGCCAGAAAATGAAGACGCAGGCGATGAGCGATGCCGAGTTGCGGGAATTGTGCCACCTCTGCATGGCCAGCATTCGCCATGTGGCGCTCAGCCGGCACATGCTCGAGCAGGAGTTGCGGCACAACGCGATCGGCAGCGCCGGCAAGCGCCTGCTCGACGAACTGCAACATCGCCATGACAACGTTACCGAGTACTGGTGCTCGCGCGCAATTCCATGGCTTCACGAAGGCCGCCGCGTACAGACAACAATACCGGTGCGCGGCAGCAAGCCGGTCGCGGTCGAATGCCACCAGGTCCCGGGTACGGTGCTGGGAGCCCACTTCGTGAGGGGGTATCCGGCAGAAGATAGCCCCCAGGGGTTGACCGCAGCCAGGTACCTAAACCTGCCGGGGCTTGCAATGACAGCGGTGACCGATGCTGCGGACAACGTGCTGTACGCAGGCCTGCGGCATCAATTTCCGCTGGCCGGCGAACTGGACTTGAGCAGATTGAAAACGGCAGGCGCCGGCGAAACGAAAGCGCTGATCAGCGCCATCCTGAACATCGTGCAAAAGCCGGGTTGGAACCGGCAACAGGACGAGCAGTTGGTCGGCGAATCGGTCGAGATGTTCGTAACGGACGATCCTTACTCAAACCAACTGGTGCGTCTCCTGCAAAGCACCGCATACCGCATTGCCGCGGAGCAGGCGGTCGCCGCCGCCCTGGTCTCGAATCCGCTGGATCTCGGCCAGGTCCTGGATGGCAAGGATCGATCGATCGGTATCGTGTCCATCGCATTGTTGACGCCGGAGCACGTGGATACCTGGTTTGCGCATGGGTCAGCTTTCAAGGACATGGAGCAATCGCGTGCGATCGTCGAGATCGGTGTGCTCGACAGGTCCGGGAAACCCCGTGCGGTCGAGGTTTTACTGACCATGCGGCGGTTCGTGATGTTCGTGGAAGACGACGCCACCGGGTGGGACAGATGTCGCGACATCAATCGGGAGACGGCGCAGCAACTGCTCGGACCACTACACTCGCCCCACCTTGGCGGCGACATCCAAGCCTTCATTGACCACAAGAAGGCCATTATCAATAGAGACTCGGCCAACATCCGTAAACGGCTGGAAACGCAGCAGCGATTGCTTCGAGCACAGGGGTCATGGGATCGGGGTGCCGAAACGCTGCGTAAAGAGGCGGCCCTGTTGCAGGCCAGCAATGACAAGTGGGAAGCAAGGGTATGCATCCTGCGCACGGCCGCCAGGCAACTCAAGTCCCTGTTGACGCCGGCGGGGGACTGGACGCGCAACCTTGCTGAGCGCAGACAGGCCGCGGCCCGCCTGGCACTGATCGGTTCCTGCATGGATGAGGTGCCCATGCTGAGTTGTGCGGCCGGCCGCAATCTGGTCGCGCCGGTAGAGTCGGAAGTGGCGTTTCTCGCCGCCGTCGCCGATTCGGCGAATGGGCGCCTGCCAAAGATCAACCTCGACCTGAAGCGGTGGCGCAATGCACGGGCAGCGTTCGAACCGCCAACGCCGCGCGCCGGAAGTCGCGACGTGCCCGTCAACACGATGCAGGAAGCGGGCTCTGGGCCAGTGGCGGTGATGAAGCTGTCCCTGGCCGGCTCCGACAGCCGCTGCGACAAAACACACTTCGAAGTCGACATGTCGCGTTGACCGCGACCGGTCCGGCTTCCAGCCCGGCGAAACAGCCGTCAACGGACGCGAACCCGCCCGCTCTGACAATCCGTTCCAAGGCCCGGAGAGCTTTCAGCCCAGGCGGTGAGAATCCAAACCGATTTTCCGACCAATGCCGGAACTTGAACGTGAGTGCCAAGACGCTTACTTTGCGGAAATGACTGCAAGCAATCCCGGCGGACTGGAGGAACGGGGCCATTCGGGAACCGACTCCGGCAACGACCAGGGAGCCTACCGAGGGTGACCAAGCGCCACGCCAGCAGCCTCTCCCGGCAGCCTGAGGCTCGTTGGCGTCTGGCAATGACCCGTTGCATGCCAGGCGCCCGCACTGCCATGCGGTGCTGCAACCTGTTCCGAAGCACTCCTTGCGCCGTGCTGCCGCGGTTCGCAGGTCGGACACGACTCTCACTTGGGATCAGCGTGTCACCGTGAAGCGGATGGTCGCCTGGTTCGCCACCAACCATGTGGCGGCTAACCTGGTGATGGGGTTCGCGATCTTCGCGGGCCTGGCTTCCCTGAGCCGGATTCCGGTGAAGCTGTACCCGGACATCGACATTCCCCTGATCGTCGTAACGGTGCCTTACCTTGGCGCCGCGCCGGAAGAAGTCGAGTCCGGCGTCTGCTCCCGCATCGAGGAGAGCCTGGTGGGCATCGTCGGCATCCGGGAGATTCGTTCGCTTTCCGCCGAGGGCCTGTGCACGGTCTACGTCGAGATGTTCCACGACACCGACCGGTTCCAGACACTCGGTGAAGTAGAGAACCAGATCAATGCCATCGACACCTTTCCCGAAGAGTCGGAGAGGCCGATCGTGCAACTGGCAACCTCGAACAAGGTCGTCATCGAGGTTGCCGTAACCGGCCCCACCGATGCGCGCATGCTCAAGGAAGCCGGCCGTCAGGTCCGCGACGACATCCTCAAGCTGCCCGGCATCACGCATGTCTCCATAGCAAACGAGCGCCCGTACGAAATCTCCGTGGAGGTCTCCGAAAGCTCCCTGTCGCGCAACAATCTGACCTTCGGCGCGGTGGCCGATGCCCTGCGCCGGCGCTCACTGGATCTGCCGGGCGGATCGATCAAGACCGAACAGGGCGAGATTCTGTTGCGCACCGCCGGACAGGCGTACTGGGGCCACGAACTGGAAAACCTGCTGGTGACCACGCGCAGCGACGGCACTCGGGTACTGTTGCGGGACGTGGCCCGCGTCGTTGACGGATTCGCCGACACCGGCCAGGGACTGAGATTCAATGGCCAGCCGGCAGCGCTGGTGCAGGTCGGCCGGGTTGGCAATCAGGACGTGCGGCGCATCAGCGATCAGGTCAATCGATTCGTGGCCGGCGCAGCGGCCCGGTATCCCGAAGGGGTGCAGCTGACCATCTGGAAAGACGAATCGATCACCCTGGCCGTGCGCCTGCAGGCCCTGCTCGACAGTGGCATCCAGGGCTTGCTGCTGGTCTTGATCCTGTTGGCCCTGTTCCTGCGCCCGAACCTCGCCAACTGGGTGGCCGCCGGCATTCCCATCGCCTTTCTCGGCGGCATCTTCCTGATCTACTGGTTCGGGCTTTCCATCGATGCCCTGTCGGTGATGGGCTTCATCCTGGCACTGGGCATGCTTGTCGATGATGCGGTTGTGGTCGGCGAGAACGTGTACTCAGCACAAGCGCGCGGCGCCGGCCAGCTCGCCGGCGCCATCGAAGGCGCCCAGGAGGTGCTGGTGCCGGTGACCTTTGGCGTGGTCACCACGATCGTGGCTTTTCTGCCCCTGTTGTTCGCGGTCGGCACGCTCGGCCAGGTGTACGGGTTCATGGCCGCGACCGTGATCTGTTGCCTGGTGTTTTCGCTGATCGAGTGCCAGATGGTGCTGCCGGCGCACCTCGGCCACGGCAGCGGCCGCATGCCACTCGGCGACTTCGGCCTGACGCTGCTGGCCGTGGGGGTGATTGCCGCCTTTGTCGTCACCTCCGACATGCGCACCGGCACGGCGCTGGCGGTGGCGTTCGCGGCCGCGGTATGGGCGGCCCATCTGACCGGAGCCTTGAGCCGGCTCGCGGCCGGCTTCACGCACCTGCAGCTGCTGTTCGAAAAAGGGCTGAACTGGTTGATCGACAATCCATTCCACAAGCTGGCCGAGCGCGCCTTTCGACAGCGCCTGCTGACGCTGGCCATCGCACTCGCCGCCCTGGCCTCCGCCGCCAGCCTGGTCGTCGGCGGACACCTGCCGTTTTCCATGCGCACGCCTCAGAAGGGCGATGCGGTAACAGCCAGGCTGACCATGCCGATGGGGGTCAGCGAGGCAGCCATGCAGCGGGCCATCGACGAGTTGGCCGATTCGGCACGAGCGGTGCAACTCGAACTTGCCGACCGGTTCGAAGACGCGCCCGTGCTGCACATTCTGGAGACCATGGGCGGACACTTCGCCGCCGGCTCCCGGGTTGGCTTCGTTGTCGCCGACACCGGGGCGCATCTCGGCGAAGTGACGATGCAGCTCACGCCTGGCCAGCATCGCTCGGTCTCCACCGATGCGGTGGCGGCCACCTGGCGGGAGCGCGTCGGGCCGATCGCCGATGCGGTGGAACTCAGCTATATCACCGATCGCCTGCGCAGCGCCCCGGAAATCGACATACGCGTGTCCGGCACCGACTGGGACGACATGCGCGCCGTGGTCGGGGCAATCCGCGGCCGGCTCGCGGAATTCGCCGGCGTACACGAAATCACCGATTCGCTGAACACGGGCAAGGCGGAGATAAAACTGTCGGTAACGCCTGCCGGCGAGGCGCTCGGCATCTCCCTTGCAGACCTCGGCCGTCAGGTGCGTCAGGCCTTCTACGGAGAAGAGGCGCAGCGCATACAGCGCGGCCGCGACGACATCCGCATCATGGTGCGCTACACGGAGCAGGAGCGGCGTTCGCTGGAGTCGCTGTACGGACTGCGCATTCGCACTTCGAGCGGCGGTGAAGTGCCGTTCGCGATCGTCGCGCAGGTCGAGTCCGGGCGCGGCTTTTCCGTTATCGAACGCATCGACGGCACACGCTTTGCCTGGGTAACCGCAGACGTGGATCCAACCGTCACCTCCGCCGCCGCCGTGCTCAGCAGCCTCGACGACGGCTTCCTGGAGAGTACCGTGGCGCTGTATCCGGGCGTGTCCTACTGGTTCAGAAGCGCCCAGGAGCAGTCTGAACTGGTGGAAACCCTGGGCCCGCTGTTCCTGTTCGTGCTGCTCGCCATCTATGCCCTGCTGGCCATGCCGCTCGGTTCCTATACGCAGCCCTTGATCATCATGTCGGTGCTGCCGTTCGCCCTGGTGGGCGCCGTGTGGGGGCACGCGCTGCTGAAACCGTTCGGCGCCATTCACGGCCTGTCCCTCGCATCGCTGTTCGGCGTAGTCGCGGCATGCGGCGTCGTCGTCAATTCCACCCTGGTGCTGATTCACGGCGTCAACCGCTTCCGCGCCGGCGGCGCCAGCCTGTTCGATGCCCTGGTCAACTCGGCGCTTACCCGCTTCCGACCCATCCTGATTACCACCGCCACCACCTTTGCCGGCCTGTTGCCGCTGATGCTGACCGACACCGCCCAGGCGCAGCTGCTGGTGCCAATGGCCATCTCGCTGGCCTTCGGCATCCTGGTGTCGGCCCCGGCGGCACTGCTCGTCGTGCCGGCTTTCTGGCTGGTGCTGCACGACATCTCCGGCGGCGCCAAGCGGGTTTCGGGCCTGGTCGGCGGCGTCATCGGCACGGCGCCGCGCCTGACCGCCTGGATGTCACGCCATCCCTATGTTCGGGAGAGCCTGCGCAGCCAGGAGTTCACGAAACTGCAGCTGCCCGATGCAGCGGGCCTCGATGCGGAAACCACCAGAGCTGCACGCCAGGGCCTGGTGCGCCTGTATTACGACCGGGAGTTCAGCGCCGCGGAAATGCGCAACCAGTTCAGCGCCCTCGCCGCCCGGGCGCCCGGCACCGACAAGCTGGTGAAAGAGGCCCGCAACTGGGCAGAGCAGCGCACCATTCAACTCGGCGTGCACATGGCCAGCGGCGCGCTTGCCCCGATTGATGCCGCCAAACCCCTCACCGGCATTCTCGACACCTGCCTGAGCGAACTGTTGACCGCTACCAGGCGCGAGTTCGCCAGCGAAAACGGTGCACCGCCCAGGCATCGCCTGTGCCTGATCGCCCTCGGCGCCGCGGGGCGCCGCGAATTCGCCAACGGCGCGCCGTTGCAACTGCTGTTCGTCTACGACCACGACCCGATTCCCGCCGGCGCCATCACCGACTCGCCACAAGCCTGGCACGAACAGCTTCTGCAGCGGTTCATGGTGCTGGTACGCGACCTCTCTTCCGATGGCCTGCTCTACGAAGCGATGCCACCGCGCGCACTGCGCCTGGACGGCGAACTCATCAGTGCCATTCCAATGCAACGGCTCAGGGAGTACCTGGAAGCGCCGCCGGACCCCGTCGAACTGCGCATGCTCGCCCATGCCCGCGTCATCGCAGCCGAGCACGACCTGGGCGCCGACTTTTCGACCCTGCGACAGCAAGTGCTGGCGCGCGGAACCGGCCTCCGCCCCACCGTCCGGGACATCTCCGAACTGCGGCGACAGGCCACGCAACGCATCGATGCCGCAAACATCTGGGCGGTCGGCACTTTTCGGGGCGGACTGGGAGACCTTGAACTGGCCGCGGAGTACCTGGAAATCGCCGGCGGCGCCCCGCATTCGGAACCGGTCGGCCTGCGGGAAACTTTCGAGGAAGCGGCACATCGCGGATTGCTGGAGACGGATGCCGCCCGCGACCTGATCGAAGCCGCCACCCTGTGGCAGAACCTCGACGGGTTTTTCCGCATGACCTGCGGCGGCGCATTCAACCCCGCCGCGATTACCGTCGAACAGCAGCAGACCATCGCCGAACTCGCCGGAGCGGACAGCTTCGAGCACCTGCTGCGGCTGATCGCGGAGACCGCCGTGCGCACCTCGGTGCGCATACACGAGCTGTTTGCCAGGGTCATGATGGCCTGACCGCAACGCTTCGCGGGGCGGGCCAATCAGTGGCGCAACTGTGCCGCCGCAGTCGCCGTCATTGCCTCGCGCAGGACGCGGGTCATCTGCTCTAGCAACGCCAGCCGCGGCGAACTGGTGCGCCAGCCGATGCCGATGGTGCGCGACGGAGCGCTCGACCCGGAGAACGGCACATAGCGAACGCTGCTGTCCCCGGGCATCACCGCCAGTTTCGGCATCAGCGTGATGCCCACATTCGCGGCCACCATCTGGCGCAGCGTTTCCAGGCTGGTGGCCCGGAAATTGGTGTTCTCCACGGCGTTGTGCGACTTGCAGACCTCCAGTGCCTGGTCGCGCAGGCAGTGGCCGTCCTCGAGCAGCAGCACCTGTTCCTCGTCGAGGTCGGCGGCGCTGACCGCGGCATGGCCGGCCTTGGCGTGGCGCTCGGAGACGGCCAGATAGAACGGCTCTTCGTAGAGAACCGCCTCGGCGACGTTGTCCTCGCCGATAGGCAGGGCGAGGATCACCGCATCGAGTTCGCCTTCGCGAAGCATGCGCGTGACTACCGCCGTCTGCCCTTCGGTAAGCTGGATTTTCAGATTCGGCAGCGCGTCCCGCACGGGGGCGAGAATTCTCGGCAACAGGTAGGGCGCCACGGTGGGAATGATGCCGAGACGGAAATCGCCGCCCAGCGGGTCGCGATGTTCCTCAGCCACCGCCACCAGCCGGCTGACATCGCCGAGCACCCGCTGTGCCTGCTCGACGATGTTCGCTCCCACCGGGGTGAGCATCACCTGCCTGTTGGTGCGCTCGACCAGCGTCACACCCAGGGTTTCCTCCAGTTTTTTCAGTTGCGTGGACAGCGTCGGCTGGCTGACGCAGCAGGCCTCGGCGGCACGGCCGAAGTGCCGGTGTTCCGCCACGGCAACCAGGTAACGCAGGTCGCGCAGGTTCATGACGGGCGCCCGTGGCCGATGCCGACATTCGCCCCGGCTTGCGGGCGACCGGGCCGGAAAAGGGGATTTCGGTGTGCATCGCTGCTCATGCGGGCTATGGTACTTTGCTGCAGTGCGCCCCGCATCCATGTGCCGACCCGCGCCCATGATGCGGGCTCGCAGCCCGGGGTGCGGGCAAAGCCGCCGCCAGCGGCGCTACCGACGGACTCAATTGATCGACTTCATCTATCTCGACGCAGACCTGGCAGTAATCAACAAGCCGTCCGGAGTCGCACTGCTAGCCGACCGCGGCGGAGCGCCCTGCCTGTGGGATGAGCTACGCGAGCAATTGGGCCGGCCGCTGCTGGTGCACCGCCTCGACAAGGGCACCAGCGGCGTCCTCGCGGTCGCCCGCAACCGAGCCACACAGTCCAGGCTGACCCGTGCTTTTCAGCAGCGTACGGTGCGCAAGTCTTACTTGGCCCTGGCGGTCGGGCCACTGCACCTGCGGGGAACCGGTTGCATCGACCTGCCGCTGCGCGCGGGGCGCAAAAGCCGCTATCGGATCGCTGGGCCGCGGCACGGCATCGTCCGCGACGGCAACCGCTGGTTTCATGCCAACCCGGAACCGGGGTACGCCAGCCAGACCCGGCTGCGGGTTCTGCGTTCAGGCGCGTCCGGCTGCTGCCTGTTGCTGCAGCCACTTACGGGGCGCACCCATCAACTGCGCGTTCACCTGAGCTGGATCGGCCATCCGATCCTCGGCGATACCCTGTACGGCAAGCCGAAGGCGCTGGAACAACGCGCAGATCGCCTGATGCTGCATGCCTTGCGCCTGAAGCTGCCCGGCTACCCGCCGATGACGGCGGCATTCGAAGATTGCTGAAAGCCCGTTGCGCTTCGGGTGTACAACGGTTGCTCGCATCGACCCGAACAGGCACCGCGGCGGTGCCGACGTCAGGCATTCGGGGCGGAGCGGCGCAGCCGCTTGACCAGGTTGCGGCCCACGGCGTAGCCGACAGCGGCCAGCAACGGGTGACGCACCACCGCAAAGGTCAGTACGGCAATGCCGGCACCTGCCAGCCAGCCCTGCAGCTGCGGGCTGGTGGCGCGGCCGGTGGCGGCCCGGTTGACGGTGTGTTCACAGTTGTTGGTAAACAGGTTGTAGCGCCGCGAGGCATCGCCCGCCGTCTCGAGCGCGCGCCGCCGCGCATCGGATGCGAGCCTGTTCACGCGGAGCCGCCGGCCGGCGCGGAACTCCGCCTCGGAGGAGACGTGTTCGCCACGCCAGGGGGTATTGTGCAGGATCCGGTCATCGCCGAGCGCGATGCCTTTGTGCATCACGGGTCCCTTGCGTCGGGCCACAATGTCACCGGGCTGGTAGGTGTCGTGCATGTGTCGTCTCGGTTTCACACTGTCACAGCAATAAGCTAGCACGATTCGGGCCAGTGTCGCGGAAATGCGTTTGCAGCAACAAAATGCCTGGTGCCGCGGTTTTTGCAGGCACCGAGCGGGTATGCGGGTGGTGAACTTCGCAACTTTTCGGTCAGCTTCGCGACGGGTGTGGACTAATGGCTGCTGTCCAGCATGTAGTCGATGGCGGCGAGCAGTTGCTCGTCGGAGCAGTCGGAACAGAGGCCGCGGGCCGGCATGCCCGGGTCCATGCCGTCGACGGTGGATCGCAGCAACTGATCCATGCCTTTCGCCAGGCGCGGTGCCCACATGTCCGCATCGCCGGTTTTCGGCGCGCCGGCAACTCCCGCGGCGTGGCAGGAGAAGCAGTAGCGTTCGTACACCGCCTCGCCCGGATGCGGAGGCGGCACAGGGGTATCGCCGTCTGCCCCCGGTTGCGTCTCCGAACACCCGGCAGCCAACAGCAACAGCAGCCAGCAGCGGCCCCTCCAGCGATGCACGGACATCCGGTGCCTGCTCCTAGCCGGCTCGTGCGCCGAGGTCACGCAGAATGCCGGCGCCCCGGCGCAAGGTGTCGTCGTCCTTGCAGAAGCAGAAGCGCAAAACCTTGTGGTCGTTGGCGTGCGCATTGTCGTAGAAGATGGAAACCGGTATGGACGCAATCTTCGCCTCCCGCGTCAAGCGGACAGCGAGTTGCGCGTCCGGCTCATTGAATATTCGCTCGTAGCCGAGCAACTGGAAGTAGGTGCCGGCACTCGGCACGATGCTGAACCCCGACCCCTGCAGCAACTCGCAGAACAGGTCGCGCTTGCGCTGGTAGAAGGCTCCCAGTTGCCGGTGATGTTCCGGGTGGCTGTGGAGAAAGTCGGCCAGTCCGTACTGCACCGGGGTGTTGGAGGTGAAGGTGACAAACTGGTGTACCTTGCGGAACTCGGCGGAAAGCGCTGCAGGCGCCACGCAATAGCCGATCTTCCAGCCGGTAACATGATAGGTCTTGCCGAACGAAGAGACCGCGAAGCTCCTGGCAAAGAGCCCCGGATAACGGCAGACGCTCTCATGCAGGCGGCCATCGAAGACGATGTGTTCGTAGACCTCATCGCTCAGCACGTAGAACCCGTACTGTTGCGCCAGCGCCTCCAGGCGTTGCAGGTCTTCCCGCTGCCACACAGTGCCGGTGGGATTGTGCGGTGTATTGAAGATCAGCAGGCGCGTCCTGGCGCTCAGCAGGCCCTCGACCCGGTTCCAGTCGACCCGGTAAGCCGGCGGCTCGAGCGGCACATGACGGGCGATGCCCCCCTGAAGCTGAATTCCCGGCTCGTAACTGTCGTAGGCCGGGTCGAAAACGATCGCCTCGTCGCCCGGATGAATGACCGCGGCCATGGCGCAGAACAGGGCTTCGGTAGCCCCCGAGGTCACGGTGATCTCGGTCTCCGGGTCGACACTCGCCCCATACAGGTCGCGCACCTTGACCGCAATCGCCTCGCGCAGGCTCTGCACGCCCGCCATCGGCGGATACTGGTTGAAGCCGTTTTCCAGGTAATGGCGGACACGCTCTATCAGTTCGCGGGGCCCATCGAAGTCGGGAAATCCCTGGGAAAGGTTCAGCGCCCCCTGCTCCGCCGCCAGCGCCGACATGACCGTGAAGATGGTGGTGCCCACCTCGGGCAGCTTGCTGGCGGGCGCCTCCGCGGCCGCTTCGTCGCGCATCGGTTTACCCGTCACCTGGCGAATTTCCTGTAGTGCTGCCCTGCAGATTGCGCATCGATCGTACCGTCCCAGCCGCAAACTATCCGCTTTGGTTTTTTGTGGTTGCAAGCCCGGCTTTGGTAGCATCCGCCGCCCCATGGCCCAATGCCGGTTCCGGGGCACACCATAGCGTTGTTGCGAACCGGTTCAACACCTGAACGCAAAGGAACATAACATGACCGAAGCCAGCCGCTCCGACTACCGCGTCGCCGACATCGGCCTGGCCGACTTCGGGCGGCGGGAGATCTCGCTGGCCGAGGCAGAGATGCCGGCGCTAATGGCGCTGCGCCGCAGGTACGCCAATGACAAGCCGCTGGCCGGCGCCAGGATCGTCGGCTGCATCCACATGACGGTGCAGACGGCGGTATTGATCGAGACGCTGATGGCGCTCGGCGCCGAGGTGCGCTGGTCGTCGTGCAACATCTTCTCCACCCAGGACCACGCCGCCGCCGCCATGGCCGCCCGCGGCGTGCCGGTGTTCGCCTGGAAAGGCGAAACCGAGGAAGAGTACGAGTGGTGCATCGAACAGACCCTGCTCAAGGACGGCAAGCCCTGGAACCCCAACCTGCTGCTCGATGACGGCGGCGACCTGACGCTGATGGTGCACGAGCGCTACCCGGCAATGCTGCACAACATTCACGGTATCAGCGAGGAAACCACCACGGGCGTGCACCGGCTGCACGACATGCTGCGCGACGGCCAGCTCAGGGTGCCAGCCGTGAACGTGAACGAC
>CAZNFI010000025.1:0-21649 GCA_964572185.1 uncultured Pseudomonadales bacterium
GCTGGATGCCGACGCCAGTCGACACCTCGATTCTCAACTCGGTTTGGACCAGCGCCCGAATGCAGGAGAGCGGCGAACGCATCTCCAACAGGTCGGCACGGTTCGATTTCGATGTGGGCTATGTCACGGCCATGCTGCTGGGCATCGGTTTTCTGCTGCTCGGCGTGGCCGTCATGCACGAGTCGGGCATCGAGCCCCGAGACTCGGCCGGCGAATTCGCAGCGCAGGTGATCGCCCTCTTTACCGAAACCGTCGGCGGCTGGAGTTTCTATCTGATCGGCGCTACCGCAATCGCCGCCATGTTCTCCACCCTGCTGGCGGTCATCGACGGTTATCCCCGCCAGTTTACCTACGCCTGGTCCCGGTTGCAGCGCAGCCCGGCGCCGGCCTGGCTGTTGCCGACGCTTACCTGGGCGGTCGCTGCCGGGTCGTTCACGCTGATGGCGACGCTGTTGACATCGTTCACCCGATTCATCGACCTCACCACCACCATCGGATTTGTCATGGCGCCGGTCTATGCCCTGCTGAACCACCGCGCCATGCTTGGCGCCGAAGTACCGGCCGAGTACCGGCCATCAAAGCGGCTCGCGACCTGGAGCCTTCTGGCCCTGATAACGCTCACCCTCGCCAGTGTCGCCTACCTTTATATCCGGTTCCTGCACGCCTGAAACCATCCACACGGCGTGCCGGCGCACATGCCTCGGCATTACTCACGCCTTGAAAATCATTCCATTTTCATTCCACATTTGCTGAGAACTGCTTTCAGCTTTGCCTACTAGCATTGACGTTAACCGATTACAGGTCGCACCCGTTGCCAAGGTGGATGACATGAATGGAATCGACATGACTGGAATCGAAACGAAAGAAAGCGATGCACCCCTGTCGGCGAATGAGACTGCGCTTCTTCTTGGCGCATTCGCAACGCTTGCAGCTAGCATGCTGTCCTTTCTCGCCCTGTAAACGGTCAATCCCAACTCTCCGTATAGACCTTGTGATGACCGATCTGGCCAACCCCGCGTCAGCGGGGTTTTTTTTGGCCCGCCGCAAACACTTGCGATGACCGGATCCGTTTAGGACACTAACGTTTCCGGAGACGATCATCTTTGCGACTGTGCGCGTCCTGCAGTTATCGACGGGTCGGCTCAAAGCTGACAGGATCGCGTTGCCCTGATCGATTCTGATAGCCTCGCCTCGGGCGATGCGCCCGGAATTCAGCACGGGCAACCGGGTTTCGAGCACACATCCGTCGAACAGACAACGGCAATGGGAGAATATCGGGCATGAAATACCTGCACACCATGGTTCGCGTAACCGACATCGACGAATCCCTCGATTTCTATTGCAACAAGCTTGGGCTCGCGGAAGTTGGCCGCTACGAAAACGAAGCGGGCCGTTTCACGCTGGTGTTCCTGGCCGCTCCCGGCGATGAGTCCGCCCAGGTGGAGCTGACCTGGAACTGGGATCCTGAGGAACTCGCCGGCGGCCGCAATTTCGGGCACCTCGCCTATCAGGTCGATGACATCTATCCCACCTGCCAGCACCTCATGGACTCGGGCGTCACCATCAATCGCCCGCCCCGGGACGGCCGCATGGCATTCGTCCGTTCTCCAGATGGCGTTTCCGTCGAACTGCTGCAGCGAGGAGACGCCCTGGCGCCCGCCGACCCCTGGCAGGACATGGACAATACCGGCGTCTGGTAGTTTTTTTTGAACAGCGGCCTCGCCCTGGCAGACTGCCGCCGCAAACCGCCGTTGGCCTCAGGCAACACAATGTGTTACTTTTCGTAGCACTCAGGGTTATTGCAGCGCGTCACAGTTGCTGTCCCAGTACCGAGCAACCGCCCGACCCCCAGGATTCACCATGCGCCGCACTTACATCACCGCCACCGTGATCGCCGTCCTGAGCGGCATCTGGCTGCTGAGCGGGCAGATCGGCTCGGACGACCCGGCCCCCAACCGCACACCGGCGGAACTGGCCAAGCAACGCGCGGCAATGGTCCAGGACCGCCAGCCCACCCGGGTACGGGCCCGGATCATCCACGCCGCGCCCCAGGTTCAGCAGTTGCGCGTGCGCGGCAGGACGGAAAACAAGCGTACCGTGCAGGTGCGCGCCGAACTGACGGGTACAATCATCGATCGTCCGGTGGAACGGGGCTCCCGCGTCGCCACCGGCGATGCCCTTTGCCGGGTCTCCGTCGAAGACCGGCAGGCGAACCTTGCCGAGTCACGCGAAGCCGTCGAGCAAGCCCGCATCGAGTACCACGGCCGCCTTGAACTGAAAGCCCGCGGGTTTCAGTCCGAGACCGCCATAGCCCAGGCCAGGGCGCAGTTGGCGGCCGCCAGGGCGCAACTCAAACGCAGCGAGCTGGAACTGGCGCAAACCACCGTCCGCGCACCGTTTGCCGGCATCGTGGAAGAGGTTCACCAGGAAGTCGGCGACTACGTCACGCCAGGCTCATCCTGTGCCACCATTGTCGACCTCGACCCAATGCTGCTGGTCGGCCGCATCTCCGAGGCGGACGTGCTGCGCGTGTCGGTCGGCGAGCAGGCCACCGGCATCACCAGCGACGGGCGCACCCTGTCCGGCCGGATCGGCTTCATCGGGCAGCAGAGCGATGCCGCCACGCGCACCTATCGCATCGAGATTCCGGTCGCCAATCCATCCTACGAACTGCGTAGCGGCATCACCACGGAAATCTCGATCCCGATCGCGCGGGCACTCGCACAACAAGTGAGTCCGGCGCTGTTTGCCCTGGACGATGAGGGCAATATCGGTGTGCGCACCGTCAACGAGCAGGGGCAGGTCGAGTTCCACGAGGTGTCAATCGTCCGGGAAGACGGCGACGGGGTCTGGGTCTCGGGCCTGCCTCAGGTAACCACCCTGATCACAGTCGGCCAGGAACTGGTGGTACCCGGCGAGTACGTCGAGGTCGACTTCGAACCCGCCACGGAAATGCCCGCGTCGGCGCCGCCGCCTGACTCGGGGGGCGGCGAGGCAGACACCTCCTTCACCAGCGGGCACCGCTCCACCAGCGCATGAAGGCCGTCATCGATGCGGCGATCAATCGCTGCAAGACCACCCTGATGGTGATGGCCATGGTGGTGTTCGCAGGCCTGATCGCCCGCAGTGCCATACCGGTCGCCAACGAACCCAATATCCAGGTGCCGTTCTACGTCGTCACGGTCATCCACGAAGGCATCGCGCCGGAGGATTCAGAGCGCCTGCTGGTGTTGCCGCTGGAGACGGAACTGCGCAATGTCGAAGGCATCGAGGAAGTCACTTCCTATGCTTCGGAAGGCGCCGCCACGGTCATGGTCGAATTCGATGCCGACCATGACCTCAATCGCGCGCTGCTCGATGTGCGCGAAGCCGTCGACCGAACCAAGCCGGAGATGCCGAGCACCATCGAAGAACCGATCATCCGCGAAACCACCACCGACGACTTTCCGATTCTGCAGGTGAACATCGTCGGCGAGGACGTGCCGGAACGGGTGCTCTACGACCTGGCCGTGGAACTTAAGGACGCCGTTGAAACCATTCCCGAAGTACTCGATGCGGAGATGCAGGGGCACCGGGAGGAAGTGCTCGAAGCGATCATCGATCCGCAGGCACTGGAAGCGTACCGCATCGCCAATGACGAACTGATCGGCACCATCGTGCGTAACAACCGGCTGATACCCGCCGGCAGCCTCGATACCGGCCAGGGGCGTTTCTCCATCAAGGTGCCCAGTGTGATCGAGCAGGCGCGGGATGTCTTCGACCTGCCGGTACGTGTCAACAACGACACGGTGATTACCCTGGGCGACGTAGCGACCGTACGCAGAACGTTCAAGGACCGAACCAGCTATGCGCGGGTGAATGGCGAAACCACCATCTCCCTGAATATCATAAAGCGCGCCGACGCCAACGTGGTCGACACCGTCAACAGCGTAAAGCGAGCCGTCGACCGTTTCCGCCCGAACCTGCCTGGACAGGTCGCCATTCTCTATTCCCAGGACCAGGCGCCCTGGGCGCTCGCCCAGGTCACCGAACTGCAGGGCAACATCTTCACGGCTCTGATGCTTGTAATGATCGTCGTTGTCGCCGCGATGGGCTTGCGCAGCGGCATCATCGTGGGGCTTGGCATTCCCGTCTCGTTCCTGTTCTCGATGGTCCTTCTCTACCTGCTCGGCTACACGTTCAATTTCATGGTCATGTTCGGCATGCTGCTCGGGCTCGGCATGCTGATTGACGGCGCCATCGTGGTGACCGAGTACGCCGACCGGAAAATGGTCGAGGGTTTCGACCGCCGCAGCGCTTATGCACTGGCGGCCAAGCGCATGCTCTGGCCGGTAGCCGCCTCGGTAGGCACCACCCTGGTCGCCTTTCTGCCGCTGATGTTCTGGCCAGGTGTTTCCGGGCAGTTCATGCGCTACCTGCCGGTTACCGTGTTTACGGTGCTGAGCGGGTCGCTGTTGTACGCGCTGATCTTCGGCCCGGTGCTGGGCACCCTGTTCGGCCGCGCCGGTGCCCGGGACGCACAGGCGGTGGAGACATTGCGGCAACTCGAAGAAGGCAACCCGGCAGAGATGCCGTCGATCACCGGCCTCTATGCGCGTGTTCTGGAGGTGGCCACCCGCCATGCCTGGTTGACCCTGACCCTGGCGCTTTTGATCGTCGCAGGCTCATTCTGGGCATACGGCCAGTACGGCAAGGGCATGGTGTTCTTTTCCGATACCGAGGCCAAGTTCGCCATCGCCACAATACGAGCCCGCGGCAACCTGGCCGCCGACGAAATCAATTCACTGGTGAGCGAAGCGGAGGAACTGATTCTGCACACCGGCGACATCGTCGACGTCAATACGCACACCACCCTGACCGGCAACGCCGGCTGGGGCGGCGGCGGCTTTGACATCGTCGGCCGCATCTTCATCGAGTTGCATGACGAAAACGACCGGGACCGCTCGGCGACCGCCATTCTGCAGGACATTCGCGACAGAACCTCGGAGCTTTCCGGGATCACCGTCGAAGTTCGGCAGATGGCCCAGGGGCCGCACGACGGCAAGCCCATCGAGATCGAATTCGCTTCCCACGACAAAGCCCTGCTCGAGCCGGCGGTGCGCCGGGTGCTGGACTACATGAACCGGCATGTACAGGGGCTGCGCGACATCGAGGACACGCTGTTTCTGCCGGGGGTGGAGTGGAAGCTCACCGTCGACCGGGCGCAGGCGGCGCTGTACGGCGCCGATGTCTCCCAGGTCGGTATCGCCGTGCAACTGGTCACCAACGGCGTCAAGGTCGGCGAGTACCGGCCCGACAAATCCGATGATGCGGTGGACATTCGCGTCCGTTATCCCCTGCAGGCACGTGGTATCGGCATGCTCGATGAGTTGACGGTGAGCACCGCACAGGGCCTGGTGCCGATTTCGAACTTCGTGCGCCGGGAAGCCGTGCCCAATGTGGACACCATCCAGCGCTCCAATGGCATTCCCGTGAAGTATATCCGTGCCGACACGGCGCCGGGCGTGCTCGCCGATGACAAAGTCAGGGAAATCGAGGCCTGGCTCGCCACCGAAACCATCGACCCGCGCCTGAAGATCCGCTTCCGTGGCACCAACGAAGAGCAGGAAGACGCCATGGCCTTCGTGTTCGTCGCCTTCATGCTGTCGCTGCTGCTGATGTTCATTCTGCTGGTCACGCAGTTCAACAGTTTCTATCAGTCGACCCTGATCCTGTTCGCCGTGGTGCTGTCCACTGCCGGCGTGCTGATCGGCCTGCTGGTGACCGGCAATCCGTTCAGCGCCGTGCTTGGCGGCATCGGCATAGTCGCCCTGGCCGGCATCGTCGTGAACAACAACATCGTGCTGATCGACACCTACAACCACCTGCGCCGGGAGCACCCGGAACTGGACTATGTTTCGCTGATCGTGCGCACCGGCGCACAGCGCCTGCGGCCGGTGACGCTGACCACGCTGACCACCGTATTCGGCCTGCTTCCGCTGGCCAGTAATTTCAGCATCGACCTGGTCAATCGCACCATCATCTATGGCGGCATGCTGTCCGCGTTCTGGGTACCCCTTGCTCAGGCCATCGTCTCCGGCCTGACCTTCGCCACGCTGCTCACGCTGGTGGTTACGCCGGCCATGCTGGCCCTGCCGCACGAGTCGGCCGCATTCGTACAGCGGCTCAAGACACGGCTTCGCCGCCAACCCGTTCCGACCTAGGAGCCTGCGTTCGAGCGCCGGGTCCATCCGGCGGACTAATGTACGGGCCACCAGAGTCCTGGATCGGCGTTCATGCGGACGGATGAGTCGCTCTCGCGAAAAAAAACCCCGGCGACAGGTTTCGGGGAGGAAGGGTATTGAACGTCGCCGGGGCGGTTCGTGGTTGAACAAGCGGGGGGAATTCTCCATGTCCTGCGGTCGCATTGAAATCGGCGATGTCTGCAAGTGCTGTAGGAAAACGCCCATTTTGTTGGCGAATCGGAAAAGCGGCGCGACATGACACGGGCCCGCCGGCACCACCATGAACAACACCGATTGGAGCAGCCGCAAGGCTCGGGCTGGATTTCGACCGCATTTAACAGCAAGCTAGCGATCGGCTGGCCGACGGCTGGCCCCCGGCAACACAACAACGCAAGGAGCCCTATCTCGTGAGCCTGTCTCTCGGCGTGCACATCGGCCAGCAGAACATGTCCATGGACGCCATGCGTGCCCTGTGGCGCAAACTCGATAGTCACGGCGTGGACTGGATCTCCGCCTGGGACCATTTCTACGAAGCGCCGCCCAAGAACGGCACCGAACCGCATTTCGAGGCGCTCGCCACCCTGGGAGCGCTGGCTGCGGAGACCAGCCGGGCACGTATCGGATGCCTGGTTTTCTACGTGGGGTACCGTAACCCGGCGCTGCTTGCAAAGGCTGCCACCACCCTCGATCACATCAGCGGCGGTCGCTTCGAACTCGGGCTTGGCGCCGGCTGGCACATCTGGGAGGCAACCGCCTACGGCTATCCGTTTCCCGACATCGGAACCCGCCTGGACATGCTCGAGGAAGCCATACAGGTCATTCGCAGCATGCTCACCGAGGAGCGCACCAACTTCAACGGCAAGCACTTCCAGGCGGTGGATGCGAGCTGTCTGCCGACACCCGTTCAGCAGCGGCTGCCAATCTGGGTGGGCGGTGTCGGCGAACGCCGCACCCTGAAGATCGCCGCCGCACATGCCGACGGCTGGAATGCCCCCTATCTCTCACCGAGTGAGTTCAAGCGCCTCAACGAGGTGCTCGACCACTGGTGCGAGGAGCAGGAGCGGGACCCGCGCGCCATCAGGCGCAGCATCAACTTGATGTTCAACCTCGGCGTGGACCGCGAGGACGTCGAACGGCAGCGCCTCAGAGTCGCCGACGACTGGCGCGTGCTGCGCGGACGTATCCCGGATGGCGCGCTGCTGTGTACGCCAGACCAGGCTGTCGAACGATTTGCCGAGTACATCGAAGCGGGCGCCCAGGAAATCAACATCGCGCTACGCGCCCCCTGGAACGCCGAGGCGCTGGACGCCTACCTTACCGATGTGATGCCGCGGGTACGGGCGCTGTAGCCAGCCGGAGATTTGCTGACCCAGCCCTTGACGGCACGGCCACTATCGCGTTCAGACGCGCAGTTGCTTGCTGAGCTTTTGCGGTACGGAAAAGAAACCGAGCCGGTGGCGCGCGCCAGCTTCCAGGCAATCCGCCTTCAACCGGCAGCTGTAATCCGCAAGTACCGGAATCATGGCGAAGGCCCCGAGCAATTGGCCGAGAGCCTTGGTATGCACCGCGTACCAGCCACTGCCCAGATGCGGAGCCATCTGGAAAAAGCCTATGAAATAGAAGAAGGTCGCGGCAGTGGTGACCAGCGCCAGCAAGCGCGCCACATTGAGCGGCAGGCGCCGCACCAGCGTCAGAAACGCCAGCGCCGACCCGAACAGGTAGGTGCCGATCAGCACGGATGCATCGGGAACCCCGAGATGGAGCAGTGCCAGCAGGATGAAACCTAACCCGATGAATCCGTTGAGGTAACTCATGCCGGCCCTGGAGCTACTTCTCGCCGGTGGAATACTTGCGACAGGAATGCCGTTGTCGCGCCGCCAGAGGCGAGGTCGCCGGAAACGGCCTCGCCGTAACGCCACAGGTCGTTGCGATGTTGTGTGCGAAGTGGTCTCGCCTCATACGCAAGTGGGAATGCCATCTGGCATGGACAACGTGATAGCGAATAGTCGTTAAACGGCCCCCCGCCGTCAACCATTTCGTTACATTTGGTGACACTTTTCCACAATCTGCAGACTACGCTGCAACTTATGGTATCACTGAGCGCGTCGATATAACTATCTGGAATAAAAATATGCCTGGACCCTACCCAGCCCAAACAGGTTCATTCCTGAACCGCACCGCCGGGCGGTTTCCGCTACATGCGCTCGAGTATCGTCGCCGTGCCCATGCCACCGCCGGTACACATGGCGACCAGGGCGGTCTCTTTGTCCTGCCGATGCAACTGCTCCACCGCCGTGCCGATCAACATGCCGCCAGTCGCACCAATGGGGTGGCCGAGCGAAATGGCGCCGCCATCCACATTGACGATGTCGTGATCGACATCCAGCTCTTTCATGAACTTCAGCACTACCGAGGCAAACGCCTCGTTGATCTCGAAGATGTCGATGTCGCCAGTTTGCATACCCGCCTTTTCCAGGCACCTCGCCGCCGCCGGCGCCGGGGCGGTAAGCATGATGAGCGGTTCGGTGCCGGCGGTGGCGGTCATGCGGATACGCGCCTTCGGCTTGAGCCCGTGCGCGTTCGCATAGTCGGGGCTGGTGACCAGCACGGCACTGGCGCCGTCGACCACACCGGATGAGTTGCCGGCGTGATGCACGTGCCGAATGGCATCCACGTCGGGATAGACCTCGCGCACCATTTCGCCGAAGGGCCGATCGAATCCGTCCACATGCATGCCGGTCATCGCCTCGAACGACGGTTTCAGGCCCTGCAGGCTTTCCAGCGTGGTGCCCGGCCGGGGGTGCTCGTCGCGGTCTAGCGCCAGCGACCCGTCGTCGTTGTAGATGGGAACCAGCGCCTCCTTGAAGCGCCCCTCTTCGATGGATCGCGCCGTGCGCGCCTGGCTCTCCGCCGCATAGCCATCCACATCCTCCCGGGAGAACCCCTCCAGGGTGGCGATCAGGTCGGCGGAAATGCCCTGCGGCACCTGTGGGTGCATGTGGCGCAGGTGTTCGTTGTTGGCGTGAAAGCCTTTGGCATGCACCGGCGCATAGCGCGACATGAACTCCACGCCGCCGCCGATCACCGCCTCCTGGTGTCCGGACAGAACGCCCATGGCCGCAAAGCTGACGGCCTGCTGGCCACTGCCGCAGAAGCGGTGCAGGGTGACGCCGGTGACCGACAGCGGCCAGCCTGCATCGAGCACCGACATGCGGGCGATATCGTGTGCGTGGTCGCCGCTGCCGGTGCCGCAGCCGGCCACCACGTCCTCGATGTCCCCGGGCTCGAAACCGACCCGCTCCTGCAACCCGTTCAGCACCTGGGCCAGGCAGCGCTGCGGATGCAGATGACTCAGTGACCCCACGCCGGGCTTGCCCCGGCCGCGGGGGGAACGGGCGTGATCAATTATCCAGGCTTCGCGCATATGTCTTCCTCGGCGTTCGATTGTTCAGGGCTGAATTCCAGTCAGCCGACGTATTCCCCTAACCGCTCCTATTCATGAATAAATAGACTACTGCGGTCGTCAATAGCAGCGAAATCACTGGCCGTGCTCCCGCCGCGTACTCGACGTGCTGTCAGGCACGCCTCCGTGCGCTCTGGTCCGCGCATCGTAGATCTCCTGCTCGCTCGGTCGCTGGCGCAGGTGCGGGCCGGGCGTCGCGCCCGGGCTGATTGCCCGGGAAAAGTTGCCCCACGCATCGTACTGTGAATTCTCGTCGCCCAGGCTCGCCAGGCCCTGTGGATGGGTGTTGATGACGTGAGCGGCATGTGCAGGTCGGCGATGCGCAATTCGCCACTGACGTGCTCGCCATCGAACTTGAACAGGCCCTTCCTGCCGTTGTTGTCCACCTCAACCAACCCGTCATCGCGCAAGGTACAGAGGGCTCCCGTGAGGGGATGCTGCAACTTCGCCACGTCCACGTTCTCCGAATCTGGCGACTTCGATACCCTGGGACACCAAGCTATCGGGGCCGCGGATGATAGCAAAAAAACCGTCAACGCCGACCGTGGTTCGACAGACCGTTGGCCGGCTCACGACCCTCCGCCAGCCGCGTGATAGCATGCCGGCATGTGCGGAAAAACGGGAACGCCAGTTTGAAACAGTTGCTGCAGGCCACCCTCATTGGCAGCCTGGCCCTTATCGGCGCCAGCCTGTCGGCGGCGGAGTCGATCACCGTGGTTTCCTGGGGCGGTTCCTATGCCCGGGCCTGCGAGCAGGCCTACCTGAAACCATTCACCACCGAAACCGGCATCCGCGTCGGTCTCGAGGACTACAACGGCGGCCTGTCCCAGGTGCGCGCGCAGGTGGAAGCCGGCAGCGTGCACTGGGACATCGTCGACCTCGAATTCGCCGACCTGGTGCGCGGCTGCGACGAAGGGCTGTTCGAAGTCATGGACCCGTCCATTCTGGCAGCAGCACCCGGGGGCGAGTCGCCGCAGGACGATTACTACCCCGACATGCTGAGCGAGTGTGGCGCCGGCATGCTGTTCTATTCCACCGTTTACGCCTACAACCACAAGCGCATCGGCACGCAGGCGCCGCAGACCATTGGCGACTTCTTCGACCTCGAGCGCTTCCCCGGCCGGCGGGGCATGCGCCGCTCGCCGCTGGCGAACCTGGAGTTTGCCCTGATGGCCGACGGCGTCCCGGTCGATGAGGTATACGCCGTACTGGATACGCCGCAAGGCATCGAGCGCGCCTTCCGCAAGCTCGACAGCATCAAGGAGCTGGTCGTCTGGTGGGAAGCCGGCGCACAACCGCCGCAGATGCTCGCCGATGGCGAGGTGGTGATGACCACCGCCTACAACGGCCGCATTTTCAATGCCCAGGTGTTGGAGAATCAGCCGTTCACCATCGTCTGGCACGGCCAGATACTCGACACCGGGCACGTTGCCATCGTCGCCGGCACCAAAAACCTGGCCGCCGCGCAGAGACTGGTGGCTTACGCATCCAGGCCAGGCTCCCTGGCCGCCATCACCCGGTACATCGCCTACAGCCCGGTGCGCCGGTCGGCCGAAGCGCTGATTTCCACCCACGCGGAAACCGGCGTGGACATGGCGCCGCACCTGCCGAACGCACCACGGAACACGGAATTCGCGCTGCACAGCGACTGGTTATGGTGGGCCGACAACGGCGAGGACATGAACGAACGCTTCAGCGCCTGGCTGCTGCGCTGACCGCACCATCCCACCGGCTGGCCGGCACGCGCCCGGTTCAGCCGTGCCGGACTGCCTCACTGCGAAACACCGCCTGGTAGCCGCGTTCGCCCAGCGCAGCCAGCACCTGCTCCACCTGTTCCTCGCCGCGCAACTGCAACACCAGTTCGACCATGGTGGCCCGTACTGACGAAGCGCCGAAGGTGCGCTGGTGCACGATGTCGACGATGTTGCTGTCGAGTTCGCCGATGACCGCGGTCAATTGCGCCAGCGCCCCCGGCATGTCGGGTATCTCCACGTCAAGGCGCGCCAGGCGATGGCTGCGCACCAGGCCCCGCTGCAGTACCGATGACAGAATCATCATGTCGACGTTGCCCCCGGAAAGCACCAGCACCACGTTTCTGCCGCGGAAACGATCCGGGTTTGCCACCAGCGCTGCCAGCGGCGCGGCGCCCGCGCCTTCCACCACCGTTTTTTCGATTTCCAGCAGCGTGAATACGGCCTGCTCGACCTGGGTCTCATCGACCAGGAAGAAGCGGTCGACACAGGACTCGATCAGGCGCCAGGTGTTCTCGCCCGGGGTCTTGACGGCGATGCCCTCGGCAACGGTTCCTTCGGCGTCCCGCTTGCCGCCGCAGCCGTGAAAACGGTCATGGGCGGCTGAAAACCGCTCGACCTGAACGCCGCACACTTCGATGCGGCGGGCCGCCGATTTCAGCGCCAGTGCCGTGCCCCCGATCAAACCGCCACCACCCACGGGAACGATCACCGCATCCGCTTCCGGCGCCTGCTCCAGAATCTCCAGCCCGACGGTACCCTGCCCGGCGATCACGCGCTCATCGTCGAACGGGTGCACCAGGGTCAGGTTGCGCTCACCGGCCAATGTCTCGGTACCAGCCAGGGTCTCGTCGAAGGTGCTGCCCATGAGATGCACCTCGGCACCGAATACCCGTGTCTGCTCGACTTTCACGTTCGGCGTCGAACGGGGCATGACGATGCACACCGGTATCGACAGCCGGGAACCGTGGTAGGCGAGTGCCTGGGCATGGTTGCCGGCAGACATGGCGATCACCCCGCGCCGGCGTTCCTGTTCCGAGAGCAGCAACAGGCAATTGAGCGCTCCGCGTTCCTTGAACGATGCCGTGAACTGGTGGTTTTCGAACTTCAGGAAGACATTGGCGCCGGTAATCGCCGACAGGGTTCTCGAATGGGTACAGGCGGTGCGTTGCACCTGGCCCGCAATCCGTTGCCGCGCCGCATGAATGTCTGACGGTTGCATGCCCCCAGTATACTTTCCCGCAATGAAACACCTGCTGATCGTCTACCACAGCCAGTCCGAGCGCACCGAACGCATGGCGCAGGCCGTGCATGACGGCGCTTGCGGTCCCGACGTGTCCGGGGTCGAGGTGCGCAAGCGGTTGTGCCGGGACTCAGGAGCCGATGACCTGTTGTGGGCCGACGGTGTGCTGCTCGGCACGCCCGAGAATTTCGGCTACATGTCGGGCGCCATGAAGGACTTTTTCGACCGCACGTTCTATGTCGTGGAGGGAAAGCTCGCGCCCCTGCCCTACTCGGTCTTCATCAGCGCCGGCAACGACGGCACCGGCGCCCTGACCGCGATTCAGCGCATCGCCCGGGGCTATCCCTTCATCGAGGTGCAGGAACCGGTAATCGCCAAGGGCGAGTTAACCGGCGAACACCTCGCGCAGTGCCACGATCTCGGCCTGGCACTCGCCCTGGGGCTGGAAATGGCGCTGTTCTGACCCGCGAGAATGCTAACGCATTCTCCAAACGGCGTTGCGGAACTTTGCTCAACTGTCAAGACGGGGCATCCTCAAGAACGCTAGAGTATCGAACCCGGACGAGGATGCACAGAAAACAGCCTCCAATCACGGTACGTGAACGGATTTGCAGCGGTGAATCCACTGTTCGACAGCCCTGGTTGGTCGATTGACCGGCCGCGCGGATTGGAAAGTGGCGCGTCGCGCGGGTGCAAATCGGCCCCCGCCGGTCTATCCTTCGCGGCGTATCTCCTCAGGCCACGGGTAGGGAACAGTGGACATCTCGATCAAATATTGCGTGCAGTGAAACTACAAGCCAAAGGCGGTCAGTCTGGCTGCCAGGCTCAGGGACGCTTTCGCTACCGATGCCCGGCTCATTGAAGGGGGCGGCGGCATTTTCGATGTGACCGTGGACGGCGAACTCGTCTACTCCAAGCATCAGACCGGTTCGTTTCCGGACGAGGGTTCGCTCGTCAGGCAACTGGCAAGCCGCCAAACGGCATAAGCAAACGGCATAAGGCAGTGGCTTGCAGGAAACAGAAGCCTGGCAATGTGGTACTTGCGAACCCGAGGCGGGCTTGCCAATGATTGCTATTCGCCGCGCAGCGCCGTGGTTATGGGCAGGCGCGCTGCCCGAACCGCGGGGAACAGGCCACCGATCAGGCCGAGAGTAACGGCCCAGGCGAGTCCGGATGTCAGCAGTTGCGGCGTCACCGCGAAATCGAATGCGATCTGCGAAAAAGACCCCTGGTTGAGCGTGGAAACCGTAAAGCCGTTGAAGCCGAAGTAGGCCACGGCACTGCCCAGCAGCCCCCCCAGCACGCCCAGGCACAGCGCCTCGATAATCACCGAGACCACCACGGGCCCGCCCCCGAAACCAAGCGCGCGCAGGGTGGCAATCTCGACGGTGCGTGCCGACACGGCCGTGTACATGGCATTGAGCGCCGCAAACACCGCGCCGACCGCCATGATCAGCGCAACGGTGTAGCCAAAGCCCCTGATCAGCCCGCTCATCGCTTCCGACTGATTCTGGAAATACTGCGGCTCGCCGATCACTTCCAGATCGAGTTGGGGATCGGCCTGCACGCGCTCGGCAAGCGGCGCGATGTCGTCCGGCGAGGTAACCTGAATGCGCATGGACTGCACGTTTCCCGGGCGCCGGAAGGTCGACTGGGCCACGGGCAGGTCTGCCCATAACTCGCTCTCGTAAGCCGAACCGTTCGCCTCGAACAAGCCGGTGATGGTCCACTCACCGTCGCGCAGGTTGACCGTCGCCCCCAGGTCGATGCCCATGAACTCGGCCACGGCGCCACGGCCGGCGATCAGTTCGCGGGTCCCGGGCGTAAACGCGCGACCGGCCACAATCCTGACTTCCGGCCGAATGGCAAAGGCGGCGTCCTGCACGCCGCGCACGATCAGATTGGCGGGCTGCCCGGTGGACCGCTTGGGAACGTCCACCACGAGATAGAGTTCGGCACTGGAGCGGGCCACCTCTTCCATGGTCGCGACGATGCGCACGGCATCCACCGACAGGTTGCTCTGCATCTCTCCGGTGGAACCGCCGCGCAGGACGATGGCTCGGTCAGCAGCGCCGCCGCGCTCAAGCGCCGCCTCGAAGCCCGACGCCATGGCCAGCAACGCCACGAGCACACCGACCACGCCAGCGATGCCGACCACGATCACCGCGGAACTGCCAAGACGCGACGGCAGGTTGCGGATGTTCATGGCGGTAATTTCGAAAATCTGCCCGAGCATGGTCCGATTCGACCCTATTGCCGCTGCGTTCTCAGCGCATCGACGATGGTCAGGCGCGCCGCGGCGAGGGATGGCACCGCACCGACAACCAGGCCGAGCAGCACCGCAAGCCCCAGCCCCGCGGTCGCCACCGACCAGGTGACTTCGAACGCGCCGAGCATGTTCTCGAGTTGCGGCCCGATGACAATCGCCACCCCGAACGCTATCGCGATGCCCAGCGCCGCACCGAGCAGGCAAAGCAGGACAGCCTCACCGAGCATCAGCCAGGCCACCCCCGCGTCGGTGAATCCGAGCGTCTTCAGCACCGCCAGTTCCGGAATCCGCTCCCGCAATCCCTGTGCCATGGTATTGCCGGTGAGCAGCAGGATGGTGAAGAACACGGCACCGAGAATGCCCGTCATCATCAGCTCGATGTCGCCGACCTGTTCGGCGAACTGGCGGTTGTACTCCGCTTCCGTGGAGGTTCGCGTGGGATTCAGGGAGTTTTCGAACAGCGCATCGATGCTGTTGGCGATCTCGGCGGCGCGCTCGCTGTCGACGACGCGAACGATGAACCAGCCGACGTTGCCGGGCCCGAATTCGTTGGCTTCGCTGAAAAAATCGTAGTGGAACAGAAACTCCATCGGTTCCGGCTCGTCCTCAGGGCCGCGAAAAGTGCCCACCAGATCGAATTCCCACAGGCGCGACCCGTCCCGCTTGGCGTAAATCTGCCCCTGTAGGGGAATCTTGTCCCCGACTTTCCAGCCGAATTTGCCCGCCAGCCCGGCGGGCACCACGGCGCCGGTGCGTGTGTTGGCGAACGCCTCGAGTTCGCCGGCATCGATCAGGTACTCCGGGTGCAGGTCGAAGTACTCCCTCGGTTGCACCGGAAACTGGGGAAAGAAGTTGCGCGCGTCCTGATAGATGCCGCCAAACCAATCTGCGTGGGTGGCATTGTCGACGCCGTCCACCGACCTGATCTGCTGCAGTGAGGCCACCGGCAACGGGTCGATGATGGAATATTTCGGCGCCACGACCAGCCGGTCGATGCCCGGTTCACCGAAGCCGCCGCTGTTGAAGGCATCGGTTGCCGTGCGCAGCAGCGTGAACAGCAGAAACGCGACCAGCACGGAGAACACCGTCAGCACCGTGCGCACCTTGCGGCGCAGCAGGTTCGACCACACCAGGCCCAGCTTGTTCAAGCCGCCTGCCCCGCCAGCTTGCCCTTGTCCATGAACAGGGTGTGGGTGGCATGCTGCGCTGCCTTGGGGTCGTGGGTAACCATGACGATGGTCTTGCCGTGCTCCCGGTTCAGCGTCTCCAGCAACTCCAGGATCTCATCCGCCGTGTCGCGGTCGAGGTCGCCGGTCGGCTCATCGCACAGCAGCAGGGTGGGATCGGCGACAATCGCCCGGGCAATCGCCACGCGTTGCTGCTGGCCACCGGAAAGTTCGCCCGGCTTGTGCCGGGCGCGGTCGGAAAGCCCCACTATCTCAAGCGCCATGGCCGCGTTGCGCCGCCTTTGCCTTGCCGACAGCCGGGTCAGCAGCAGCGGCAGTTCCACGTTGCGCTGGGCATTCAGAACCGGCAGCAGGTTATAGAACTGGAAGATGAAGCCGATGTTCTCCGAACGCCACCGGGCCAGGCGGCTGCTGTTCATGCCGTCAAGCGCCTGGCCGCCAACTTCCACGACACCCGCACTCGGACGATCGAGCCCGCCGACCAGATTCAGCAGCGTCGTCTTGCCGGAGCCGGACGGCCCCATCAGGGCGAGAAAGTCGCCCGAGTCGATTTCGAGATCGATGCCGGTGAGAACCTCTACGGCCTCCCTGCCCTTGACGAAGTGCTTCTCGACTCCGCGGCAACTCACCAATCCCATTTGCTGTTCCCCGGTCTCATGATGCGCACTGCATACGATACTGCCCGGCGCGGTCAATCGGCGAAGGATAACTGCTCACCGCTCGCAAAGCTCGCCAGCAACTCCTCGGTCAGGTCCGTTACCACCCGTTCGCCGGTTCTCAGGCCATCGAGAATCTGCACGGTCCCGCCCTGACGCACGCCCGGCCTGACCGCCCGGCGCGCGACGGCGCCGCCATCGACCACCATGACGAATTCACCGCGACCGTCCTGGGCCAGAGAGGCGCTCGGCACCAGCACGCCCTCAGGCTTTTCCACCGGCCTCGCCGAAGCGCGCTCTTCCAGGAAAGCGACCCGCACCCCCATGTCGGGCAGTACCCGCTGGTCGCGCTCGATGAAGCCGATTCGGACTCTCACCGTGGCCTTGTTGCGGTCTGCCGCCGGAATGATGGCGATCACCTGCGCGGCATAACCGTCATCCGGGTAGGCATTGAGCGTGACCTGCACGGGCTGTCCGCCGTACACCCGGTTGATGTAGGCCTCGTTGACGTCCACCTCGACCTCCAGCGAGTCCATGTCAACGATGGTGCAGATGCCCGTGCGCGTGAAGCCGCCGCCAGCCGATACCGGCGAAATCATCTCTCCGGGCTGCGCGGCCTTGGCGATGACGATGCCGGCGAAGGGCGCACGAATCTGCATATCCTCGACGATGCGCTGCTGCACCGCGCTGCTGCGCTCGGCCACCACCACATCCTGCCGGGAGCGTTCCAGGCGCGCGATCAGGCCCTCGACGGTCAGCCGGTTACGGTCCAGATCAGCCTGGCTGGCCAGCGCCCGCTCGGCAAGTTCCTCGGTGCGTTGGAGATCCAGCCGAGCCTGGCGCAGTTCCACATCGATTTCGGCCAGGTAACGCCGCGCCGCTTCGAGTTGCGAGCGGGCCAATTCAAGTTGCGCGCGGGGAATGCTGTCGTCCAGCCGGGCCAGAAGCTGCCCTTCCTCGACCACCAGGCCTTCCTCGACGCGCACTTCGATGACCTTGCCGGTTGCCTTGCTGCTCACCGTCGCCTGGCGGCGGGCCACGACGTAGCCGGTGGCATCGAGCACGCTTGGCCCTCCGGCCGCAGGCGGCTCCCGGGCAACCGCGGTGTTGACCGCCAGAGCGCCGGATTCGCCCGGAAACTCGAAAAACCACAGGACGAACCCCAGCCCTCCGGCAATCGCAATGAGCAGGAACCACTTCAGGGGCCGGCCGCTGGATACCGGCTCGGCCGAACGGTCAATCCTGAGTTCGCCGAGCAGCGCACTCTTGTCGCGCGATTCATCGCTCATCGCTGGAGTCCCGCACTGCAGGCGTTACAGTCTAGCAGCCCGTGGCAAAAGTCCGCCGGCATTCGAATGCCGCTGGCGCGACGCGAGCAAATTGCTGCGCGACCTGTCGAGAGTGTTCCGATATGTGACCAACCTCTCCACATCAACGCCCATTTACCCGGCAAACGACGCATCGTGGTAGGGTGGCCCGATCATGGCGGCACGTTCTGCGCGCATCCTGCACAGCATCGACGAGATCGATGCGGACACCTGGGACCGGTGCGCAAACCCGGCCGGCGAACCCTTCAACCCGTTTCTTGCCCACGCATTCCTGCACGCGCTGGAGGCCAGCGGCAGCGCCACCGCCAGAACCGGCTGGCAACCCTTTCATGTGGAACTCAGCGAAGGCGGGCAGGTGCTGGGCGTCGTGCCGATGTACGTCAAGGGGCACTCCCAGGGCGAGTACGTGTTCGATTACGCCTGGGCCGATGCCTGGCACCGCGCCGGTGGCAAGTACTACCCCAAGCTGCAGGGCAGCGTGCCGTTCACGCCGGCGACCGGCCGGCGCCTGCTTTGCACCGATGGCGATCCGGAAGCCGAACAGAGCCTGCTCGGCGCCTGCGCCCAGGTTGCCGATCAGGCCGGCGTTTCCTCGCTGCACTTCACCTTCATGCCCGAACGCCAATGGCGCCTCGCCGGCGAAGTCGGCTATCTGCGACGCATGGATCAGCAATACCACTGGCACAACCCGGGCTACGACAGCTTCGAGGACTTCGTGGCCGATCTGTCCTCGAAGAAACGCAAGAACCTGCGCCGCGAACGCCGCGACGCGCTGGCCGCAGACATCAACGTCGAGTGGCTCACCGGGGCGGACCTGACCGAGGCGCACTGGGACGACTTCTACCGGTTCTACGTCGATACCGGGTCCAGGAAATGGGGCTCGCCGTACCTGACGCGGGATTTTTTCAGCCGCATCAACGAGACCATGGCACAGCACACGCTGCTGGTGATGTGCCGCCGGGGCGGCCGCTACATAGCCGGCGCCCTCAACTTCATCGGCGGCGATGCGCTGTACGGGCGCAACTGGGGCTGTATCGAAGACCACCGCTTTCTGCACTTCGAGGTGTGCTACTACCAGGCCATCGACTTTGCGGTCGCCCACAAACTCGCTCGGGTGGAGGCCGGCGCCCAGGGGCCGCACAAGGTGGCCCGCGGCTATCTGCCCCAGGCCACCTACAGCGCTCACTGGATCAGGGACGACGGTCTGCGCGCCGCGGTGGCACGGTTCCTCGAGGAAGAACGCCACCACGTGCAACAGGACATCGCCTGGATCGAGCGGCACAGCCCGTTCAAGTCCGGAATTGCGCTGGACGCGATTCGCGGGCTCGAACGCCAGGGGGCCTGAACACCCCCCGGAATATGCGCCCGACCGGTTGCAGCAAGTGTCACCGGGCGGTTATCTCCGCAACGTCGGATGCACCGCTTTCGGCTGCCGCAGCCGTGGCCCGCCTAGCCGTCGGATTCCGGTTCCTCCGGCAGTTCTCCGGCCCAAGGGTTCTCGCCCACCTCTTCGTCCGGCCAGTCGTTGAACGGGAACGGCTGCGTCTCGGAATTGAAGGTAACGTAACGCAGCACCTGCCAGGCATAGGCGCTCAGGTTGTTGCCGAACTGCAGGAGCCGTTCGTTTGCGCCACCGGTAAACAGCACCACGAAGAACTGGACGACCGCCACGACCCAGACCAGGAATTCGGCGATGGCGTAGGCAAGGGCAAAGATCACCATGAACAGTGCCCGCACCCAGACAGAGCGCCGGGACAGCCGCTCCTTGATTTGTTCGTCCATATCAGTCCTCAGGGTTTCGTCAATCGCACAGTACGTTGCAAAATCGGTACCAGGCGGTGTTTTCCATTTATTTTCAAAACCTTGGGAATCTCACCAAGCCCAACAAAAGCAGCGTTCTGGCCGATACCGCCAGAACATGGGCAATCTGCCCAATCTTGCACGCCGACTACCATGCCAGCATCGGCGCCGGCGCGCCATCGCTTGCGCCGGTCCATCGACACCGGCAATCCATTATCATGCGTGGCCGGATTGCACGCCCGTTGAGCCGCAATGACAGCAAACTCGATAAAGGCCATCCTCAGTCACGAAATCGCCCCCGGAACCCGGGTCTGCATCGAGGGCTGGGTGCGCTCGCGACGCAGCTCCAAGGCCGGCTTTTCATTCCTGCAGGTGCACGACGGATCCTGTTTCGACGGCCTGCAGGCAGTCGTGGACGGTGCTCTGCCCAACTACCAATCGGAAGTCGAGTCGCTCGTGACCGGTTGTGCGGTGCGCATCGAGGGGCGACTGGTCGAGTCCCGGGGCCGGCACCAGGACCGGGAAGTTCAGGCCAGCGCCGTGCAGGTGATCGGCTGGGTGGACGACCCGGAAAGCTATCCCATCGCCAAGAAGCGGCACACCTTCGAATACCTGCGCACGGTCGCCCACCTGCGTCCGCGCACCAACACCTTCGGCGCCATCGCCCGGGTGCGCAATGCCATCGCCCAGGCCGTGCACGGCTACCTGCAGCAACAGGGTTTTCTGTGGGTGCACACGCCGCTGATCACTGCCAACGACTGCGAGGGGGCCGGCGCCCTGTTCCGTGTGTCGACCCTGGATGCCGTCAATCGCAACACCGACTTCGGCGAGGATTTTTTCGGCAGAGAAACCTGGCTGGCCGTGTCCGGGCAATTGAACGTGGAATGCTACGCCTGTTCGCTGTCGAAGGTGTACACCTTCGGGCCCACGTTCCGCGCCGAGAACTCCCACACCAGCCGCCACCTGGCGGAGTTCTGGATGATCGAGCCGGAGGTGGCCTTCGCCGACCTGAACGATCTCGCCGACCTTGCCGAGGACTTTCTCAAGTGCCTGGGCCGCGAGGTACTCGCCGCGCGCCCAGACGACATGCGGTTCTTCACCGAGCGCATCGACAAGCAAGCGATCACCCGGGTCGAGCAGATGATCGAAGCCGAGTTCGTGCGCATGGACTACGGCGACGCCGTCGGCATCCTGCAGGCATCGGGAAAGCCCTTCGAGTTCCCCGTCGAGTGGGGCCTCGACCTGCAGACCGAACACGAACGCTGGCTCACCGAACAGTACGCCAAGGGCCCGGTGGTGGTGACCAACTACCCGAAGGACATCAAGGCGTTCTACATGCGCCAGAACGACGACGGCAGGACGGTAGCGGCCCTGGACGTGCTGGTGCCCGGCGTCGGCGAGATCATTGGCGGCAGCCAGCGCGAGGAGCGCCTGGAGGTACTCGACGCGCGCCTCGCCGAACACGGCCTCGCCGAAGATCTCTGGTGGTACCGCGACCTGCGCCGCTACGGCACCGTTCCCCACTCCGGCTTCGGGCTGGGCCTGGAGCGCCTGGTGCTGTACATGACCGGGATGGACAACATCCGCGACGCCATTCCGTTTCCGCGCACGCCAAAGAACGCGAGTTTCTGACTGGCGCGTGCCCGAGTCGCCAAGACTATCGGTTCCGGATGCGCCGGTGCGGCGCCGTCGACAGGTTGGTGAGGTGGCCGGTCTCGCTTTTCAGCA
>CAZNFI010000025.1:21679-23138 GCA_964572185.1 uncultured Pseudomonadales bacterium
CCTGCAATTGCCATTTGCCTGTACCGTCGCCCAACCCGGCCTGCCGATCGCCGAGGCCCGTTTCCAGTTGCTCTGCCGACAACCAGGCAGCCGCGCCGGCGGCAATCTCCAGAGTCAATTCAACTTCTGCCAAGACGCCCCGGTCGTCGACTCCCGAGAGCGTTACTTCAGCGTTCTCGGCGCCCGGGTTGATCAGGCGCAGCCGGCTCTCCTGCTGCTGATTGCTCGCCGGATTGAAAATCGCCACGCGATAGGTGTCGCCATCCCGAGGCACGACGTCATGCATCGACGTTAGAAATCCATCCTGAGCACGAATGAATGAAAGAACCTCGACGTCCAGCGCGCTGAGCATTTCCAGGCGCCAGTCGCCTTCCCCGGGGTCGGCGTGGCCGGACAGGCCCTTGTCCGCCTCTCCCATCACCAGATCCGTGGAATTGAAATGCCTGGTCTCGCCCCCGGCAATGGACAGTTCGAGCGGTTCCGACCGCGCCCCGGCATCGTCCACGGCCACAATCTCGACACTCCCGCTTGCAGAGGAGCGATTGATCACTCGCACGAATCCCTGAGGGTCCATGTCTTCGAATGTCGGCGGAAACAGCGGCACATGAACGAATGAACCGCTCACTTCCTGAAGCACGAATGTGAGCCGGGCCATGGGTTCGTCGGTGAACCTGCCCATGCCCCTGATGCTGGTGATGACCCCTTGGGGCACAGTGTCCGGGTTGCTCAACGAGAACCGCTCACCGTCCTCGGTGCCGGCGTCGTACGGGAACAGGTCGACCTCGAGGCGCGAGTGCCACTGCCCCCGGTCGTCCAGCAGGGACAGCCCTGAGACGCCGACGAACCAGTCCGGACTTGGGGCGATCATGGTAACGAGGGTGACCAGCGGAAAGTCACGCGTTACCTCGAAGTCGAGGTCGGCAACCGGCGTGGGTCCGCTGCCCGGGGACTTTTGAAGCACCGCGTCGGCGTGCCCGCTGGCCTCGATTTCCTGCCGGAGCCGGCTCGTCCCGCCGATTTCGGCCATCGACTCGATGCCCGGGCTGGCCATCTCGCCCGGTCTCCAGAAGGCCACGCCGTCGTTGTGCACGGCGCCAATCAGGCTGGAGAAATGCGCGCCGCCGGGTAGCCCGCCCGGGGTGGCGGCCGGTGTCCAGGTTCCCTCGAACGTGACCCGATAGCTGGCCGAGGGCGCATCGGCCCGGGCGTTCGGCAGCGCCGCCGACAACAGCGACAACGCCAGCAGCAGCGTAGTCGCTGGCCTGCCGACGCGGCACTCGCGCCTACGCGGAGTCACCGCCCTGGAATCATCGAGTGGCACGCTTGTGTACAGATTGAGTCGCACCATCAATCAGCTTCTCCAAGTCGCGAACCGAATCGCGTTGCCGCCAGGCGAGGCGCCTGGCGTTCTTGAGGATGTCCCGTCTTGACAGTTGAGCACAGTTTCGTAACGCCGTTG
>CAZNFI010000026.1:0-1727 GCA_964572185.1 uncultured Pseudomonadales bacterium
CCCGGCGCGCCGGGTTCCCGACTCCTAGTGTCGTCGCGAGGGCGTCGAGGCGCCGTCCTGCGCGGCCGCGCGGACCGGAAGACGGTGCCGGCATACTCGGCAGTACGTGGGGCCGGCTGGAGGGCGCCTTCAGCCGGGGTGCGCCAGGCAATACCCCTCGCATGAAGAATACGCGGCGGCGCTTACCCGAGTGCAGCGGCGTTCGAATGCAGACGGACTTTTGCCCCGGGCGGGAGGGTCACAAGCCGATGCGCACCCCTAGCGCCGCGGTACGGCCCTTGTTGGGACGGGCGCCGTACGGCTGCCGGCCAAGTATGGCGCGTGACTCGGTCAGGTTTTCGACCCGTGCAAACAGGTCGATTCGATCCGACAGCGCCCAGGATGCGGCAAGGTCCACGGTGACGGACGAGTCGGTCTTCTCGAACGCTCCACAGGCTGCCCGCACACAGACGGCATCGACATAGTGAAGGCCGGCATGGGCTTCCAGCGGGCCGCGCAGGAAACTCAGCATGGCATGAAACTGATGGTCCGGAACATAGGGAATCGGGTCGCCCTTCCCCACCGCACCAAAAAAGTCGGTATCGGCAATGTTCGAATCGAAGCGCGTTCGCATCCAGGTATAGGCAATGTTCAGCGGCAGGTCGAAGCCGGCGCCCCATGCAAGTTCGAACTGCACCAGAACTTCAAGGCCCTTGACCGTGGCTGCGTCTCCGTTAAATGCATCGCCGACCTCGCAATCCGACCCCGAGGAGGCAGTGCAGACCCCGAGCAGGTTGTCGTAGTCGCTCAGGAAACCGGTGAGTTCCGTATACCAGGTCGAGCCGCTGGCTCGCAGTCCGAGTTCGTAATTGAGCGCACGCTCCTCCTTGACGTCGGCAGCGTTGGTTGGCGCGGTGAAGCCCTTGTGTATGCCGCCGAACAGTTGCCACCCATCACGCGGTGCAAAGCTCACCCCGACCCCGGGCAACCAGACCCGGGCGCGGTTCTCCCTGGTACCGCGCAGATTGCCGGAGGCGCGGGATGCCGGGTCGCCGGTGCGGCCAAGACGGGTTTCGAAGCGCACACGCTGCTGTTCGATGTCTTCGTAACGCAAACCCGGAGACACCAGCCAACGACCCAGCGCAATACGGTCTTGAATATGCAATGCCAGTGCCTGCGCCTTCTGTATGCGATTGCCGGCATTGCCCAGCAACCCACGATCATCCAGTACCAGCCGGCCATCGAGTTGCCGGTAGCTGCTGTTCCGCTGCAGCCGGTCTTCCTCGTCCTCGTGGATGCGTGAGCCGATTTCGAGAGCATGGCTTGCGCTGCCGGTTTGAAACGCCCAGTCGAGCTTGAACTGCACACCCCTGGACAAGTACTCCCTGGCGTTGGAACGCAACTGAATGCTGCCGGCGGGTGTGTCGGTGACCCCGTCCAGGATGCTCTTCAACTGAGCCGCGGGGAGCCCACCGAGACTGTTGCCCCGATTGACGGCGCCAACCACCGATGACCAGCTCGTGCGGGAAAACGCCTCGGCGTTGTCGCTGCCGTCGAAGTCGATGCCCTCGGTTTTGAACCAGTCCCGTTCATGCTCGTTGCTGTAGGCCGTGGCGGACAGTTGCGCATGCTCGCCCAGCGCCAGTTCATAGCGGACAATGACCTGCCGGTGTTCCGTGTCGATTCGATCCAGCGCTGAGAGCCCATAGCGGCGATACGGGTCCGCATGGACATCCGCATCGGTGAGG
>CAZNFI010000026.1:1737-22807 GCA_964572185.1 uncultured Pseudomonadales bacterium
CAGGTAGCTCTGATTGGACTTCTGATTGGCGAACTGCAGCTTGAGGTCGATGCTGTGCCGGGAATCCGGTGGCGCATGGCTCACCTTCAGCGTGTAATCCTGCAATTGCAGGCCCGTATCACGGCTGCTGCGGTCGACATCCTGATAGCCGTCGGCGGACCACTGGTGGGTCTCCAGCAGAATTCCAAGACCGGAAGAGCCCGTCGCCCCGTAGAACGCATGCACTCTGTTGGTGCGGTCCTGGCCCACCTCGGCAACCACCCTGCCCCGCCGCTGCGCCGGAATCGGCGTGGAAATCATGTTGAACGCGCCACCGATCGTGTATGGCCCCTGGGTGATGGCCGATGGCCCTTTCAGAACCTCGAATGCCGCCATTCTGCCGGCAGTCGGAAAATAGTAGGCGGCGGGCGCGGAATACGGCGCCGGTGCGATCAGCACGTTGTCTTCGAGCAGCGTGATGCGGCCGCTGCGTTCACTGGCCACGCCGCGGATACTGATATTGGGGCGCAGGCCGTAACCGTCCTCCACCTGAATCGAGACACCGGGTATCTGCCGGGCGATGCGCTGCACGTCGGCGTATTCGAACTGCCGCAACTCTTCCGGGCCGACAACGTGCGCCGCACCGTTGACGTCTCGCACCGTCTCCCGGGTGCCGACGATGGTGATCTCTTCATAGAACGGGTATGACTGCTCGACCTCCGCCAAGACCGGCTGCGCCACTGCTACCGCAAAAGTAACCGCTACCCGGATACCTCTTGTTTGCATCACGGTGATCCTTTGCCTCTGCACGCCCGCCCGAAGCGCAACTATAGGGCGATGGAAATAGATGTCAACGGCAAATGGTAATAATTTGCATTTATATTTCACCCAGGCTCAGGCTTCGAAGAATGGCAATAGTCAACGGCTCGTTACACAATTGAGCCATGGCAAGACTGCAAATCGACCTGCCCGATGGGTGCGTGGCCGAAGCTGGCCCGGTGGACGACTACCCGATGCTGCCTGGCGAGTCGCACGGCATCGAGGGCGCCATCGCCAAGCGGCGCCGACAGTTTGCCAGCGGCCGTCACTTCGCCCGGCTGGCAATGACGCGCCTGGCCGGTCATTCGGCTCCGATTTTTCGCGATGCCCAGGGACGCCCGAGCTGGCCGAACGGCTTCATCGGCTCCATCAGCCACAGCGACCGCCGGGCTGCGGCCGTGATCTCCAATGGTTCCCTGCGCGGTATTGGCATCGATATCGAAGACGCCGACCGCCTCGCACTGGCCAATCCCCGCCTGCAGCGGCGGCTTTTCACCAGGGCGGAACGCGCCGCACAGTGGCAGCATCCCCTGGAAGCCACGGTACGCTTCAGTGGCAAGGAGGCCGCCTACAAAGCGGTCAACCCCATCGTCGGGCGCTACATAGGCTTGCGCGAGGTGGAAGCCGACATCGACTGGCGATGCGGTTCATTCACGATTCGATATCTCGGGGACCATGAACCCAATCGACTGATCGAAGGTGGATCGGGGCGCTTCTGCGTAATCGACGGCCAGGTCGTCACGCTGTTCTATATCGAGTGACCCCCGGCCGCCGGCCGGGCCCGCGGGCAACTGCTAATTCGATGCCAGCGAAACGTTCGTCACACCCGCCAGTCGTGCCGAGTCCATGACGTGCACCATGGTTCCGGTCTGCGCGTCGGAGTGGGGCTGAATCACCACCGGCGCTTCCGGGTTCTCGGCGTGCAGGCGCTCGATGTTGGCGCGCACCGAACGCCAGTCGACATCGCGCTGGGCAATGACGATGCGGTCGCGGTTGGTGATGCGCACGACGATGCTCTTCTTGTTCGGATCCTCTGATTTCGGCGCATCGTCGGGCTGATTGACATCGAGGCCGACTTCCTTGACGAACGTCGCCGTGACGATGAAAAAGATAAGCATGATGAACACGACGTCCAGCATGGGCGTCAGATTGATGTGTTCGTCAGAATCTTCGTCGCCGTGGCCGCCAATAATCCTGCGCATGTCCCATACCCCCGAGGGAATAGATGTCGATGACTAGTCTACTCATAAGTCTGCCCACGTAAAAGGGAGCGCCGGACCGGGCGACCGGTCTGCTATCATCGGCCACATGGCCGGCAAGGACGTCGAAGCGCTCGCGACACTGATCGATGCCTCTGACCGCATCGTGTTCTTCACTGGCGCCGGCATCAGCACCGAATCCGGCATTCCCGACTTCAGGAGCCCCGGTACGGGCCTGTGGACGCGGATGAAGCCCATTCAGTTCGAGGACTTCATCGCCTCGGAGGAGGTTCGCCAGGAGTCCTGGAGCCGCCGCTTCAGCGGCGACCGCACCCTGGAGGACGCCCGGCCCAATGCCGGCCACCGCAGTGTGGCGCATCTGGTCGATGAGGGACGCTGCATCGCGGTCATCACGCAGAACATCGACAACCTGTTCCAGGATGCCGGCATCCCGGACGACCAGGTGATCGAACTGCACGGCAACGCCGGTTATGCCAAGTGCCTGTCCTGTGCAATTCGCTACGAAATGGCCGACCTCGAGCAGCAGTTCAGGGAGGTCGGGCGGGTGCAGCCCTGCATCCAGTGCGGCGGCATTGTCAAGTCGGCGACCATTTCCTTCGGGCAAGCCATGCCGGAGGACGCGATGCAACGCGCCCAGCAGGTCACTGAAGAATGCGACCTGATGGTCGTTGCCGGCTCCTCCCTGGTGGTCTACCCGGCGGCCGGTTTCCCGGAGTATGCGAAACGCATCGGCGCGCGGGTGGCCATTGTGAACCGGGAGCAAACCCCCCTCGATGGCATTGCCGACGTGGTGGTCAATCGGGAGATCGGCCCTACCCTGTCATTCGTGGTCGGCTTGAACTGACCCGCCACTTCACCCGGCGGGCCTGGCGTCACGGCCTGTTTTCGGCGAGTTCCGCAGCCCACTCGCGAATGACGAATTTCTGGATCTTGCCCGTCGAGGTCTTGGGAAGCTCCCGGAATACAACCAGCCGTGGGCATTTGAAATGCGCCAGCCGCGCCCGGCAGAATTCGATCAGTTGCGCCGCATCGGCGTTCATGCCGGCTTTCAGTTCGACAAAGGCAGCGGGCGTTTCCCCCCAGCGAACGTCCGGAGCGGCCACCACGGCTGCTTCGCCCACTGCCGGGTGCTGATAGAGGACGCTCTCGACTTCTATTGAGGAGACATTCTCGCCGCCGGTAATGATGATGTCCTTCGAGCGGTCGCGCAGTTCGATGTATCCGTCGGCGTGCATCACTCCCAGGTCGCCGGATCGGAAGTGACCTCCGGCAAAGGCTTCTTCCGTGGCTTGCGGATTCTTCAGGTAACCCTTCATGACTACGTTGCCGCGAAACATTACCTCGCCCATCGTTTCGCCGTCAGCCCTGACTGGAGCCATGCTTTCCGGATCGCGCACGCTCAATTCTTCGAGCACGGCGTAGTTCACGCCCTGCCGGGCCTTCAGCGCAGCCTGGCGGTCCGGCTCGAGTTCGTCCCAGACGCCATGCCAGGCGCAGATGGCGGCGGGGCCATAGACCTCGGTCAGCCCGTAGACATGGGTGATGTCGAACCCCACCGCCCGTGCGCGTTGCAGCACCGCCGCCGGCGGCGCCGCTCCCGCCGTCATCACCTTGACCCGCCGGTCGAGCGGCATGCCGCGGTTCTCGGCCTCGGTCGTGGCCATGTTCAGCACGATCGGCGCGCCGCAAAGGTGGCTGACCGCCGAACGCGCCAGGGATTCAAGTATGCCCTCCGCCGTTGGCGCGCGCAGGCAGATGTGAGTGCCGGCCACCGCTGCAATGGTCCAGGGAAAGCACCAGCCATTGCAGTGAAACAACGGCAGCGTCCAAAGGTAGCGAGGGTGACGCGGCAACTCCCATTCAAGCGCATTGCCCAGCGCGTTCAGATAGGCACCGCGGTGATGATAGACCACGCCTTTCGGATTGCCGGTCGTCCCCGAGGTATAGTTCAGGGCGATGGCATTCCATTCGTCGGCTGGCGCCATTTCGGCATCATCCAGCGGTTTCGCGGCGCCAAGGAACGACTCGTAGTCGACGGCGTTCGGCACCGGCATCCCCGGCGCCGCAGCATCGGCCACCTGCACCAGCCGCGGCCGCGCGGTGGCCATGGCCAGTGCTTGTACAGCGGTGTCGGCCAGGCCGGAGTCGATGAACAGCACCTCCGCCTCGCCATGATCGAGAATGAACGCGATGCCGGCCGCATCGAGGCGGGTGTTGATCATGTTCAACACCGCCCCCGACATGGGCACGCCGTAAGCCAGTTCTACCGCCGCCGGTGTATTGGGCACGAGTGCCGCCACCGTACACCCCGGCCCGACCCCGGCCGACCGTAACGCAGCGGCCAGCGAAGCGCTCCTGGCATAGGTCTGTCCCCAGGAACGGACCATGTCGCCGTACTCGATGGCCACCTGGTCTGGAAACACCTTTGCCGTCCTGCGTATCAAGGACACCGGAGACAGTGGCACATGGTTGGCGGCACGCCGGTCGAGGCCGACATCAAATTTCGAATTCAAGACCAGGCCCCTCCGTATACCGAGCCAGCGGATTCCAGCCCGCCCTATTCATGAACAAACTACCGCAGCCGTCAATAGGGGTGAAGTCATCGGGCTTGCTGCGGCCACGTGCTCGGCGTGCGGTCAGGCACGGCAAGCGCTCTCGTCTTCCGCGCACCGGGCGCATTCGCTGCTCTTGTCAGCCGCGTCAAGTTGACTCATGTACCCGACGGGCAAGCAGCCGATCAATGCAGCGGCGCGCTACGTTCAGGCGCGCAGCCCGTGCACCGCCGAGTTCGACGTAGGGGTGCCGGCCCTCCTCGAGTCTTTGCCGATAGCGGCGATGCAGGTCGGCCCTGTCTCCGCCGCTCTCTCGCAACGGGTCCGGCTGCCAGGGAAAATCAGGCGCGGTGAGCAGGTAGAGTCGCGGCGTCAATAGCCGCAGTTGCTCTTCAAGCCATTCCGGCAACGACCCGAACCTGACCTCCCACCAGATGCGGATCACCAGCAGGTCGGTATCGCACACCAGCAGCCGCGGCCGCTCCGCCAGGGCCACCTGTTCAATCCGGAGCTGTCGGCGCGCAATGGCCAGCACGTCATCAGGCCCGTAGCCGTGCCGCTTCGCGAGGTACGCGCGGGCCGCCTCTTCCACCAGGGGCGCCCGGTATTGCTTGGCCAGCGCCCGCGCCAGGGTGGTCTTGCCGGTCGATTCGCTGCCAGTCAGGCAGACCACCAGCGGACCCCGCTGTTCGTTACTGCAATCGCGCTTTGTCATGCGGCCAGTTTCTCACGTTCAGGGGCCAGCAGGTTTCCTATAGAATTGGTCGACTGCCGTTGCGCCGGGCCCGTGCAACGAGCCGTTTGGCGGGCTGCCGGGCGACCGCGGGCTGTTGGCGCAGGGCAAGGGCCGCGCCAGCCAACCAGGAGCCTCGATGGCCAAGAACATCGCAATCGTTGAAGACGACCCGGACCAGCGCGCCAACTACACGGACGCCATCACCAAGAAAGGTTACGAGGTAACCGCGTACGGCAACCGTGAGAACGCACTGGAGGGCATGAGCGAAAACCTGCCCGACCTGGTCATTCTCGACATCATCCTGGGCGACGAGGTCGACGCCGGCTTCCAGTTGTGCCGGGAATTATTGAGCAAGTCGCCGTCGTTGCCCGTCATTTTCCTTACCGAGCGCATCGACGAAATCGACAAGATTTCCGGTTTGCGCCTTGGCGCCTGGGACTACCTGCCCAAGCCCATTTCCCTGGATTACCTGGCCGAACGCATCTCATCCCTGTTGCGTATCAACGACGTGCGCGCCGAGAATGCCGAGCACGAAAGCGCCACCGCCAAGCACGTGGGCGATCTCACCATCGACCAGGAAGCGTTGCTGGTTTCCTGGAAAGGCCACCGCATCGACCTGTCCGGTACGGAATTCCGCATGCTCGCCAAGCTGGTGCGGGTGCCCGGCCATGCGGTCAGCTATGAGTCGCTGATGAATGCGACCATGCAGAGCCTGGTAACGCACAACACCATAAACACGCACATGCGCAACATCCGCAAGAAGTTTGAAAAGGTGGACGCCGCGTTTGCGGGAATCAAGAGCGAATACGGCTTCGGCTACCGCTGGTGGAGGCCGTGAAACTGCTGCGCCGACTACGCGGGCCGCGACTCGGCACCAAGCTGATACTGCTGGGGCTGACCTTGCTGATCGTGCCCTGGTTCAGCTACCGCCAGCTCGTGGAAATGGAACGGTTGCTGGTGCAGGGCCAGTCGCATGCCCAATTGCTGATGGCCGAAGGCATATCGACACTGTTCAACGGGCGGGAAGACCTTTTCAACGACCTTCCGGTCACTATCGAGGACTACGAGCCGTTGTTCGCACATCCGCTGCAGAACAACATCCGGCTAGACGGCATCCTGGAAGACTGGGGCGATGACCCGGCACCGAAAATGCTCTCGTTCGGGGTGGAGCAGGGTTCAAGGGATGCTTCGTTCGAGCTGCTGCTCGGCGAGCGGGCCGGGCAACTGTACCTGTTCCTGCGCGTACAGGATGAGCAACTCGTCTACCGCGACCCGGAGTACCTGCGCCTGGACAACGCCGACCATGTCCGCCTGTCATACATCCGGCCGAACGGCGAGGACGGCCGCATCAGCCTGGTATTCGCGGAGCCCGGCGCGGTCACCGCCTATGCGATGGACAGCGACTGGCATTTCGCCACCACGGGCGCTCCCCAGGCCGCGGTTCAGGGCCACATGATTCCGTCCGATTCCGGCTGGACCATGGAGTTCCGTCTACCCCTGGACATGTTGGGGTCGAGCCGTTACTTCGGGCTTACCCTGGCGGACGTGGACGACCCGGCCAGCCGGGAAATCGCCAACCTGGTGCAGACCCTGCCCAAGGCGGGCAAGGAGAGTTTCAATCTTGTCGTGCTCCGCTCTCCGGAGGTACTGAACATCATCGAGGGGCTCGGTTTTTCCGGCGCGCGCATCCTGGTGATCGATGCAGAACAGCGGGTGCGGGCCGAAACGGGCGCCTACATCACACCGACCGGCGAAACCACCGGCAGCCCGTTCATGCAGTTCATCGATGAGAGTTTTGCTGCCATCCGCCCCCTGCTGCACCGGTTCAGCGTCTTCGAGCGCTGGCAATCCGCGCGGGACAGCGACAGCGGGCCGGACGCGGTCGGCGACCGGATCATCGCCGAGTCCCTGGCCGGCAACCCGTATGCCGTTCGACAGAATCTCGATGAAGCACTGGAGATCATCTCGGCCGCGCATCCCATAGTCTCCAGGGACAACGTCATCGGCACCGTCCTGGTGGAGCAGAACATCGACGACATATTGAGCTTTCAGCGCTCGGCGCTGGAACAGGTCATTCTGCTGTCGGTAGCCAGCATGCTTGTGGTGCTGATCGCCCTGGTGGGCTTCGCCGGGCGCCTGGCCTGGCGCATTCGGAACCTGCGCCGTGAGGCAAGCGCCGCCATCGACGCGCGTGGTCGGCTTCGCACCAGCACGTTGCGAAGCGAAACCGCCTCTGGTGATGAAATCGGCGACCTGTCACGCAGCGTCTCGGACATGCTTTCGAAACTGCACCAGCACAGCAAGTTCCTGGAAAACATGCCCAGAACGCTACGCCACGAGATCAACAACCCGCTCAATACGCTCAGTACGTCACTGCAGAATCTAGCCGAGCAGAACCCGGAAGTGCGTACCAGCAAGTACCTGGAAAGCGCCAAGCGCGGAGTGATGCGCATCGGCGCCATCGTTCAGAACCTGGCCGACGCCGCCAACCTGGAAGAATCGCTCGAAGCCGAAGAGTTCGAACTGGTCGACATACAGCAACTGCTGGAAAGTTATGTCGCCAACTGCCGGGTAAGCCACTCGCAATGCGAGTTCGTCTTCCGCACCAACGGAGCGCCAGCCTATGCGCGGGTCTCCGACCACCGCATCGAACAGATGCTCGACAAGATCGTCGACAACGCAATCGATTTCCACCGCTCAGACAGCCCGATCGCGGTGCAACTCGACAGTCAACGCGGTTTTCTGCGCATCACCATCGCCAACCGCGGCCCGACTCTTCCGGAGCGCTCCGGAGAATCGCTGTTCGATTCCATGGTGTCCCACCGCGGGCCGCAGAAACAGATGCACTTTGGCCTCGGGTTATATGTCGTGCGCATCATCGCCGAATATCACGGCGGTCACGTCAGGGCGTTGAACCTGGCTGACGGCAGCGGTGTCGCTGTCATGGTGCAGTTGCCGGCCGCAAAAGGGGTCTCCTTCGGCGTCAGGATCAATACCGCCGACGAAGCTGCCCTGCGCCGGGTCGGCGCCGCTCAGGCGAGCCCGTAAACCACGTCCATATCCGGTTCGCCATCCACCGACAGGACACCGCGTCCAACCAGATGCACAACAGCCGCCAGCACGCTTCTGGCAGCTGCCGGATGCATGAATTCCGGCAGGTCGGCGTACATGCGGGGCACCATTTCCTCGATTCTGCACACACCGTCACCGATACAGTCGACGATCTGCCGCTCCCGTTCCCGCCGGTGCGCAATGAACGCCTCCACCAGCGCCTTCGGCTCATCGATGCAGGGGCCATGGGTCGGCCAGTAAACGCGGTCGTTGCGTTCCAGCAACAGTTCGAGGCTCGCCATGTAGGCCGCCATGTCGCCGTCCGGCGGTGAAATGATGCTGGTCGACCAACCCATGACATGGTCGCCGGTGAACAGGGTTTCCTGCCCCTGCAACTGATAACACATGTGATTGGAGGTGTGCCCTGGCGTGTAGACGCACTCGACGGACCAGCCGTCGCCGTGAATCAGCTCGCCATGCCGCACCCGGCAGTCGGGTTGAAACGCCATGTCGCCGCCTTCCTCGACCGGCACGCCACGTTCAAGCTTGCCCGCGCCATGCGGCCCAAAGGCGTAGGCAGGCGCATCCGTGTGCTCCTTGAGCAGTCGGCACCCCGGAGAGTGGTCCATGTGCGTATGCGTGACCAGCATGTGGGTGATCGTTTCGCTGCTCAATGCACCCACCAGCGCGCCGATATGGTCGACATCAGCCGGCCCCGGGTCGATGACCGCCACATTGCCCCGGCCGAGCACGTAAGTGCCAGTGCCATACAGCGTGAACGGGCTGGGGTTGCGGGCGACGATGCGACGCACGCCGGGCGCCACTTGGACCATCTGCCCGTAACTGAAATCCAGATCACGGCGAAAAGGAATTCGTACACTCATGTTCACTCCCAGGATTCTCGAAGAGTTCGCCACTCGGGCATATCCGGCGTGACCGTCAGGGCCAGTTCGAGATACTGTTTGGCTTCGTCCCGCAGGCCGGCATCGTAGGCCTCCCGGGCGACCTCGACAAGGCGCCCCGCAGCCATTGCCAGCATGGCTTGGGCGCGCCGGTTACCGGGGTCGAGGCGCTCCACTTCACGAAGCAGCGATACCGCGTTCTGTCCCGGCGGTTCCGTTATGAAGCCGCTGTCGAGCAGGCGTTCCGCCTCTTCGAGATTGCTGGCAACGGTCGCCAGCGCCGCGACCCGGGCATCCATGCGACTTTTGATCTGGCGTAACGCATCGGACTCCAGGCCGGCGGCACTGGCCGAGTCGAGAAGACCGCTCACGCCATTGAAATCGGCGTCTTCCAGCATGCGATTGGCCTGATTCAACAGTTGCGAGGTTACTTCGCTCAAGCCCTGTCGCGCCAGCACGTCTTCCGGCGCGGTTGCCAGGACGCGGTTGTACAGTTCCGCGGCGTTCTCTCCCGGCGGCGTGACCAGCATGCCCTGCAGTCGATAGTCCCGGGCCTGCTGCAGCAATTCGTCGATCGCCGCCTGAGCGGTGGTCGCCTGTTGAATTTCGGCACGCACCCCGGCCAGCACCGGGAGGTCGCTGTTGGCGGCGGTGGCGCGTTCCAGGTAACTGATTGCATCCTGCAGGTTGCCGCGATCCGCGGCATCCCGGGCTCTGGCCGCATAGTGCTCTCCCAATGCGTTCAACTCCTGCTGGGCGACCGGATGTCCGGGTGAAAGGCGCATGATTTCGTGGAATGCCTGAATGGCCGCAGTTGCCGACGGGACATCCGAAAGGCCATGACTGTGCAGCAGCGCCTGGGTACTCGCCAGCAACGCTTCCGCGTTTCTGCGGCTATCGAGCCGACGCTGCAGATCGCCCAGTGCCGCATCGTCGGGAAAGGCGCTGAACATCTCCGCCAGCTTGGTTTCCGCCTGGGCGACATCATTCTGCAGCAGTGAGTCCGTGACGCTTGATCGCCACTGTGCCGCCAGGCCGGCGATCGCTGCCTGCGCCTGCAGATGCTTGGCGTCAATCGCCAGCACGCGCCGATAGCCGGCAACGATGGCGGCCAGGCTCTGGTTCGGATCCTCATGCAGCGACTGGGCATCGACCCAAGCCGCCCGCAGCAACGGATTCTCGATCAGGCCTGCTTCGGCCAGCATCGTGCTCAGCCACAGCGGCTGGTCTTCCATGAGATAAAGCGTTCCGGCTACGATTCCCAGCACCAGCATGACCAGCACCGTGGTCCGGCGCGCGCCCGCACGTTTGCGGCGCGGTCTGTCTTGCGTGCGGGCCACCTCGATCGGGACCGTGAACAGGCCGCCGGCAACCGCCTGAATTTCGTCTTCGGTTACCGTATCGGATCGGAACTGGGTACCGGCCAGCATCGGGCTGCGGCTGGCTTCCGAAACGGCTTCCGCCAACTCGAGCCCGCACTGGTAGCGTTGATCGGGAGCTTTGGCCAGCGCCCGGCTGACAATGGGTTGCAACAGGCTCAAGTGGGATGGAAGCCTGACGGTTCGCTCTGGAGCGTGTTCACCGCCCGCACTCTGGCCCGCTTCGCCCTGATGCGGCACATCGCCGGTCAGCACGCGGTACAGAACCGCCCCCAGGCTGTAGAGGTCGGATCTTCCATCTACCGCGGCGCCGGTGGCCTGCTCCGGGCTCATGAACCCCGGTACCCCAGCGGTGGCCAGGTAGCCGCCCGGGGGCTGGCTCCGGGTCAGCTGCCAACCACTGCTCAGGTCTGAAAGTACCGGGCTGCCATCGAGCTGAAACAGGATATTCTCCGGCCGGATGTCAAGATGCACAAAGCCGCACTCGTGCACGGAGTCGAGCGCGCCGCCGATGATGCGCATGGTCATGGCCAGGTCTGTGAGGCTGATACCGTTCCTCAAGCGCTGCGGGAGGTCGCCGCCGGGCATGTGCTCAACCACCAGGAACGGGTTCGCATCCGTGTTTCGGACTTCCAGAATCCGGGCAATGCCGGCATGGTGAAGCTGCGCCGCGATAGCCGCAGCGTCCATGACCTGATCGCGCAGTGTTTTACCCAGCACCTGTTCCGGCGGTGCGAACTTGAGCACAACGGGCCGGTTGAATGCCTGCTGCCAGGCGAGGCTGCGACGCCAGGGGCCGGCAGGTTCGAGTTCCCGCTCGATCGTGAATCCCGGAACTTCCACCCGCCCTCGGTTACCTTCCATCAGTTGCAACGCCTGCCCACACTGTGGCCGCTGGCTTCATGACCATTGTGCGGCGTTTGTGTTGACCGATGAGTCACGTTGCACCCAATCGCTGCCATCTGGTCGGGCCGGGGCATCGCCCCGTCAGCCGCTACGAGTCCTCGAGCATCAGCCGCTGCGGCTGTCCCTGTGTCAGGTGGCCAAGCACAAACTGGCCATCGACAACGATGAGTTCGCCATCAAGGCTCGCCGCCAGTCCACGTCCATGAGCCAGCCCGTTGATGCAGGTGTCGGCATCGAACATCCAGCGCCGTTCAAGCAACTCCAGCCGGCAGCCCGGTTGCTCCACCAGTGGTTGCGCCAGAAGCAGATCGCCCTGGTTCCATCGCTGAATGTCCATGCGGCCGTCCGGTTGCTGCTTGACACCGTAACCGTGCATCACGCCGCCCTCGAACCGGCCGCGATACACCGTGCCGTCGCGCCAGTACAGGGTGCCGAGACCGGTACGCTCATCATTGTGAAACTCGCCTCGATAACGGCTGCCGTTGGGCGATGTCAACGTGCCGAACCCCGACTTGAGGTCATGGGCGAACTCACCTTCATAGCGACGCCCATCGGGCCAGGTGAACACACCTCGGCCATGCATCTTGCCATCGATGAAGGAGCCGACATAAGACTCTCCGGTCGCCCAGTCAAATCGCGCTTCTCCATGCCGCCTGCCGTGCACGAAGCGGCCTTCGTACCGATCCTGGTTGTCGAGCACCAGGGTGCCCTGACCGTGCATGCGGTTATTGGCGAAGGCGCCTTCGTAGCGGTACCGTCCAGGCCAGATCAGCACGCCCTGGCCAGACCGCTTGCCGTCGGCGAACAAACCTTCATAGCGGCGCCCGTCCGGCCAGGTATAGACGCCGGTTCCGTGCCGCTTGCCATCGACGAACTGACCATCGTAGCGGCGCCCGTCCGTTGAAGTGTAAACGCCGGTGCCGTGCCGCCGATTGTCGCGGAATTCACCCTGATAGCGATTGCCGTTGGCCCAGGTGTAGGTGCCCTGCCCCGCGCGTTCGCCGTCGACGAGATTGCCCTGGTAAACATCGCCGTTTTCGTATTCGACGCGGCGCTCCACGGCCTGTGCCACCTGCAACAGCACGGAGACTCCGAGAATCGCTGCCAGAACCCGGCCGCCGGCACGCGACCCGGTTGGGACATGGAGGCGTTTACGCAAGATTTTCATCCTTTGGCTTCGCCTGCATCGTACATTACCGGAAATGCGCGCGACCGCAAATGCGCGCGCTCCGTTTACCCTGACCGCTACGCAACGCCCTCAAGGCTTCGAATCTGAATGGCATCGGTGCCCGCTTGCGCAAGCACATCGGAGATAACCACCACTTTCGCCGTTGCGCCCAATCGCTCCCGTTCCCGCAAAACGCGCAATGCCCGTTGCAGGGATTTCTCCGGCTCCCGGCTGAATTCGGTGCGGAAACTCGAAACCGCGCGGTTGAGCGTCAGGCGCCGGCGCGCTCGACTGTCATTGGTGAAGGCATAGACGGGTACGGTGGGTGGACGAGCATTGGTTACCAGATCGGCCATGATGCCACGCCGCGTAACGACGACGATGCCGTCCGCCTTGATCGACTCGGCAAGCGCCACCGCGTGAATGGCAAGTTGCTGCTTCTCGGTTTCCGCAACCAGGTTGCGCTCGTAGCCCAGCCCCGGGTACCTCTCCGAAGCGCGGGCGATGTCCACCAGCTGTTCGACACAACGCACCGGATGCTTGCCGATGCTGGTCTCGCCAGACAGCATCAGTGCATCGGCGCCTTCATAGACAGCATTGGCCACGTCCGTGACCTCCGCACGGGTCGGAATGGGGTTCTCGATCATCGATTCGAGCAGATGCGTGGCAACGATGCAGCGTCGGCCCCATTTGGCGCAGGCATTGGCAATGCGTCGCTGCACGTTGGGCAGGTCGGCGATATCGGTCTCGATACCCAGGTCGCCCCGGGCGACCATGAGGCCGTCCGCGGCCCGGGCGATGTCGTGCAGGTTGGTGACGCCTTGCGGGTCCTCGATCTTGGCCAGGATGCCGGGCCGGTTCCTGCGCCCGCCAAGCAACGCATGCAGTTGCCGGACATCGTCGGCGCTGCGAACGAAAGACAGCGCGATGAAGTCGATGTCGTGTTCCAGCCCGAACTCAATGTCGGACCGGTCTTTCTGGGTGATGGACGGCAGGTTCAGGCGCACACCCGGCAGGTTCACATGCCGCTTGCTGCCGAGCAGGCCGCCGTCGATCACCTTGCACACCAATTGCTTGGCATCGACTTCCAGCACTTCGAAATTGATCAGGCCGTTGTCGACGGTAATGCGGCTGCCGGGCCCGGCAATCTCGGCCAGTTCCCGATAGTTGACATGAATCGAGGAGGTTTCCACTTCATCCGGATCGCGAACGCTCAGGGTAACCACCGAACCCGGCTCCAGGTCTATCGGCTCGGTGACATCGCCGGTGCGTATTTCCGGGCCCTGGGTATCGAGCATGATGGAGATCGGACGCCGCCCCTTGCGATTCAGTGTCTTGATCCAGTTGATGATCTTTGCCGCGGCGGCATGGTCGGCGTGCGACATATTGATACGCACCATGTCCATGCCGGCCTGAGCCATCCGTTCGAGCACGGGAAAGCCGGAGGTAACCGGCCCGATGGTACAGATGATTTTGGTGCGCCGGTATGTCATCACCGGCACCGGTACGGATGCCGCCGCGCCGGCCGGTCGGGGCGCGGTTGGTTGAGTGGATGGTTCACGATGCGATCTCCAGGCTGTCGCACTGAGCGGAATCAGCCGCGAGCATAGTCTCTTCCCAGAAATTCGCCACCACTTCACCCAGGCTGGCCGCCGGTACCGTGCGCGGCTGCCAGTGCTCCGGAAAAAACCGGCGGTACTCGGCACGGTCGTAGCGCGGGTCGATCAGGCAAACCACGCCGCGTTGCTCCGGTGAGCGTAACAGGCGTCCGGCCGCCTGGAGAATCCGGGTCATGGCCGGTTGCAGAAAGGCGACCTGTTGGCCATTGCGGGAGCTATGCTCAAAATGCTGCCGTTGCCGTTCGCGCTGCAGGCTGGGTGGCGGCAAACCGACACCGATCACGATCACGCCACTGAGCGGCAACCTGGCGAAATCAACAGACTCGGCAAAAATGCCGCCAAGCACCACTGCTGCCAGAAATGGCTCGGTGCCGTCCTGTAGTGCGCGCAAGAAGGCATCGCGCCTGGCTTCCGTCATATCCGGTGTCTGACAGTGCAGAGGTGCCGTGGGAAAGCGGGCACGCGCGGCAACGGCGAACCGATCGAGGTAGGCATAGGACGGAAATGCCACGAGATAGCGGCCCGGGTGCGCGGCGTACACCGCATGCACCGCATCGGCCAGGTGCCCGATGGACCGCTCCCGTCCTCGAAAGTAGGTGTCGACATCGCCAACCAGCAGAACCGCAAGCTGGCGTTCATCGAATGCGCTGGCCGCCCGTTCGCAGGCAGCGTCATCCTGGCCATGCAATCGGTTGTACAGTTCGAGCGGCGAGAGCGTTCCGGAAAAGCGGATGTTGGCGCCGTAACCGGCGAAGCTCTCCCGCAAGTGCCCGCTCGGGTCCAGGCATTGCGAGCGTACGCTAATGCCCCGCCCGCGGGTATCGAGCAGGTACTCGAACGCCTCCCCGGCCCGCCACGCTTCGCTGCGCATCCAGCGGCTGCCCCGAAAAACGGCCGCCTGCAGACCGGGCAATCGCGACAGGTCGACCTCGGCAACCTGCACTTCCTCCAGCAGGCGGCCGATTGCCCGGGTCAGGCTCAGCGGCTGGCCAATGACGGTTTCTACATTTTTGCCATGTTGGCGGCGCAGCGCGGTCAGGGCACGGTCGATGGATTTCAGGCGCCTGGCGATGCCGTTGCCAACCGAGTCGTGCAACGCAGACTTGAATTCCCGACGCTCGATGCTGACTGACAGCATTTCCGCCGCGCGTCCGGACAACTGGTGTGCCTCGTCCACCAGCAAATCGATCTCGGCATCGGCCATGAAGCGCTGCAGACGCACCACCGGGTCGAATACGTAGTTGTAATCGCAGATCACCACATCCGCCCAGACAGCCGCATCCAGCGACAGTTCGAACGGACAGACTTCATGGCGGCGAGCCACTTCCTCGATGTGCCCGGCATCAATGGCATGCCGTTCCAGCAGGGTGTCCAGGGCCGCCCCGCGCTTGTCGTAGTAGCCACGAGCATACCGGCACTGCTGCGCCGAGCAGGGCATACCTTCCACGATACAGGCCTTTTCCTTGGCCTTGATGGTCAGGTGGCGCAGATAGCGTTTCCCGGGATCGACCCTGGCCAAGGCCCCTTGCGCCGCTTCGGCACCGGTGCCCCGGCTGGTCAGGAACAGCAGCTTGCCCCGGCCATTGATGGCCAGGTTCTTTAGCGCCGGAAAGATCACGGCCATGGTCTTGCCGCTGCCGGTGGGCGATTCGATCAGCAAGGATTCACCGCCACGCAGGGACTGAAAGCAGCGGCGCGCAATGGCCCGCTGATGCGGACGATAGCGGTCGTAGGGAAACCGACGGGCAGCGAGCCAGGCGTCCCGTGTCCGTTCGTGGTGTTGCTGCCGCGGGGGGCGTACACGCTCCAGCGTATCAACCAGAAACCGCTCGAGCTCGGCCCTGGCCGAGATACGTTCCCAGGTACACACGTCGTCCGTGTCAGGGTGGCAGTACAGAAGCCTCAGGCGCCAACTGCGAACCTGCGGGTAGTCCCGGGAAAGCAATGCCGCGTACAGCTGCACCTGCGCCCAGTGCACGCTGCCGTCGTGGGCATGTGCCGTCTGCGGGTCGGTGCGCGTAGTCTTGAATTCCTCGACCAGGGCCGATTGTTCACAGATGAGCAACCCATCTATCCGGCCGCGCACGTCGAAACGGGTGTCACCCACGCAAATCGGGTGCCGCACCGCCTGTTCTACCTGATAGTCAGCGGGACGGTCGCGCTGCGCACGCTTCTGTGCGGCCATGCCTTCCTCGGCGCGGGTCATTGCGCGGAACGGGTCACTGCCGCGGTATGGATAGAGATCGCCCTGTCGGTGAACAGTCTCGGCAAGCCAGCGAACCGAAACCGCCCTTTCCCGCAGAGCGCTCAACGTTCCGGGCCGCTTTCGGCGTTTTTAAATTTTAAGATCCGTGCGTTGCAGTCATTTTCCAGAAAGAACTTGAACCATGTGCGCTGGGCCGGCTGCAGTTGGTCGCTGGGGCCCTTGACCTCGACGAACTCGTAGTCGCCCTCTCCGTACAGCACCAGCAGGTCGGGAAAACCGGTGCGAACCCGCCACAGGTTTACGATTACATGACAGACGAGCCGAAACAGCACTTCGTGCGGTACGGTGGCCAGAATGCGCTCGAGCAGGCGAGCTTCGATGTGACGCCAACTCACCAGCCGATTGACCACTCCGGCCTTGGCCTGCAGCGTGCGCCTGAGAATTTGCGCGAAGCGTTGCGGGTCTGCCAGTTCGACCCGGGCCGCAGCCAATGCCTGCTGACGCCGGGCAGCGAAATCCTCCCAGAAGAGATCCAGTGGCGCGGCCTGATACGGGTTCACGAAGGCGCCCTCGGACGGGGCAAACACGACATTCCAGAATGCGAGCCCGGCAAGCCCGAGCGGCAGCCTGTTTTCCAGGTGCCATCCTTCACCGCCGGCTCTTGCCAGCAGATGCAGTGCCTGGCTCTCGATGCTGCCGGGCCAATCGGCACGCATCGGCACGTTCGTGACCGGCAGCACTGTCGCAGCCCTGCGCCTGCCGAATCTGGCCGCGAAATCCTGTTCCTCCGGGCCTCTGGGACGCGATCGGATTTCCTCCAGCAGCGCCCTGGCGGCAGATTCCCGTCCTTGCCGGGCCAGAATCCTGACCTGTCGCTCACGAGCCGGATGTGCCGATGCGCCTGCATACGATACCAGCGCCTCATCGGCGGCGCCGGCACGCTCGAACCACCGGCCGAGACGGTTGCGCGCCCGGTCGAGCAACCTCTGCTCCAGACGTGACGGCATGCACCGCGGCGCCTCCAGCAAGGCCAACACGGCGTGTGCGACCCCGGGTTGTTCATCGGCGCGCTTGCAGAGCCGATTGAGCTCGCGCGCCCGCAGGTAATGGTGCAGCTGTGCGCGATCATTGAACAGGCGGTGCTCGCGACTTACCGCATAGTCTTCGAATCGCGCCGTGCCCAGGTCGTCCAGCACCAGGGTCGTCAGGTCTGCCCGCATGGCCCCGGAAGCGGAATCACCAAAAAACAGCAACTGCACCAGCTCGAGGTGCTGCCGGCCGGCAACGCACAGCCAATCGGTCAGTTGCCGCAGGCGAGCGCGAATGGCCTGATCCGTGTGACATTCCAGGATGCTGGCCAGCAGTGCCCGTTTGCCCGGCACCCGTAGGTTGAACAGTCTTGACAGTTCGTCTTTAGTGAACAATTGCATGAGGGAGTCGGCCGGGGCGTCTGCATTCGCCGCCAGCAAGCCGGCCTGCACCAGTTCCTCCGCCGCACCGGCGAGATTCGACACTTCCGGGTAGGAAAGCTTGTCCCGGCGAATCTGCGGCCCCTTGCGGGACACCAGCCGCGAGTACAGCCGTTGCGCGGGATGACTTGCAGCCATCACCTTGCCAATGAAGCCGGCGGTGTCACCGTCAAGCAGATCTGCGTGCGTGCCCAATACGTGGCCGAGTACCCGCAGCAGGTTATTGCGATAGTAATCCGGTGGTGGCGGAACCCCCGGTTTCAGGGCCGGAGCCAACCGCCGCCGCTCTCCATCGCCGGCGAAACGGGAGGCCATGCCATCGACGCGGTGCCTTGACCAGCCCACCGCCGGACCCGCGGCCCCGTTGGCTTTTGACCCGTCCATCATGAACCCGTACCTCGAGGCTCACTGATTATAGGCAATCATGTATATTTGTACAGTATCCTGAATCGACGGCGATTGAATCCGTTGAGCCGCGACAGCGACGCTCACAACGGCCAGAACCAGGCCGAACGCCGCCGCTTTACAACGAACCGCGGTAAGCACCGCCGGCCGTGAAAGAGCGGCCGACCGGCGTGCTCAATAACCGGTCTGCTCACCCTCCCCTGCCGAGGCATTGAGCACCGCGGCCAGGTCCGCCGCCGCGGCTTTCATCATGAAGCGGGCATCGGAACCCAGGTTGATCAGATTGAATCCCAGGTCCAGGTAGCGCCGGGTGAACTCGACGCTCGACGTGTGAATGCCGGCCGCCACCCCGCGCGCCTTGCAGGCATCGCGAATGCGCAGCACTGCCTCCGCGTGTGCGGGATTGTCGTTGTCGCCGGTGGGCGCCATACCCAGTGCCAGCGCCAGATCCGAGGGGCCGATGTAGACGCCGTCCAGTCCAGGCGTAGCCACGATCTCTTCAACCTTTTCGATGCCTTCGGCGGTCTCGATCATGGCGATACAGGCGATCTGGTCGTTGGCTTGTGCGGCGTAACCGCGCCCGCCGTAGACCGCGGCGCGAATCGGACCGTACGAGCGACTGCCGGCCGGTGGGTAGCGGCAGGCAGCCACCGCGCGTTGCGCCTCGGCACGATTATTGATCATCGGCACGATCACGCCATACGCCCCGGCATCGAGCGCCTTCATGATCTCGTAGGGTTCGTTCCAGGGCACGCGCACGAAGGGTGTCGAGTCTCCGGTGGAAATCGCCGGCAACATCCGGGTCAGGTCCTGGTAGTCAAGCAAGCCGTGCTGCAGGTCGATGCACACCCAATCGAACCCCATGCCTGCGAGCAGTTCCGCCGAGTGCGTATTGGCCATGGACAACCACACACCGATGGTCTGGCCACCCTCCCGCCAAGCCGCCAACGCCTTGTTTTCACGCATCAGAATTTGCTCCAGTCGCACCCGGTTTGCGGAATCGGACGCATTTTGCCTGTTCCGCCCCTGCTACGCATGTAGAATCTGCCGCTGGCAATCCGAGGGCGAGCAAGTTGGCCAAGAAGAAGGTGGTCATTCAACTGCCGGCACATGTGCGGCCCGGCGATGTCGCGGAACGCTACGGGCCGGAGCTGGAAGCGCTTGCGCCGCTTGCCGACCTGGTCGAGGTGGGCGGTTCCGACATCGATGCGTTCGTACACAATGCCGAGGATGCCGATGCCATCATCACCTCCTGGGGTATCCAGTTCGACCGGCAGATGGTCGGCCGACTGAAGAACTGCGTTGTCATCGGCGTCGGCAGTGTCGGCGTCGATATGGTGGATGTAGCCGCGGCCACGGAAGCCGGAATCGTGGTAACCAATGTGCCGGACGTTTTCATCGAAGAGGTGGCCGACCACGCGATGATGTTGCTGCTCGCCGCGGTTCGGCGTGTCCGGGTCATGGAAGCCACCATCGCCCGGGGCGAGTGGTACCGGGGGCGGTCAATCCTGGACAAGATACCGAGGCTCATGGGACAGACACTCGGACTGTTCGCGTTCGGCAATACGGCACGATGCACGGCCCGCCGGGCACAGGCCTTTGGCCTGCAGATGATTGCACACGACCCCTATGTGAGCGAGCTCACCATCAGCGAGGCTGGCGTGGAGCCCGTGGGCTTCAACGAATTGCTGGAGCGATCCGACTACGTGTCGATCCATGCGCCCCTGAACGACGAAACCCATCACCGCTTCGATGCGGACGCATTTGCCCGCATGAAACCCACGGCCGTGCTGGTCAATACCGGGCGCGGGCCCATCGTCGATGAATCGGCGCTGACCGGCGCACTGGCAGGCGGGCAGATCGCTGCCGCCGGGCTGGATGTGCTGGAAACCGAACCGGTGCAGCCCGACAACCCTCTGCTCGCCATGGAGAACGTCGTCATCACACCGCATGTCGCATCGGCCACATCCCGAATGCGCCCGGAAACCAGGAGGCGCGTCGGGCGCGAGGTCGCCCTCGTGTTGCGCAATCGCTGGCCGCGGAGCTGTGTCAACCCTACCGTGCTGCCCAAGGTTCCACTGGAGCGTTGGCAACCCTACCCCATGAACCGGGGACCCAATCGCTGACGGAGGGAGGCGGGTACTTCTTCATCGTCTGTGCCGTGCGCAGAGACCGATCCTGCACCAGTGCATGCGATCTTGCCGGATCGGTCAGCCGGCCAGGCGGATGCTCAACAGGGCAAGAATGACGCTGATCACCAGCCCGGTAAACGCCTTGAACACATCGAGCCCGACCAGCTTCGCCGTATCCTTCAGATTACGGTCACCGGCCTGCAGCGTCATGGCGATTTCGCGCCCGGCGAGCAGGCCGAGGAACACCCAGGTGGTACTCATCGGCATGTTGCTCCACTCCTTGAACACCAGCAGGATCAGGCCGTAGACGAAGTCGATGATGGTGGCCGAACGAATGTCGCCGGTCATCGTCTTGGTGGTGACGATGTGCTGAATCCTGCCGCCATGCTGGTAGAAGATGAGGCCCTGCATAACCAACAACAGCACCAATGTGGCGACCAGAGGCCAGAAGCCGATCACCCGCGGCACGAACACATAGATATTGGCCAGATCCTGAATCAGCCACTGGCTCCACAGAAAGGCCGTCG
>CAZNFI010000027.1:0-6483 GCA_964572185.1 uncultured Pseudomonadales bacterium
CTGCGCGGTCAGGGCGGTTGTGAACTCGGGTGCCCGGTTCAGGGTGGTGCCGTCAAGCGAGATGGTGGGCGAGAACTGGTAGCGGTCGAACTCGGCATCGAGCCAGGTGACCGTGGCGTTCAACTGCAGGTTGTCCACCGGGATGAAGGTGCCTTCCAACTCAAGGCCCTGGATGGTCGCTTCGGCGGCGTTGTCGGTGGTGAACAGCGTGAACAGCAGGAAGTTGACCTGCAGGTCCTGGTAGTCGTTGTAGAAGGCAGACACATTGACCTGAGCCCGGTCTTGCAGGAACTGGCTCTTGAGCCCCAGTTCGAAGGAATCGACAATCTCCGGGTCAAACACATCGAACTGCCCGATCGAAAAGCCGCCGCCCTTGTAGCCGTGCGAGTAGCTCAGGTACGCCATGGCGTTATCGGCGAAGAACCAGTCGATGCCGACCTTGCCGCTGATCTCGTCCCACTTCTCCTCCATCACCGCGGCCAGGTCGACGCCGAACGCCGGAATCATCTGGAACTCATCGATCCACTTCTCGTCCTGGGTCCAGCGCAGGCCACCGACGATGCGAAATGGCGCACCTGAAGCATCCCGGAAGTCATAGGAAGCCTGGCCGTAGAGCGCCACAGATTCGGTTTCGAGTTCACCGCCATTTATGAAAACAAAGCCGGCGATGGAACTGTCTTCGAAGTAATAGTCCGTCTGCAGATCCTCATCGAAGTAGAAGGCGCCCAGAATCCACTCCCAGGGGCCCTCCGCGGTGGAGACAAGCTGCACTTCCTGGGTGAACTGGTCGGTTTCCATGCTCCATTCCTGGAACTGCACGGCGTTGTCGGACATGTCGATGTCGGTATCCTGGTACCACTCGTTATCGATGTAGCCGGTGGTGGCCACCAGTTCCGCAAAGCCGAGGTCCCAGGTCAGCTTCCCCGAAAAATAACGGTTCTCGAGATCGAGATTCTCGGGATGATCCTTGGCAACCTTGCGTGGGTCGGTGGGATTGGGGGTCGCCCCTTCGTACACATTGATGACGAAGCCGCCGCCGAAGTCAACGGGCGCGAACGGCTCCCGACGCTTCTGCGACTGGCGGCCCTCGCTATCGAACAACTGGGCGGTCAGCACCAGGTCAGCGCTCTCGCCCAGCTCGAACTTGAGCTTGCCCCGAACCGAGGTGTAGTCGGTCTGGTCGCCGTCATCGCCGGCGGAGTTCTGCTGGTAGCCGTTGTCGCTGTCGCTGATGAACGACAGGCGGCCCGAGACCCCGTCAGCGATACCGCCACCGAGCGCCGCCCGCATGCGCTGGCGGCCGTAGTTGCCTATGGTGATATCGATGTTCGCATCCGGTTGCGCGCTCGGTTCCCGGGTGATCACGTTGATGGAACCACCAGTGGTGTTGCGCCCGTACAGGGTGCCCTGGGGGCCGCGCAGCACTTCCACCCGTTCCAGATCCCACATGTCTCCCGGCATCGCCGATGGCTGGCCCACGTAGATGCCGTCGACGTGATAGGCCACGCCGGGGTCGAAGCCGGCGACCAGTTGGTCGGAGCCGATGCCGCGGATGTAGGCGTAGGTGACCGGCGACTGCGAGTTGTGGCTGATGACCAGGTTGGGGGCGGAGAACTGCAGGTCCTCCAGTTCCTCGATGCCCCGCAGATCCAGTTCCTCGCTCCCGTAGGCGGTGATGGCGATGGAGGTTTCCTGCACCGTGCCGGCGCGTTTCTCCGCCGTTACCAGTACCTCCTCGATGACCTGGCCACTTGCGGAATTTATCGTCAGCACTGCCGCCGCCAACAGAACCGACAAAACCCGGACAATGGATGGCGTCATGTTCTCTCTCCTCTTCCTGAAGTCAGGTTATATAACACTGGTTATAAATCGTCCACTGATCGCCCATACAACCGCTCCAGGTAGCGGTCCACCAGGCCGGTTGCCCCTTTGCGCGTGCCCCTGGCGCCGGCCATCAGGTATTGCACGCCGGCGCCGTCCACCAGCGCCGCAATGGCGCGCGCCTCTTCCTCGATCTGCATCGATGGCGGCAATTCCCCGTCCGCCACGGACTCCTGGAGGGTCTCGCCGATTCTGCCGAGCCATTCCCGGTAGCGGCGCCGTTCTTCCCTGCGCATCTCGGTGCTGGTCTCCGAGCGGTGCCACATGGCCACCCAGGCACGCCAGCGGCCCGCCGATGCCTTGTCGGCCGGCAGCGCCTGCAGCATCAGGTGACGCAGCGCCGCCCGCCCCCGCCGGCTTCGCTTCGAATCCTCCATGCGGGCACGCACCTGGTCGCCGAAGTGATTGAGCGCCTGCTGAATCAGCTCCTCCTTGTCGCCGAAGTAGTGCACCAGGGCGCCGGTGGTGTAACCCGCCCTTTCCGCGACGGCGCGCACCGTCGTGCCTTCCAGGGATCGCTCGAGAATGGTCTCGCAGGCGGCTTCGATGAAATCCTGGCGGCGCTTGCTATGGTCGACTACTTTCGGCATGGCCGGTTACAGCAGCGCGATGGGATTCAAGGGCGAGCCGGTGCCGCCGGGAATCTTGAGCGGTGCGATGGTGAGCAGGAATTCGTACCGCGCAAGGCGCCGGCAATGTTCCGCGAGAGCCTCGGTGTCGAGATTGTGCAGCAGGGTCATGCCCATGCCGCAGATGCCGAGGTAGTGGATTGGAATCGGCCAGCCGGGACAGCCCCAATTCGGCTGGGGGTCGTTCATGTAATCGCTGCCGAGCACAGACACGCCCCGCTCATGCAGCCAGGGCGCGCACTCCGGGTGCAGGCCCGGCATGCCGGTGGCGACGGGGTCCGTATGACCTTCCTCGGCCACCCTCCGCTGGCGCCCCTTGTGCACGACCAGCACGTCGCCGGGTTGCACGCGAACGCCGGCCGCTTGCTCGGCCCGGCTCATTTCATCCGCCGTGATTCGATGGAACCCGTCCAGGGCTTCGGTCGCCAGTAATGCCGGCAGGTCGAGCAACACGCCGCGGGTGACGATGCCGTCCGCCATCGGCTTCATGTCGTTGCGCAATGCACCGGTGCTCCTGACATCCGATGCCGGATAGCCGTTGTACATACGCTCCCGCACGAAGACGTGACAGAGCGCATCGATATGCGAACAGGCGATGCCGTGATGTTGAACGCCGATATAGTCGAGCGCCACGGAGAGCCCGGGGACGTCCGGATAGTGGGGGTCGTCGCCCGCGCGAATCATGCGGTGTTCCGCCGGCCAGCCGTTGTGCGGGCCAGGCGCGGTCGGCCAGGGGTTGCCGAGACCGACCGGCACCCCTTCACGAACGAGTTTGCTTGCGGCGATGCGTTTCTCCGGGGTAATCAGGTTGAGCGCGCCCGCCTGGTCGTCATCGCCCCACCTGTTCCAGTTGCACACCCGGCTCCACAGCGACTCGCAATATTCCGGGGTTACCTCGCTTGCCATGGTTGCCCTCGGCCTACCGGGCCGCCGCATCGAGACGCGGGATACATTTCTCGCCGATCAGGGCGATGGTGTCGATTACCGCCTGATGCGGAATCTCGCCCATCTGCACCAGGCACATCAGGCGATCCATGCCAATGTCGCGAAACCTCTCCATCTTCGCCATGCAAGTGCGCACATCGCCGATAATCACCGAATCGATATGGCGGATGGTCTCGAACACCTCCTCGTTCGAGATTTCCTCTCCCGCGAACTCCCGCTTCATCAGGCTGACCACCGGGTTCGCATCGGATGTGTCGTTCGGGTCCGGTTGCTCGCGCTCGGTCAGCGCGACGGTGGAAGGCCGCGACCGGGGATCCGTCTGCCCGCGAATGGCCTGATAGAAGATCTCGCGCGGTACGTTGAATACCCGGGGCGCGGAACTGACATACCAGAGCGCGGAGCGCGGCGCGCCGCTCATAACTGCCTTTTTCTCGCTCTCATCGACATGCACGAAGGTGGCCACGGCAGTCTGTTCGTTCACTGCCCGACCATTGGCTTCGAACTCGGCGATGGCTGCTCGGTAAGCCTGCGTCATGCTCGCCAGCGCATCGATAGGCGCGAACAGCGTGGTAGCGAGTACGCCAACACCCATTTGCCCGGCCCGTTCGAACGACGGCGGACTCGAACAGGTGTGCCACAGCGGCGGATGGGGTTGCTGCAGCGGCTTGGGGAGCACCGTTCGCTCGGGAACGGCCCAGTTCCTGCCGTTCCAACTGAACGCCTCGTCCTGCCACGCTCGCGGCAGCAGTTCCGTCAGTTCGACGAGGTCATCGACGGACGACTCCTCCGAAACATTGAAGGTCTCCCATTCCCTGCCCCCGGACCTGGCAAGGCCCACCTCGAGGCGGCCGCCGCTGAGGTTGTCCAGCAATGCGGCCCGCTCCGCCGCGCGCAGGGGATGATTGATCTTGAACGGCGCCAACACACCGGCATGGCCGAGGCGCAACCTCTCGGTGCCGGCGGCAATGGCCTGCAGCACCATTTCAGGGCAGGAACTGTAACTGAAGTCCGGTGTGCAGTGATGCTCCACCTGCCACCAGCAATTGAAACCGGCCCTGTCCGCGGCCTGTGCCTGCGCCACGGTCTCCTCGAACAATTGCGGAAACCCGCCGTTCGCGTCGCAATCGCGCTTCTGGAGTTCAGTGAAGATGTCGAGTTTCATGGGCAACGGGCGGAAACATAACAGCGGTTATATTAAGGCCCTGGAATTCGACACGTCAATCCACCCGGCCATGCAACCGGCCATGCACCCGACGTTCATGCTGAACGACGATGGTTGAACGCGATGCCTCAGTATGAGCGCGGCAGCCCGAGCACATGCTCGGTGACGTAGTTGAGCACCATCTCCTGCGATATGGGCGCTATGCGTTGCAGGCGGGCTTCCCGCCAGTAGCGTTCGACGTGAAACTCCTTCGCATAGCCGAAGCCGCCATGGGTCTGCACTGCCTGATCCGCCGCCTGGAAACAGGCATCCGCCGCCAGCCACTTGGCCATGTTGGCCTCGGCGCCGCAGGGCTGCCCGTTGTCGAGCAGCCAGCTTGCCTTGCGGATCATCAGTTCCGCCGCATCGAGCCGCATGCGCGCCTCGCCCAAAGGAAAGGAAACGCCCTGGTTCATGCCGATGGGGCGGCCGAACACCACTCGCTCGTTGGCGTAGTCGACAGCGCGTCGCAGTGCGGCGCGGCCGATGCCGAGCGCCTCTGACGCCACCAGCACCCGTTCCGCATTCAACCCGTCGAGCAGGTAGCGGAAACCCCGGCCCTCCTCGCCCACCCGGTCGGCCACCGGCACCGGCAGATCGTCGTAGACCACCTCGCAGGTGGCGATGGCATTGCGCCCGACCTTGGGGATGGGCGAAATGTCGACCTCGGGGCGCTGCAGTTCCGCAAGCAGCAAGGTCATGCCGGCGGTTCTGCGTTCGGCCCGCTCCTTCGGCGTGGTGCGCACCAGCAACAGCACCCGCTGCGCATCCAGGGCCTTGGTGGTCCACACCTTGCGGCCCCGTACCAGGTAGCGGTCGCCGTCGCGGCGGGCGTGGGTGGTGATGCTGGTGGTATCGGTTCCTGCATCGGGTTCGGTGACGCCGAAGGCAATGTGCAGGTCGCCGCTGGCCACCCGGGGCAGATAGGCCTGCTTCATTGCCTCGCTGCCGTGCCGCACCACCGGATGCATGCCGAATATCGACAGGTGCAGGGCGCTGCAACCGTTCATCGCCGCCCCGGAAGCGGCCACTTCTTCCAAAACGATGCTGGCTTCCGTAAGGCCCCGGCCACTGCCGCCGTATGCTTCGGGTATGGCGATGCCAAGCCAGCCGCCGGCGGCCATGGCCTGATAGAAGTCCCAGGGGAACACGTGACGTTCGTCCTTGTCGGCCCAATACTCATCCGGGAAATCGGCGCACACCTTGCGCACGCTGTCGCGAATCAGCCGATGTTCGTCGGTTTCGGAGAAATCCATTTGCCGTCCCGGTGTCAGCCAGGCATGGATTCTAACCCCTGGCGTCACAAACGCACCGTCGGCCGCGATTCGCGAACGCCTCGCTGCCCTGGAAGCAATGGCCGGACAAGCCGGAAATCTCCCAACCGTGACCGACAGCGAATCGTTCGACGAAACCGCACGGCAAGACGCCATTGCCCCACGACCTGCGCCCTGTCCGACCGTACAATAGGCATCCCTGAACAAACCGCCGTTGGAGAGACGGGAGCAAGCGCATATTCCCAAGCCGCCGGCAAAGCCGCCCGCAGGAAAGCGCGATCGAGCCTGACATGACTGCAGAACTGCAACTCGACACACAACGAATGCTGGCCCACAACGAGGACGGCATCGGCTGGATGATCTTCAACCACCCGGCACGCCACAACGCGCTGTCGCTGGAAATGTGGCAGGGAATCGGCGACATCCTGGAAGCCTGGTCTGTCGACGACGCCGTGCGCGTGGTGGTCATGCGCGGCGCCGGCGGCAAGGCATTCGTTTCCGGCGCGGATATCTCCGAATTCGAAGCCCGGCGCGCCAACGCCAGGCAGAGGGC
>CAZNFI010000027.1:6493-19844 GCA_964572185.1 uncultured Pseudomonadales bacterium
GTACGACCGGCTGACCGGCCGCGCCAATCACTGGCTCGCCAGCTTCGAGAAACCGATGGTCGCCCTGATCGAAGGCTATTGCGTAGGCGGCGGCCTGGCCACCGCCCTGGCCGCCGACATCCGTTTCGCCACCCCCGACTCCCGTTTCGGCATTCCGGCCGCCAAGTTGGGCCTCGGCTACGACTACCCGGGCCTGGCCAAGCTGGCGCGGCTGGTCGGGCCCTCCCGCGCCCGCGACATACTTTTCACCGCCCGTCTCATGGATGCGCAGGAAGCCAGGAGCATCGGGCTCATCAATTTCATTGCCGACCGTGACGACATCGAAGCGCAGACCATCGCCTACGCTGAAACCGTGGCCGCCAACGCGCCAATGACCGTCAAGGCGGTAAAAGCCGCCCTGAACACCTGGGAAAACGGCGCAGCCCGCGACGACATCGACCGAGTAAAGCGGTTGGTCGATGCCTGTTTCGACAGCGAGGACTACAAGGAAGGACGGCGCGCATTCATGGACAAAAGGCCGCCGCGCTTCAAGGGCTCCTAGCTCGACGCTATCTTGCGCTGCGCATGCAGTTATCGTAGAAGGTCGTGGTTGCCGGCCAGTCGGAGAACAGGCCGGCCACCCCAACCCGCTCGGCCAGCGCGTGCACAATGGGAAAAACGTCACCGTCGTCGCGCAATGCACCGGCTACCGGCCCATAGTAGAACGCGCCGCGGCGCGCCAGCACATCTTCGGCAATGCGCCCGGATCGCTCGATGGTCCAGGAGACGATGCGCAGCCCCGCGGCGCGGGCGCGCAGCGCATACTCCGAGGGCTCCAATTTCGCCCCGTTTTCGGCGATGCGCAGCAAGGTCGCGATCGGCGGTGCAATGGTTGCCACGCCACGGTCGCGCAACCCCTCGAATTCGCTTGCCGGCGGCGGGTCGGCGTGCATCTCGCGCGGGTCGCGGCCATCCAGCCAGATGGCGTTGCCTGCGAACGCAGGCGCAGTGTCGACCCAGTACAGAACGTCCTGCAAATCGAATGACTGGGGGAACACATCCGCTGCAGGCACGTCGGCGCGCTGATACTCCTGCACAAGCCGTTGCGCATACCGCTGCTGCGTCAATCCATCGAATGGCATGGGTACTTCCGGGCTCTTCAGTTCCGGCGTCATGCGCACTCCGAGCGAACGAAACAGGTCTATGCTCTGTGCATGGGTCAGTAACTCGCCCCCCGTGGCGTACAGGTCGGTTCTGAACGCCGCCGTACCGCCAAGGTACTCGTCAACGGTTCGGGCGTTCGGGTCGAACGCATCCATCTTCCCGGTCAGCGTCTTGAATTCCGCCAGCGTAATGTCACTGGTACAGCAACGCGCCGTCGCAGGCTCGGTGGTTGCACCAGTCTCCGCATCGAATCGAGCGGGCCTGAACGGGTCCGAGCACCTGGCCGCCAACGGGGTAGCCAGGATGTTCGTCGTGGTATGCAGGTCGCACTGGGAATGCCGGCACACCAGGGCCTTGTCCCGGGTAAAGGTGACATCGCATTCAAGCATGCCGGCGCCCATGCGCGCGGCGGCCACATAGCCCTGCCTGGTGTGTTCCGGAAACTGCAGGGGCGCCCCCCGGTGGCCGATGGAAAAAGCGCTTCGCCGATACTCGCGGATTTGCGCCGCACAACCCTGCAGGCGCTGCTTGAGCGGCGAGTCCGCCATACGCTCCACCAGGTAAAACGGGCGCGGCCCGAGTTGCACGCTGTCGGCAAACGCCGGCAGCACCAGGCAGGCCAGCAGGCTCAGGGTTGTCAATGGCTTCACGATCCACCTGTGGTCATACGCCGGTGCATTGTATTGGCACAGCGGCCCTGGCCAACAGGCCCGCCCGAAAATCAGGCCGGGAGCCACCTCGGTGGATTCGCCAGGGGTGCCGGGCGCGGTCACACGGCGGCGTTCGCACTGTACGGGCATCGACATCGACCCGGCCGCGGCCACACCCGCCGGCGGCAAGGCGGCGGTGTATCACCTGCCGCAGGGAGTGTTAGCATTGCCCGGCGGCACCGGGATTGCGCCGCCTCCTGCCACCTGCGAGACACCAGGGTCCATGAACAAACCGCGAACCGTCAGCGCCTGCGTCGTGATAATCGGCAACGAGATCCTGTCCGGTCGCACCCAGGACACCAATCTGAACCACATGGCGTTGACACTCGGCGGCTGGGGAATTCAGGTGCGCGAAGCGCGGGTGATCCCCGACCTGGAAGACGAGATCATCGATACCGTCAACGAGATGCGCCGCAAACACGACTACGTTTTCACCACCGGCGGCATCGGGCCCACCCACGACGATATCACCTCGGCATCCATCGCCAAGGCGTTCGGCGTATCGCTCGTGACCAACCCCGTTATCGAAAAACGCATTCGCAGCCGCCCGGCATCGCCGGAAGTGCTGGCATCACGCCTGCGCATGGCGCTCATTCCCGAAGGAGCCTCCCTGGTGGACAATATCACCGGCGGGCCACAGGGATTCTGCATCGGCAACGTCTACGTCATGGCCGGCATTCCGGCCGTCATGCGCGCCATGCTGGCGTCCCTGGAAGGCAAACTCGACGCGGGCCCGCCGGTGCGCAGCCGAACGGTGACCGCCTATCTCGGCGAAAGCGACATCGCCTCGGCGCTAAGACGTATCCAGGACGATTTTCCGGAGGTCGACCTGGGCAGCTACCCGTTTTTCCGGAATGACCGTTACGGCACGTCTCTGGTCATGCGCGGCGTTGAAGAAGATGTACTCGACCGGATGCTCGAGGCCGTCAAGCAGGCCATCGTAGATGCTGGAGAAACGCCCCGGGACGTTCAGTCCGGCTGAAAACACGCCGGTCCCCGAGTCAAGCGCCCTCAGGGTCCGGTTTTGACGACGGGCGAGAAATCTGTTCCATGCGAACCTGCACGAAATCCGGACACTTCACCGCTAAGGAGCACCAACCCGTGCGTTTGCGCTTGCGTGGATGGATAGCGCGAGCCATTGCGGCCGCCTTACTGCTACTTGCGGGCGCTTCGCTGCTCGCCGCTACGCCCGACGACTATCAGCAACTGCCCGGCAAGAAAGCCCTGGCAATCGCCGCGGGCGACACGCCGGTACACGGCATCGCCCATGGCCAAATCCAGGACATGGCCGCCTCGTTATCGGCGCTGGCACAGTGCCGGGAGCGACGCGCGGCCGAAAGCGCGCCTTGCGAACTGGTCCGGCTCAACGACCGCCGCATCACCACCGCCCGGGAGTTGCGCGACAGCCTGCCGCAGGACCCGCACCCGCTGTACCTGTGGCGCTATACGGCCAATGGCGCGACGGTCTATCTGGCCGGATCCATTCACTTCCTGAAGGAGTCGCTCTATCCACTGCCGGAACCGTTCGAAGCCGCCTTCCGACAGTCGGACACACTGGTGCTGGAAGTGGATATCTCGGCCCTGTCCGTTGAAGAACAGATTGCGAAGACCACCCGGGCCACCGCGCTGCCCGAGGGGCGAACCCTGGCGTCCGCGCTGCCCGACCGGCTGCGCGAGCGCCTGTCTGCGCGCCTTGCGCACGATGGGTCCCACATCGACGATCTGCAGGCCGTCAATCCGGCCATGGTCATGAATCTGCTCACCGTGTCCGGCCTGATGGCGCTTGGCTACACCCCGGATTTCGGCATGGAGCAGTACTATCTTGCCAGAAAGGGCGACCGGGCCGTGCTGGAACTCGAGGGTTTCGACGCTCAACTCGAACTGTTGTTCGGTCAGCCGATGGCGATCCAGATTCAACTCCTGGCGGATACCCTGGACCAGGAGGCGAGCCTCGAGCCATTGCTCGCAGACCTGCTGCGCGCCTGGTTGTCCGGAGCGGACACAGAGTTCCTGCACCTGTTCGAACAGCACAGTGGCCAATCCGAAACGGCCAGGGAATTCATGCGGCAACTGCTCGATGAGCGAAACGTCGGCATGGCCGAGCAGGTCGCCCGCTACCTGAGCGGCCAGGGCACCTACTTCGTGCTCGTCGGCGCCGCGCACTGCATCGGCGAGGACGGCATTGTCAGCCTGTTGCAGCGCCGGGGCCTGAACGGAACGCGCATCATGTCCAATACCGTGTTGTAAACGGGGCTGCTGCCCGCGCCCGATTGCCGCTCGCCCTCGCCGGCAGTATCGTCCGCTCTGCAGGCCACGGCAGCCCGCATCACCGACAGGGGCACCCTGCGTCGACTGCGATAGCATGGGCGCCTCGGTTGACGTGGCCGGCCACACAAGTTCAGGCGAAACGCTCGCAAAATTACGGAGGACAGTCCCATGGAAATTGAAGGAAGGAAAGCGCTGGTTTTCGGCGGCACCTCGGGAATCGGGCTGGCCACGGCGATTCGCCTGGCCGAGGGCGGCGCCAGGGTCACCGCGTACGGCCGCAGCGCCGACAATATCGAGGCCGCGCGGCGGCAGGCGCCGGCATCGGTCGGGTTCGAACAGGCCGACGTGCTCGACCGCGAGGGCCTCGCGCAGACCTTTGCCGCACAGGCGCCATTCGACATCCTGGTCAATGCGGCCACCGGCGGTGGCCGGGCGGTCGGGCCTTTTCTGTCCATGGACCTCGATGGCTTCCAGGGCTCGTTCCGCAAGCTCTGGGGCTACACCAACACGGTGCGTCTCGGTGCCGAACACATGAGCGAAGACGGCAGCATCGTGCTGGTCAGCGGCTTTCCCGCCAGGCGCGCCCCACCCGGATACATCGCCATCTCGACGGTAGGCAATGCCGTGGAAGGCTTCGTGCGCGGCATGGCCAAAGAGCTGGCGCCGCGCCGCATCAATGTGGTTTCGCCGGGAATTATCGACACACCCATGTTTTCAGTGTCCGGCGATGCACGATCGACCTTTCTCGACAACGCGACAGCCGCGCACCTGGTCCCCCGCGCCGGTACCGCCGATGAGGTGGCCGACGGCATTCTGTTCGTCATCGGCAACGACTTCGTCACCGGCACCACGGTGGATGTCGATGGGGGTGCATTGCTTCAGTAGGCGCGAACGCCCGGCCGGCGCACAGCCGGGTCAAAATCCCTTGGTCACCCCCAGGCCGAGGCCGCCGTCGATGTCTACCAGCGCGCCCGTTGTCCACTCGCTGCACACCAGGAACGCGATCGCTTCGGCCACATCCCCAGCCGTACCGATGCGATCCAGCGCATGCCGGTCACGCAGCGCTTCGAGGCGCGCGGCGGCCTGCGCATCGGTAAATACGCCGGCGCGCTGATTGATTTCCGTCGCAACCGCTCCCGGGGCCACACAGTTGACGCGGATATTCTTCGGCCCCAGTTCCGCCGCCAGCACCCGGGAGAGGGTTTCCACCGCGCCCTTGGTGGCGGCATAGGGGGAAGCGCCCGGAAAGGCCAGCCGGTTGTGAATGGAGCCGATGAACACCACCGCGCCCTCGCTGCGGGACAGCGGGTCGACGCACAGCCCCGTCAACAGCATGCCGGCAATGACATTACCGTGAAACACATCCAGCAGTTGTTGTTCATCGAGATCATCGACCGGGCCGCGGTACATATTGCCCGCATTGTTGATCAGGGCATCGAGCCCGCTGCCGTGTCGCATGGCCGCATCGACCAGCCGGCGGCGGTCCGCTTCCCGGGTGATGTCGGCCTGCACACCCCTGCAATCGCTGCCGAGCCGGGAAGCCACCTCCTCGATCCTGCCCCGGCGCCGCCCGCAGATGGTGACCCGAGCGCCCCGGGAACAGAAATACTCCGCCGTTGCGGCACCGATTCCGGAACCGCCGCCGGTAATCAGCACCGACATTCCCTTGATCGCTTTCACCGCATCGGCCCAGGCGTCACATCAACGGCGCAACAAACCGCCTACTCGCGGGGCAGCTGCATCAGCACGCTGTTGATGACGCCGCCATCGATGGCGATCGTCTGCCCGCTGATGTAAGCGGCCGCGTCGGATGCCAGGAACATGGCGCATTGTGCCACCTCGTCCGCCGACCCGAGACGGCCGAGCGGCACCGCGTTGCCGCGCAGTTCGCGAATGGCCGGGTTCTCGAAGAACGGCGCCGACATGCCCGCATCGATGAACCCGGGGGCGATGGCATTGACGCGGATGCCGTACTGCCCCCACTCCAGGGACATCTGCTCGGTCAGGCAGACAATGCCGGCCTTGGCCGCCGCATAGGCGCCGCACAGGGTCGACGGGTTGATGGCGTTGATGGAGGCCAGGTTGACGATGGCACCGCCGCCGTTGTCTTTCATGCGCCTGGCGACGACCTGGGAGACGATGAACACGCTGTTGAGATTGACGTCGATCACCCGGCGGAAATCGTCGACCGCGTGTTCCATCAGCGGGCCGGTGCGCAGGATGCCGGCATTGTTGATCAGAAGATCCGGGGGTTCTCCCAGAAGTTCTACAGCCTCTTCGACCTGCTGCCGATCGGTCACGTCCGCTTCAAGCGCAATGCCGCCGATCGGTTCGGCAACCGCCTGTGCTTCATCGAGGCGCAGGTCCAGTACACCCACCCGGTAACCGCGCCGCGCGGCGTGTTCGGCCATGCAGGCGCCGAGCCCATGAGCGGCGCCGGTTATCAACGCGGTTGGCATAGGCAACGATCCTCGACGTCAAGACCCGGGACGATACCGGCGCCACCCGGTCAACTGCCCGCGAAACACGACAGCGCCCGCAGCCGCGGGGCCGTCGCGGCCGCCACGATCAGCGATGGTCTGCCAGGGCAGCCGGTGGCTCGAGGTCAGGCCCCCGCCGACGCCTTGGCCAGCGCATCGTACTCCATCCAGGACAGCACGTTTTCGATGGCGGTGCCGCGGCCGGTGTCGAAGGTCAGCGGCCCGTACACGTTCGCCATGTAGATCAGGTCGTCGTCGTCCAGCCGCTGGGTGGCATCGTGGCGGGCACCGGCGGGCTCGAAAAACCACACGCCCGGCCCGTATCCCTCCGGCGGGCCGGCCCGGTAGCCGATACGCCCGCTCAATACCAGGAAGTCGCTGGCGCCCAGGTGATTGTGGGGGTCGGCCACGCCGTTGTGCCGCACCACCAGCGACACAATGCCGGTCTCCGCGCTGACCCGCAAAATCTTCAGCCCGATATCGGGCAGCGCCGGGTTGACCACCCAGGGCACTTCGCGGGTATTGATGAAATGCGCGTGATTGAGTCGGCTCTCGCCGTTCGACGGCTGCTTGTCGCCAACGACCAGCTGGCTGGCATTGCGCGACGCGATGGCCAGGGGTTCGCCCTTGCCGGAGAACGGGTCGGGGCGCTCCTGCATGCACTCGGCCAGGGTGTTGGGAACCAGCGTGATGTTGTGCTGCCCGGCCAGGCGCCGCACATCGGCGCTGGTCAGCACCGAGCCAACCGAACCATCGGCGGACAGAAAGGCCAGCGCGCTGAAGAAGTTGACCAGCAATTCCGAATCGCCCCGCCCGGTCATCGACTCGATGCGGGTATTCGCCGGGATATAGCCCCAGGTGCCGGGCTCCAGCACGCTCTGCGCCCCGTCCTCTTCGTAGAGCACTTCACCGGAAAGCACGAGCAGGTCCATGCCGCCCAGACAGCTCGAGCACGGCAGCCCGGTGCCGGATTCGAGCTTGAGCGCCACGCTGAACATGCCGCTTTCGGTACTCGCGCGCAGCGGCTTCAGGTGCACGCCCGGGGCGCCGGGGACCGCCATCCAGGGCAGTACGTTCACATCGACCCCGCCTTCGATACCGGTGGGGTCGTATTCCGGGTTGATTGCTTCAGCCATTTTTCAATCCATCCTGTTTGCCTGGCGAAACGCGGGCCGCCATCCAGGCTCGCCGCGATTCGCCGTGGGTTGTCAGAACCGGTAACTCAGCGACGCCGCGAACAGCCGCGGTTGACCCATGGTTCCGATGTTGATGTTGCCCGGCCCGAAGACCGGGTCGTGCAGGTTGGGCACCGCCAGGCCGATGTCGCGGAGGTTGTCCATGGATTGCCGGGCGATCTCATCGCCCGAGAAGGCGGCGACCGATTCCGGAATCTCGAGCAGGCTTTCCTGCCGTTTCCGGGCGGTGACGATAATTTCTTCGACCATTGGCCCGGCTTCCGCCCCGGCAGCTTCCGCCAACGCCGGCCACGGCGCCAATGCGACCGCGGCGCCCACAACCAGAACGAGTGCCGGCCAAGTCTTCGGCGCGACGTTGTGGCAGCAATTGAACATGGACGATCTACCCCCTCCGCATGCCATGCTGTACGTATGACCAAGCAAAATCCGAGCCTATAGAATCGACACGGCAAAGTACACAGCCCCTTGTTGACATCGGTACCCGGCCCCGGCAAGGTTTCGGCGATCTTGAGTCCGATGCACCCATGAGCAGCAACGACGACGCCACCCAGCTCGCCAAACGCGCGCTCGAGCATTTCCAGAACAAAACCACCGACCGGGCCGCCGGGCAGATGCGCCTCGAGGTCGATGCCTACACCAACCCCGAGCGGTACGAACGGGAGGTGCAGCGCATCTTCCGGGAACTGCCCATCGCCGTTGCCCTGTCGCTGGAACTGCCGGAACCGGGCACCTACAAGGCGCAAATGCTCATGGGGCGGCCGCTGCTGGTCACCCGCGACGAAGACGGCGTTGCACACGCCTTCCTGAACGTCTGCCGGCACCGCGGTGCCATTGTCTGCCCGACGGGCAGCGGCAGGCGCACCCGTTTCTCCTGCCCCTACCACGCCTGGACCTACGACAGCCGCGGCAAGCTGGTCGGCGTGTACGGCGCCAGCTCCTTCGGCGAGGTGGACCGCGAAGCGCGATCGCTGACCCGCCTGCACTGCGCCGAACGCTGCGGTGTCATCTTCGCCTGCCTGACCCCGGGCATCGCCTTCGACATCGATGCCTGGCTCGGCGACTTCGCGGCAAAGCTCGATTCGCTGTGCCTGAACGATTGGGTAATCTACGACGAGCGCCACCTGGACGGTCCCGGCTGGAAAGCGACGCTGGACGGCTATCTGGAGGTCTATCACCACGACTCGGTGCACCGCTCGACGGTGGGGCGACACACCATCGGCAACCTGCTGGTGCACGACATCTACGGCCCGCACCAGCGCCTCACCTTCGGCCGTCGCAACCTCCCTGAACTGCAGTCGCTGCCGGCGTCCGACTGGCAGTCCGACAACTACATCCGCATCATCCACTCGGTATTCCCCAACCTGTCGATATCCGGCATCGTCGGCGGGCACTGCCTGGTCAGCCAGGTGTTCCCCGGGCCGACTCATGAGACCACCACAACGCGCCAGACCGTGCTCTGCTCCACCGGCGAACAGAACCAACAGTGGCGGGAAAATGCGCGCAACTTCAGTGAGATGACGCTGCAGGCGGTGCGCGACGAAGACTACGCCGTGGTCGCCACCATTCAGGCCGCCCTGCGCGCCGGCGCCAACGAGGAGTTTCTGATCGGGCGCAACGAGCCCGGCGTTCAGCACTATCACCGCACGGTCGCCCGCATGATGCAGGGCGAAAGCCCACGACCGGAGGCTTGAGGAGACTTTCATGGCCGACACCCCCGCTCTCGAACACCGCATCGACCGGCTCGAATCGCGCTTCGCCATCGAAGAACTGGTGAGTGCCTATTGCGAGGCCTGCGACGAGCACGACATGCCGCGCCTGGCATCGCTGTTCACCGAGGACGCCGTCTACGGTTCGCCGAGCGGCGTGCTGCGCTCGGTCGGCCGCGATGCCATCGCCGAGATGTTCGTGCGCGCCTTCAAGGTGCGCGGCCCGGGCTTCCACTGGACCCACGACCTCGTCATCCATATCGATGAAGACGACCCGCACCGCGCCACCGGCGTGGTGGCCAGCCACGCCGAGACCTTCGTCAACCGGGTGCCGAGCCTGGCGGCCATGAAATACGATGACGAGTACCGGCGCATCGATGGCCAATGGCTGTTCTCACGCCGCAGTATCCGCTTTCTCTACTATGTGCCTGCCGAGAATTACCGGGATGCGTTGAGCAGCAGGAAACGCCTGTGCTTCGAAGGCGACTGGCTGGAAGCCGACTATCCCGAAGACCTGCCGGCCTGGCAGGACTTCGAACGCAATCACGGGAATGCCCGCTGACCCGGCGGCGTGCCGGGTCGCTGACGCGCAGTGGGCCGACTACCTGGCCGCCACCGCCTGAGTGCCGAACCCGGCCCAGCGCGCCCTGGCCGTTGCGATGCGAATCGCAAACGCCGACACGCTACGGCGGCACCACGGACCGTGACCTCTGGGTCACACTCAGCGCCGCGAATGTCTGGCACATTGGCAAGGGTCGCAACGCGGCCATCGGCGGTTTTGCGTGCTCCCGAAGGGCGCGCCGCGGCAGGGTTGGGGAACGGGTTGCCAACACCGGCGAAACATTGCTCGGTCGGGAGTGGGGAACCGGTGGAGACAACGGTCGGGCCCTAACCCAGAGGGGAGGGCCGTTACGCGTTACAAGAGCGTGGCGTTGACCACGTAGGCCGCCGCCAGGGCGCCCACGATTAGCACGGCCAGCTTGATAGCGTGCCACCAGTCCCGATCGACCTTGAGCCCGCTCGGCAGTACGTCATGTCGCTTCAACATGGTTTCCTCCTACAGCCAGCCCAGACTTTCGGCGACCTTCAACGTCCCGATCCCGGCCGCGAACACGGCCAGTACCAACTTCGCATTGTCCGTCACGGTGCCGTGCCGCTGCCTGCGGGCTTCGGCGTCCAGCTTCCTCGCTTCGGCTTCCAGCGTCGTCGCCTCGGGCGCGAGTTTCCTCGCTTGCGCCTCCAGTTTAGCCGCTTCCGCGTTGAGTTTCTTCAACTCCGCGGCCAACCGCTCCTCTTCCGGTGCCATTGGCTTTCTCCCATAAGAAATCCGACAGAGAACCGAAAGTCCCGCAGGGACATCGGTTCCCTGCGGGAGTGATGGGCCGTGGTTCGCCCGGATTTTCGACCGCGCAAAGCGCGGCGACCAACCACTTGCTCATGCCGCCCTAAGCCAGCCATGCCACCCGGAGGCGGCCATGCCGGAAAACCGGCACATAAGCCGGCGTAGGCTAACAATGCCCGGCACACCCGGCTACAACGGCGTGCTTAGCACCTGCTGAGTTCGGCGCTCCCGGCCACAGGCACCGTCAACCGGCTGTCCGGCCTCTTGCTGCGCGACCCGGTCATCGCCCGCACCTCATGGCCGCTCGGTGTCCGCAAAAACCACCTCGCCGGACACTCTGTTCCCTGCGAGCGCGCCTGTCAGCGTCCGTTGACGAAATCGTAGTTCAGTATGCGGTTGCTGTGGCTGCTGACGCGCCAGCCGGGCGGGTCGTGGCGTTCCGGTTCGATGGGGTCGAGGGGCATGGCGCGGCCGCCGATCAGCACCTGTTTGATGCGGGCCCGGTCGGCCAGCACGGTCACGTCCCGGGACGGGTCGCCGTCGACGATCAGCACATCGGCCAGCCGGCCAGCCTCGATGGCGCCGGTCTCGCCGTCCATGCGCAATGCCCGGGCGCAGGCGCTGGTGCCGGCCTGAATCGCCTGTAATGGCGTAAAGTCGAGGTCCCTTACGAAAATCTCCAGTTCGCGGTAGTGCCAGTCGCCGTAGGGGGTCAGCGAAAAGCCGCTTTCCGTGCCGCACAGCATGGGCACGCCTGCTTCATGAGCGCGCTTGAGCATTGCCGCGCTGTCGGCGATTTCCCGCTTGAATACCTCCTGCAGGCCGGGCGATGAGGCGACCCGGTCGCCATGGTCGGCCAGGTTGGCCTGGAAGGTGAAGGTCGGCACGATGGGTGTCTGCGCTTCCACCACCGCCTCGAGCGCCTGTTCGTCCATGTAGGTGGCGTGCAGAATGATGTCGAACCCGGCCCGGGCGGAGTCGCGAATGCTGGAAGCGCCGCGGCAATGGCCGACTACCGGGGTGTCGAGTTCGTGGGCGGTGTCCACCACCAGGCGCAATTCATCGAAGCTCCAAACCTGCAGTTCGCCGGTGACCCGCTGGCGTGGCGTCAGCCCGGTGACGTGCACCTTGATCCAGTCGACGCCGTTCTTGATCTGGCGGCGCACCTCGGCAACGATTTCGTCCCGGGTGCGAACCACCCTTCCGTAGCCGCGGCGGCCTTCGTCGGGCAGCAGGCGCCCGGCGGTGCCGCCCACGGAGGTCAACAGCGCATTGCCGCCCACCGAGATGCGCGGGCCGTACACGATGCCCGCCTCCACCGCATCGCGCAGGTCGACGCTGGTCTCGAACAGGGAATCCGGATCGAGAATGCCGGTGACGCCGGCCCGGTACACCTTCTGCAGGTTGCGCGCCGCGATGATGGCGGCCAGCCCTTCCCGGCGATGGAAAAACAGTTCGTCGTTCGAGGCCGGCTCATCGAAGCTGATGTGCACATGGGCATCGATCAGGCCCGGCATCACGGTCATGCCGGTGGCATCGATGCGTCGGACGGCGCCGTTGTCGGGCGTGCCCTGCGCACCCACGGCTGCGATCCGTTCGCCCTCGATCACCACATCGCCGATGTGGGGCGGGTTGCCAAGGCCGTCGACGATGCGGCCGTTCTCGATGACCAGGGTGTGCGATTCGGTGCTCATGAGTCGGGTTTCCAGGAGTCCCTGAGGGTAACTATCCGATTGTAGGTTGACGGCAGCTTCGAGTCGCGGCAGAAGTAGCCCGTGCGCTCGAACTGGAAACGCGACGCATCGCTCTCGGCAATGGCGGGCTCGATGTATCCGCGGGCGATTGCCAGCGACTCCGGGTTCAGATCGTCCATGAAGGTTGCCGCGCTCGGGGCCGGCACCCGGCAGAGCCGCTCGTACAGCCGCAACTCGGCGGCAATCGCGGTCTGCGCGGCCACCCAGTGTATGACCCCCGCCGGCTTGATGCCGCTCTTGTCGCTGCCGCTCTTCGACTCCGGAACGTAGCTGCACCGCAGTTCCGTCACCTGACCATTGGCATCGGTCAGCACCTCGTCGCAGCGAATGATGTAAGCATAGCGCAGGCGCACGAAACCACCGGGGGCCAGGCGTTTCCATTTTTTCGGCGGAGCGATGGAAAAGTCTTCCCGCTCGATGTACAGATCCGCGGCGAACGGCAGGGCCCGGGCGCCCAGCTCCGGCCGGCGCGGATGCCAGGGACCTTCCAGCGTCTCGCCGGCGCCCTCGTAATTGGTGAGCCGCACCCGGAGCGGGCGCAGCACCCCCATGCCCCGCAGCGCCGCACTCTCGAGGTCAGCGCGGGTGCAGAAGTCCAGCAGTTCCATCTTCTGCCGGTTGTCCTGCTTGGTGACGCCAACCCGCCGGCAGAACTCACGGATCGCCGCCGGCGTCACGCCGCGGCGGCGCAGCCCGGCCAGGGTCGGCATGCGCGGGTCGTCCCAGCCGTCCACGTGGCCTTCCTGGACCAA
>CAZNFI010000027.1:19854-20516 GCA_964572185.1 uncultured Pseudomonadales bacterium
CGGGCGAATTCGATCTGCGGCGGGTGGAAATTGAGGCTGATGTTGTCCAGCACCCAGTCGTACAGCGGGCGGTGGTCCTCGAACTCCAGGGTGCACAGGGAATGGGTGACCCCCTCCAGGGCATCGCAGATGCAGTGCGTGAAGTCGTAGGTGGGGTAGATCACCCAGTCGCTGCCGGAGCGCTGGTGTTCGGCATGGCGAATGCGGTACAGCACCGGGTCGCGCATGTTGATGTTGGGCGAGGCCATGTCGATTTTCGCGCGCAGCACGTGGGCGCCGTCCGGGAACTCGCCATTACGCATGCGTTCCAGCAGGCCCAGGTTTTCGGCCACCGGCCGGTCGCGATACGGGCTGTCGCTGCCGGGTTCGGTCAGCGTGCCGCGGCGGGCGCGGATTTCCTGCTGGGAGAGGCTGCACACATAGGCCTTGCCTTTGCGCACCAGTTCCACGGCGCTGTCGTACAACGGCTGGAAGTAGTCCGAGGCGAAGGTCAGCCGGTCTTCCCAGTCGAAGCCGAGCCAGGCCACATCGCGCTGGATCGCCTCGACGTATTCCGAGCTTTCCTTGAGCGGATTGGTGTCGTCGAAGCGCAGATAGGTGTGCCCGCCGAACTCCCGCGCGACGCCGAAGTTCAGGCAGATGCTCTTGGCGTGGCCGATGTG
>CAZNFI010000027.1:20526-22629 GCA_964572185.1 uncultured Pseudomonadales bacterium
GTGCAGGTAGCCGTTCGGCTCCGGCGGGAAGCGGGTGACGACGCCATTCTCGACGACGCCGGCAGCGAGGTCCCGCTCGATTCGCTGCCTGATGAAATCCGTGGCCGCTCCGGTCATGAGCAACGACCGCTCCCGCGCTGTGGCAAAACAGAAAGCATAACCTCTTTTCGCCCTCTACAATGGGGTTCGTCCAAACCAGCCTGGAGCGCCCTTGCTGACCCGCCTTGGCGCCGGTGTGCTGGCGCTGGCGGTTGCCGGCGCCTTCGTCAACTGGCTCGATTCGATGCAGCCCGCGGAAGTGAAGAGTGCCGCGCGCATGGCCGGCGAGCGCTGGTATCGGCTGACCATGGAAGGGGAACACATCGGCTACGTTTATACGCACTCCGAACGCACTGACCGGGGCGGCTGGCGTTTCGAGACGCTCACGCACTTCTCGCTGAACCGGGAAGCCCCGGTCAGCATCAGCGACCGGCTGGAGTTCACAGCGCGACCGCCCTACCCGCTGATCACCGCCGAGCACTGGAACCGGCGCGGCGATGCCGCACCGGAAGGCGTCCTGATACAGGCCGGCGAGCAACCGGCAACGGCCACGTTCGTGCGTGGCGGCTCGGCCAACGTCCGTGACGCCGACTGGCAATACGGGTTGCGCGACTATCTCGGCCTCGAAGTCTGGCTCGCCGAGGGTCACCCGGAGGCCGGCGAGCGCTTCACCGCCAGGATGCCCGACTTCGACCGGGGGGAGCCGGTCAACCGGACCTTTCGCATCGTGGAAAGGAACGGCACCGGCTATCTGGTGGCAAGCCCCGCCCCGCTACGGGCTACCACCATTCAACTGGACAGGCACCTCGCGCCGCAGCGTCTTTCCATGGCGGGCGTGTTCGATGTGACGCGCACCACCCGGGACGAAGCGCTCGCCGCCCGTACCCCGCTGCACCTGACCAACTTCCGCATCCCCCTCGACCGCCGCCTCGACACCCTTGCGCACATCGAAAGCCTGCGGCTGACCGGCGGCAGCGGGCACGACCTGAGCGATGTCTGGCCACAAGCCCGCCGCCGTGCCGGAGAGTGGCAACTGGAGCTGTCCGCCAACCCGGTATCCCGCAATGACAATCCGGCGCCGGCGCTGGTGGAAACTCTCACCTACCCCATCTTCCATCCCGAGGTGCTGCGCCTGGTCCGCCAGGCCGTCGGCGACAGCGAACAAGCCGGGGAACGGCTGGCACGGCTGGTCGAATTCGTGCACGAATACATCGCCTATCGCCCGCAGGGGCCGCAGCGCAGCGTTCTGGAAACCATCGCCGAGCGCAGCGGCGATTGCACCGAGTACGCCGACCTGCTGACCACGCTGGCCCGCGCCATCGGCCTGCCGGCGCGCACCGTGATGGGGCTGGCCTACGCGGAAACGCCGCCGTGGGGCCACGGGCGCTGGTATCCGTCCACAACCGCCGAATCAGGAACGCGCGATACCCCGGCAGCTTCCCTGTCCGGCAACGGCCTGCAGCCCACCCTGGCGTTTCACGCCTGGAACGAAGTGGCCGTCGATGGTGCCTGGCAGGCGGTCGACCCCACCTGGAATCAATTGCGCGCCGACGCCACCCACATCCCCATGCCCGACAACCAGGCGGCGCTGCTGCACGCCATGCAGGGCAGCAACCCGCTTGCATTCCAGGTGCGGGATGTCCGTTACGCCGAAGGCCCCTGAGCCGCGGGTGGCGCCGCTTGACGGCAAACGCCGGTTAAAGCACCGCTTCGAACAACTCCAGTTCCGGATGCCCCAGATAGGTTCCCTTGGGAGCACTCGCCTGGGCATGGGCCTTGCGGAAGTTCTCCGACTGGGTCCAGGCCTCGAACGCCTCGCCCGACTCCCAGATGGAGTGGGACGCATACAACACATGGTCATCGCGTTCCGGCCCTTTCAGCAGCGAGAACGACTTGAAACCGGGAACCTCGGACAAGTACGAGTCGCGCTGGCGCCAGACCTGCTCGAAACCGGCTTCGAAGCCCCGGGCAATCCTGAAACGATTCATTGCAATGAACATCCAATCCTCCTAGGCGCCTCGCCTGGCGGCGAGGCGATCAAGTTGCTCCGCAACTTGGATACGT
>CAZNFI010000028.1:0-6296 GCA_964572185.1 uncultured Pseudomonadales bacterium
GCCCTCGGCGGTTTTGCGCGCTCTGAAAGGCAGCGTATTTGTGACACAGGACACTGGCCCGACGGCGAGGCGATCAAGTTGCTGCGCAACTTGGATACGTTGTTCCAGAATGCAGCTCATCTGTACACATCAAGGCCGCTCAAGGATTCTAGTGTCGAGCCGAGCGATCGCGCACCGGGAAAGACGTTCATGTGAACGATAAGAACTCACTCTCCCACGCCGGTCCGGGACATGTAAAATGTCGGACAGTTGTACATCTGACGTCATTCTCCTTCAAGCCCTCAACCCCCACCCTGGCAGGCGACGCGGAGAGAAGTATGGTGCCAAACATCACAAGAACGGCAACGGAAGTGCCCCAGCGCGAGCACAATCAGGATCGTCTGCGCCGGGCCAAGTCGTGGCACCAGCACAGCAAGGGCGCCAGGTGCGAAGAAGACCGGTTTTTGTTTCTCTGGATTGCGTTCAATGCAGCATACGGTGGGGGTGTACTGGCGGCCGACCACGACAAGGCGGCATACGAATACAAGCGCTTTTATGGATTTTTGAGGCAGATCGTACGCCGGGACACGGATAACGGAATCGAGCGGATTCTGTGGGAGACCTACCCCGGGCCTATCCGCGTTCTACTCGAGAACCGCTACGCTTATCAGCCATTCTGGCAGGCAGTGTGGGATCCGGATCAGGGTGAAAGTTGGCAGAGCATGTTTCAGCGGGCCAATCGATCGACATTTCGTGCCTTGGGCAGGCGCCGGGTTCACCGGGTACTCACGGAAGTGTTTTTTCGACTGTACGCAATTCGCAACCAGCTCGTTCATGGCGGCGCTACTTTCGGCACCGGCTGGGGGCGATCGCAGCTTCGGGACGGTTGCTACATCATGTCGTCGCTGGTTCCGGCGATATTGAACATCATGGAAGCCGACATCAGGAACGACCCGGATACCGAGGCCTGGGGAATAGTGGACTACCCGAGAATCAACCATGAACCGGACGTTTGATGCGCCTGTCGCGCGACACCCCGGGACTTTCCGGCCACGACAAGCCGTTCGCCGTTCATCCTGCATGCGCCGACTCTTCCTACCGCCGACCGGCAACGCGCCAGACAAGTCCGGGTAGCGGCGGCACGTGTGGGCCACATGCCGGGGCACCGCCATCATGGCGACACTGCCCGCTCAAATCCTGCAACCGGAAAAAACCACGACGCCGCAGATCATCGACCTGGATTCACCGTTCAATACCCGGTCCGGCCATGCGGGATTGGCCGCGCGCAACAACAGCCGTCCGTGCTCCTCGACCAGGTAGCGGAACGCTGCCGAATTGGCCCTACTTTCGCGAAACACGACGATTCGGCCCGGCTCCGCTACCGCATCCGGATCCACATAGAGGTAGTCTCCGCCGCTGAATCGTGGCTCCATGCTGTCGTCTGGTACTCGCACCACATAGGTTCTAGGCCCGTAGTACATCGCTTCGTCCATAGCCTGGCCCGTGGAATGTCGGCACAACGACCGAGCGACACCCGATAGAACAACACCGAACCGTCGCAGATTGTCGATCAGCCACTGCCCGAACAAGTTTGTCCGAAATTTCAGCACCTTGAGGCTGCATTCCGATGTGCGTGAAGATTCTGACAACGTCCACTTTCGCGCCTCGAACAACAAAACGCCAAGGTGCTTAATCACGCCACCGACTGCGTACAGGGTCAATGCGAAATGCGCCCCGTCGCCTGTGCGTCCTGACCCATCCAAGCCGGCCGCGCCGACTGCTGCGCCCGGAGAAGGCGTCAATGAACCACGGCCCATCCGGTTACCGCGCACCCCCCCGAGTGGCCATCGCGCCGTTCGCTTGGGGAGGAGGTGCGTCGTCCCAGATCAAGCTTCCGGGAAACACCATCCCTTTTACCTGCCGCCCATCTGCGAGTCTTGCATGGAACGTGCTTGCCGCGCCCGCTGCCGACGGACGCTTGCGATGGCGTCGCAGCCGGGCAACGCGGTTCTTCAGCGTCTTGGTGCCCACGTTTTCCTGCAAGGCGAAAGCTTCGAAGCAGTCGGGTTCCACCACGTACGCTTCGCCTGCCAGATTGTGCAGCCACCCCCCGGAGGCATTTACCGGAATCGTGCCGTCCCGGAAACCCGTTCGTACCCAGTTGACCCAACGCCATCCGGCACCGTCACCGCCGATCGCCCCGGTGTGTTGTTTCCCGTCTCGAACCTCGGGCTGGCCATCGTCGTCGCGCGGCTCCTCTCGGGAAACAGGAAGCCTGCTGTTGCGCGGTGCTGCCTTCGCCTCTGCACTGGCCGTGCGCGTAAACTCCGTCATCTGGTTGCCGGCAAGCCGCCCGGGGCCAACGATCGGCAGCCCGATGCGTCGTTCGGCCTCCTCGGCGATCGCCCTGAGTTCACTCGGAGCATCGCCGAAATAGGCGGCGAGTTCACGCATGGCCAGGGGCTCCTGGGCGAGCCAGGACAGGCTGGGCTCTCCCACCAGACCAGGGATGAGCAACGCACCGTAGGAGCGCGGCGGCACATCGCCACTCAACTCGACAGAAACGGGAACGTCGGACAGCAACGGACACCATCCCGGACTGATCGCTCGGCCTACCACCAGCCCGAATCGCTCGGCAACCACCGCCACCGTCAACGCAAGACTCATCACCTCCGCCAGCCGCGCACTGTCTTCCACTGCGCCAAAGCGCGGCAACACGCGCGCCTGACGGACCCGGAGCGCGGCTACCGCACCGGTCAGCGCCTGTTCTTTGAGTTTCACCCAGGCGGCACCTTCCGGCGCGGCGACGTAGCGCCAGAATCGCACCAGGGTGGCGCCATAGGTCGCATCGAACTCCTCGCGCGGCAATGCCGTAAGACGCCACAGCGCATTCATGCACTCGAGCTCCGGGTCAGTGAACAGATCGTTTGCCGCACCCGTCAGAGCAACCGCTTTTCGTTTGAATTTTCGAATGATCTGCTTACACCTCGATCGATAACGGTTTTCGCGATGGCCACTCCGGGCACGCATTCAGACAGCAGGGCGCATCGGGGCGGCATCGCCGAATCCATTCGATCGAACCGCCAGTCGGCGTGGCGGGCAGCGCTTCAGCCATCCACTTCCGCGCGTGTATCGGCGTCTGAATACACCACGCTGTCTCCGTCCAGCGCATGTCGCTCGCACACATAGACCCTGTTGTGCCAGCGCGAGACATCGCCCGATGCCTGCACGTCGCACCAGGCGAAAACCGACCGGAGCGTTCGGTCGATTCGAGTGGAGAGCCGGTCCGGCTCCGGCGGAGCGATCAGGTTCATGTAGAGCGTTCCGTCTTGCTCCGCAAGGCGGGCGCGCAGCAGTTCGAAGAACTCGCGCGTCTGAAGGTGTGCCGGCATCGTCTCGCGGTCTGCGAACGCATCCAGCACGATCACGTCAAAAGGGTCCCGGTGGCGCAGCAGGTACGCTCTTCCGTCCATCGCCACGAAGGCTCCGCCGTGGACAATCGGCGCGAGAAACCGATCGGCGATTTCGCCGAGGCGCGCGTCCACGTCCACAAAAACCAGCTCCGCCATACCGGCCGCTCGCCCGCGCCCAAACGAAAACCCGCCGGCGCCGATCACCAGCACGCGAACAGGCAAGGGCCCCGGTTCTTTTCCAAAAACGCGATCCTCAATCCATTCGATGTACGGATGTCCAACGCCCGCGCCGTCTTCACGGCTGGCGTTCTGGCCATTCACGCGAAGCAGCCGAACGTCATCACCCAGATGGTCTATCGCATAGTCCGCGTGCGCCGTTGTCAGTGCGTATTCGCTGCGCTCAAGCACCATGTTTGCGCCACCTACCGTCGCGACCACCGCGCATGCGAGCAGGGGCCGCCAATCGAGCCGCCGTTCGACCACCAGCGACGCACACGACAGCAGCGTCGCTACCAACGCCAGCGCCGCCGCGATGCCCAGGTACTGCATGACCACCAGCGAGGTAAGCAGGGCTCCGGCAACATTGCCGATAGTGCTCACCGAGAACGCCGAGCCGGCCTTGCCCGATGCTGCCTGATCGCGGCGGCAACTGACCAGCAGAACCACCGTCTCCGCCAGCAGATACGCTGCCGGGGCGAGGCCGACCATGGCAAACAGGGCCACCTGGACGAGGGGCGGTAACGCGGCCGTCGCATCGAACGCGAGTCGCACCCCGAACCGCGACAGCCACCACACCGACCAGATACCAGCCAATGCCAGATTGCAGGCCACCTTGTTCGCCACCCGGCCGCTGAATCGCCCCCCGTCGCGATAACCCAGCGCCAGCGCACCCAGATACACGGTCACGACAATGCTCGTGACCGCGATCGACTGGCCGGCGACCGGAACCAGCACGCGTAGCGCGATCATCTCGATCGCCAGCGAGCAGTAGCCCTCGGCCAACAGTACCGCCACGCCCAAGCGCGGGCCAATGCGGCTGTCAGCGTGAGCGGCCGTCATCATCACCCGCCCGTGCGGCTGCAATACAGGTCGAATGATGTCCGCCGGGCAATGCCGCATCACACGGCGCCATGCAAATCCAACACGCGCCCGTTACCCTGGATGGCCATGCCCGGAGGCGTGAGAAGGGCTGGGGTTTCACCGTAGCTTGCCTTTCGTAAGCATCCCCTTGACTATCTTGCCCACCATTTCCCCGCCTTTCTCCGCGGCCTTTGCGGTGCTGTCCGAGAGCTGGGACATTGCGCCGGTAATCCCGCTTGTCCTGACGCCCACCCACGCCATTGCCGCAAGCCAAATCATGGGAAACACGATGTAGAGGAATCGCTGCACCCACAGGCTCACCAAGGCCTGAAGGGGGTTCGGCACCGGTGCCGAGGCCGCCCCGACGAGCGCGCCAAACAGATGGTTGTCGACCCAGAAGGCCATTCCCCACAGCACGTAGAAGAACTGCAACCCGAAAAACACCAGCGTCAATGTCATCAGAACCGACAGTTCGTAGCGGGAAAACACCATCAGCAACGGCAAGCCCGCCGTGAACACCATCAGCAGCAGGGCCAGGAAAATCGGCACGCCTTCCCGAATCGCCGCCCCTGCGGCGATGTTGCCCGGCGCCTTCGACAGGAGCCCAATGGCAGCCGCGCCCATGCTGACCCAGTTGTCTATGATGTCGGCAGTGGCACTCAGCGCACCGGCCGCCACGCTGCCGTTAACGCCGGCGGCAGCCCGGTACACCTCCCCGACATCCGTTTCGTAGCTGACCGATGCAACGCCGCTTCGATTGCCCGGCCTGTGGGCAAGATACCGGCGCAGCAGAAGGTCTTCGAGTTCGCCCTGGCTTGCACCCTCGTGCTGTTCGCGAAGAATGGCGTTCGAATCGTAGACCATCTCGTTGCGGATGCGCTGGTCGATACCGGCGAGCAGGCGACTACGCAAACCGTTGGCATCGTCCGACCACCACTCCCGACATGTCGGGTGGGACCCGACCAGCCCCTCGTCCCGATCCGCATCCGGCGGGAAAGACGGGCGCTCCCGCCGGGAGTAGCGAACGTCATAGTAGCCGTCGGTTTCCAGGAAGAACGGCGAGCCCAGGTAATCCCGGTGGCGCATGGCTTCCTCTGACCGACCGTTCGGCCCCCCACTGTGCATGCGCACGACCGACGGGCGGTGACAGTCCGTCGTGAAGTCGGCGACCTCCCGGGCCAGGTGCACATCATCGATGGGATCGCCGTCGAGTGACATGGCGACCCGTACCACGTCGCCCGTGCACGGAATGGCGGCCACTCCCGCCGCCACCACCGCCTTGGAGACCACATGCACGAAACCCCACCACAACGGCACGCGCCCGACTTCTCCGGAGAGCGTCGCCAGCGGTACATCGTAGGCGGTGCCGGTCGCCGTCCCTGCCACCTCGGCCGGTTCGTCGCCCCGGGCAATGCGCTCGGCGGTCGCGCAGTCGAGGGTCGGGCGCGTATAGCTCATTTCCGCAAGGCGCACCTCGGTGAACGGCACAGCTGCGAGGAACAGCACGACAATCGCCACCAGAACATCGGTTTCGCTCTTCTTGAGCGACTGGATGGCAGCGGATCCCTCGTCGTCCCCCGCCCGCCTGGACTCCAACAGGTTGGTCAGAAGAATCGCAAAAAACGGCAGGTACACGATTCCGGTGTCGTTCAGTACCGCCCACAGGCGATCGTAGACCACCCAGCCGAACAGTACCGTAACGAACTCGAAGTAACTCGAGACGCCCATTCGTCACAGCCCCTGGCAACGCTTGCGAGTAGCCGCGGGCCAGGTCCGAGACGGCAGGAAGGGTTGGGCACCCCGGGCCCGCTGCAGGCATCTCAT
>CAZNFI010000028.1:6306-22464 GCA_964572185.1 uncultured Pseudomonadales bacterium
TCTCATGTCGCCCAACGCCACAGCACCCCCGGCAGGTTGCGCACCAGCACAAGCTCCACGGCGGCCAGCATCCCCACCCAGAAATTTCGCCGGGAGCGCAGGTAGGCCGACGCCGTATCGGACAAATCCGGCACCAGCGCCACCAGCGCGTCCCACCAGGCCCAGGCGGCAACAATGGCCGCGGCACGCAGAATCCCGAACATCGGCCGCCAGGCCGCCAGTCCCCGATCCGCCGCGGCGACCCATTCCGGGGGCAGCAGCACGAGGCCGGCGGCCAATGCGGTCACCGCTGCGATCAGAGCCAGCCAACCGGCGCCGCTCATTGCGGGGCGCTTTCACGCAGGCTGCCTCCGGGAGCAGCCTCGAATACCGGAATCCGCTTGCGCATACCGGCACGGCGCAACACGGCAACCGAACTGTTGCTGGCGATGATCGCCTTTACCCGCAGTTCCATCTCCATCTGGCCGATTTCCCGGTCGAGTTCGGTGAGCGCCCTCTCAGCCTGCTTGAGCGCCTCCTCGTTGTCGGCGACGTTGGGCTCCCGCATGCCGGCCAGCATCGCGCGGCGCGCCATGGCCGCCTGTTCCAACACCCGGCCCACGGCAAGTTCCCCAGCCAGGCGATCGGCAATCTCCACGGGTTTCGGTTCCTCCCGGATCGCCTCGATCAGCCGCCGCGTAACCTGGAACCCTCCACCGCCCGTCAGACCGCCAAGCGCGACCTCCCCAGGCACCACGCTGGTCTGCACCAGCGGCCGCAGAAGATTCTGCAGGTCACTCTTGTGCTCGCGGTACAGTGACTGCAAGCCAAGGCCGGCCTGAGCGGTCAACTTGCGGCAGCCGTCGCAGGTTCTGACTTCGGTCTCGCCGACCACACGGCGCATCCACGCCGCCACGTCGTCCGGGCGGTCCCAGGCCTGACAGATGTCTGAGTCACCGCACGCCGCAGAACTTACCGTGCTGGTGTCCCCGGGCGATCGGCCGAGCAGCAGGTTATAGCCGGCCGATGCCACGTCGCCGACCACTTCGATGGAGTCCTGGCCGGCGCCGCCGGCGGCGTCGCCGCCAATCCAGGTCACGCCGTCGTCGGCGCCGACGGAGTCGGCCTCTTCCGCCACCTCGACCGCATCGCGGCCCCCTGCCCCGGCCTGCCGACGCCAGAAGTCAGCCTCGGCAATCGCCGCCCAACTCTCGTGCGCCAGCTTGTCGGCCATCGCATCGCTGATTTCGTCACAACGCAGCTTTGCGACCCGAAACTCCTGGCCCGCCTCCAGAATGCCGTTCTGGAGCAGGTCGTAGAGGCCGGGATTGAGGCGCTGGATGACCAGCGCAGGCAGCGACGCCACCACGCCCTGGGCAGTCTGAATCACGTTTCCCATGACCTCCTGAAAGGCCCCGGAGATGCCGTTCAACTGGTTACGGATCGATGCCGCAACGTCGAAATTGCCGCAGGTCAGATTCGCGTTCCACTGCGCACTCACGCCAATCGGCAAGGTGGTCGTGCGCGCCGACGACCCCAGGCTGATGGCTTCGCCGCCGCCGAGCCGGTACAGCAGTTCGTCATCGGCCGGAGCGGGCGGCGAAATCGAGCCGCACACCGCCAGTACTGTCAGCGCCACGGTTCGGCGTACCCGGTTGGTCGTTTTCATCGCAATCACCAGTCCCAAAGCAGCCAGCGCCCGCGCTTCCTGCAACACTCGTATGGGCGCCAGAGATTCCAGGCATAGCCGCCACCCTCCGACACGTAGCTGCCGAGCGGGTCGACTGCGCCGGCCGGTGCCGCGGGCGCGGCGGCAAACGCCGAACAGGCACCCGCCCTCGGCGCGAGAGGCTGCCACCGGTGCGTATCGGCATCGCCCTCCTTGACCGCGCCCGGCGGCCATTGGCCATCGTCTCCGTCGTCGAGAAGCGGTCGGTAAATGTGTAGCTGATTCCTGCGCGTGACGATGTCTGCGACGCGTTGCGCCACAACCGCGCCCGCCTTGTAATCGTGGGTCTGCTGCACGAACCCGGTACGGGGGTAGATCGCCCCCCACAGCGAACCGAGCGGGCCGGGGTGTCGCACGGTGCGTAGCAGGTGCAACAGCGCCAGGGGCGTCTGCAGTCCCGGTGCCCGCCACATCGGGTCGATTCCGCCGACATAGTACGGAAGCAACGGCGTCGCCGTCGGGTCGCACACCGTCGTGCCAAGATCGAGTGCCTCGATCCAGGCAATCCCGGGAGAACCGACGGCGTCAGCCAGTTTGAAGCGCAGCCCCGTCGCAGAGCGCGACCTGGCGCCCTTCGCGAACGTGCCGCCATCGCCAAGCAGCGCCAGGGCACCGCCCAGTGCGCGCATCTCCAACCAGGGGCTGCGCCCCGAGGCCGGATAGGCGGTGACCACGGCATCGGGGATGTAGTGCCTGAACTTGACGCTCGCCACCGTCCCGCAGCCCTCTAGCGGCGAACAGCGCATCCACATGCAGCCGCCTGCGACGCCATAGTTGAGGCAGCCCAAGTCCGCCGAGGCCGCGAGGATGTCCGCCGAGGTGATCGTACCGGCGGCATTCGCCCAGGCGCCGACAAGTGCCAGCCACAACAAGGCAGGACGTTTCATCGGCCGCCTGCCTTGCCGATGTGCGGCCTGACGTGCGCTCGATGATGCGGCGGGCGTCGCAGCGGTGGTGGGAAATCCGCTTCGGATTGCGCATTGCCGTTGGTTTGGGCGGTTCCGCTGCCGGTACCGCTCTCCTCAAACGCCCCGTTCTCCGCACGCCACACCCTGACCAGCCGCCGTGCCCGCTGCAGATCCCGAACGCCATAGACAACAAATCGTTCATCGACCACCACCGCCGGCAGCCGCTCGATGCCCAGTCGGGCGGCCAGGACATTGCCGGCCGCGGCGGCCTCGATCCGTTCCCGGTGCTGTCGGCCTCTCCGGGAATTCAGCCGTCGCTGAACCTCCGCCAGTGCGCGCTTTGGAGACCGGGGCAATCCGGCTCCCAACTCGGCCGTGATCCGCATGCCCTCGTCCAGCACGTATACGGTTTCTCCATCCGTCTGCAGTGGGATCGAGGACAGGGTGAATGCCACCGTCTCAGCGCTTGCCGCCGGTGCGCAGACGATCACCAGCGCCACCGCGATCGCAGCCCGCCCACTCACGATGCAATTCCCCGAGCGGCATCGATTTCCGCGGCAATCAGCAGGGCCGCCTCGACCTCGGAGACGCCGTGCTCGGCCATGAGTTCGGCACGGCGCGCCTTCTCGTGCCGTTCGGTTTGCACAAGCGCCAGTACCAGCGATGGCGGCACACAGCGAAACAAGGACTCGACCGATCCGGCGAGGACGACTCCCTCGGTGTATTGCAGGTGCGCCTTGGTGGCCGAAAGCAGCAGCTCCCGCTGCGCATCCGACAGATCTCGGAAGCGCCGTATGTCCTCGACCTCCCCCTTGGGAATCACCAGGCACACCCACCACTCGATCATGTTCAGGAGCTTGCGCGCCACACCGGGAAAGTCCTCGAGGTTCTGAGTGGCAAGCCATAGCCAGGCGCCCAGCTTGCGCCACATCTTCACGATCTTGACGAGGTGCGGACAGACCAGCGGGTGTGTCGTGACGATGTGCGCTTCGTCGATGGCAACCAGTATCTCGCGGCCGGATCGCTGATCCCGCTCGGCAATGTTGTTCACGACCCCAAGCAGCGAGATGAGCGCGATGGCCAGATGCGCCTCATAGCCCTCCCGCGCAAAATGAGCGAGGTCGACCAGGGTTACATCCGCCTCCGGCCAGATGTCGCCTTCACGGTTGAACACCTCACCGGCGAAACCATCGCAGAACAGCCCGATGGCGTCGCCCATGTCGTACAAACGCTGGCGGGCCGTCTCCACCAGGCCCTCGCGGTGCTTGGCCAGCCGGTGAAACGCACGGCGTACATGATCGGTTCGGGGCGAGACACCCTCACCGCCGGCGATCTTCGCCGCCTCTATGATCGCATCGCGGATCACCCGCCGGTCGGCTCGCCGCAGCCGTTCTATCTCCCTGGCCTCTCCGCCGGTTACCATCAATGTCGCGATCGTCTCCAGTTCGCCGAGAACATCGCGCGGTTCTTCGTCGTCCTCGTTCGTTTCGTGTTCAGCCACCCCGGTGCCCGAAAATTCCTCCGGCAGCATGTCGTCAGCCGCCTTCGGCTCCGGGTCGGCTTGCGCCGCCTCCGCAAGCAGAGCCGCATCGGAGAAGGTCGGTAACGACACGCCGCTTCCCGGCTTGAGGGCGATTCGGTTCACCTTGAGCCCCAACGACTCGAACCAGTCGGCCAGCAGCCCGAAGGAGTTTCCCGCCTCGATAACAAACAGTCTGGGCCTGTGCACGGCCATCAACTGCGCCAGCATGCCGCCAAGCGTCGCGCTCTTGCCCGCCCCGGTCGGGCCGACCAACAGGCCGTGTGCGTTTTTCATCCGGTCCAGCTTGTTCAGCGGATCGAATACGAGCGGCTCGCCGCCTCGGTTGAAAAAGGACAGCCCCGGATGCCCTGTGCCCGTCGAGCGCCCGAAAATCGGCCAGATGTTGGCCACATGCTGCACCCAGGCAAGCCGCGCCTGACGCCAGCCCGCCAGTCGGTCCAGGTCCGGTTCGTAAGCCATCGGCAGGTTCAGCAGGAAGTTGTCCAGGGCGCGCACATCGTGCTTCGGGTCGATGACGCGGAACCCATGGCGCAACAGCACCGTGCGGGCTTTTGCCGTACGCTCGGCCAGCGCTTCCAGCGACGGCGCGCGGAGGTAGAAGGCGATGCCCAGCCGATAGAGCTTGTGGCGCTCGCCCATGACCTCCTTGGCAACGTGGCAGTCCGCCCGCGCTCGCACGGCGTCTGCCGAATCCCCGGTCGCGGCGCCGGCGATACGGTCGACATGCCTGTCCACCGTATCCTGCGGTACCGCGACGAGGGCGGTCACGTAGACGGTGCCCTCAGGAAGCTGGTCGAGTACCGCATTGACTGCATCGCCATGACGCGTTTCTCCGGTCACATGGCCGATCGACGGCGGCCGTCGCAGGCCCTCGACGGTGAGCAGGCGCATCACCGTGCGAGCGAATGTCCAAACGCCGTTTTCGACATCGGAGCGCGGGTGCGAATAGAAAAGCGATTCGGAGAACCCTTCGCCGTAGGGGATCTCCCCGTCATCGAGAAACTCGCGCGCGAAGGCCGCCGGATCGTCCGGCGTGAGATCGGTATAGGCGTTGAACCAGCGGGTGAGCCACGCATGGAACTCGGCGCCGCCAAGGCGCCGGGATCGCACGCCAAGCCCCTTGAGTGCCTGCATCAGCTTGCGGCCCGCCTCGACAACCGCCTGTTCCGGCCCCGCCTCGTCCGCTTCGCGAGACTCGCGGTTCCATCGGTACACGGTGACCAGGGTCCGCTGACGGCCGGCTACCCAACGCGTCTGGGACAACCGGTCATCGAACAGCCCGCCCGGCTTCGCAATGCCGCGATAGTGCGCGGCAACCGTGTCCGCATACGCCTTCGAGTACGCGCTATTCCGTACGCTCTCGGCGATGTAGGCGTGAAACGCATCCGTGCACGCCGACAGGTCCGCCTCACGCCACGTGTAAGTCTGCACAACCCAGGGCGCCGTATCGCGTTCCTCCAGGGTGTCCTGCAGGACGTCGTGCAGGGAGTCTCGCAGTTCTCTCAACCAGGCTTCGCTGCGCCCCTCGGTACCGCGCGGCTCGACTTCCCATACGGCGCCGACGCTGCGACCGTCCTCGAGCAACACGGTACCGTCCGGCTGTGCCTCCGCCCAGGGCAGGTGATCGATGAAAGAGCGCGCCGGACGGTACATCGAGACAGCCGTTGCCCGCGACACGCCGTTGCGTACCGGGCGCCTGCCTTCGACCGAGCCGGGCCTTTCGCGCCCCGCCGCGGCGGCTTCCGGGGCACCGTCGGTCGCCGGGCGGGTAGCCTTTGCGAACGCGGACTTCAATTTCACGGAGTCACCTCGCCTGCTGGCGCAGCAGCCTCCGGCAACCGGCCTTCGACCCGGACCGCCGCGTCATCGGCTTCGCGCTGCGATGGTTCGCCAGCATTCCCGGACGGCAATCCGTCCAGCTCGCCCGGCAGGGCGTATTCCACCCGCTCATAGAGCGGCACCGCAGTCGTGTATCCGGGTACCGGAACCCGCGCTTCCGTCGCAAGATGCGGCAACACGTAGATGTAGATATCCGGATTTGGCAGGCGTGGAAACAGGAATCGCAGTTCGTTCGCCGCACTTCGGCTATAGGTCGGTTCATGCGGTTCCTCATCCGGCCTCCGGGCCTGGGCCGATCTGCACGGACGCGCGAAGATCCACCATCCACACAGCGGCTGCAGGCGCGGTGCAGGCGGGCCCGGTTCGACCCGCTGCCCGGTGTTTTTTGGCGGCGTCACCGTATCTGCCGTCCCCCGGTACAGCTCCAGCATTCGGGGCCCCTCGCGAAACACCGACTCCGGCTGTTTGAGCGCACATCCCGAGAGCACACCCGTCAAAGCAAGCACCGTGAACAGGCTAATCCAGCGCACGGCGCCTCCCTGCAGTCGCCAATGCCACCGCGTTCTCGTGACGTACCAGCCGTCCGCCGGGGTCGTAGTCGATGCGTAGTTCTTCGTCCACGTGCACCGCCACCCGGGCGCCCGGCGGCACGTACACCGCGTCGTACTCCTGAGCCTGGCGGGCGCGTAGCCATCGCGCCACCTCCTCGGCGGCGCCGGCCAGTCCCCGGCCCGCCGTAAAGCGGGCCAGGTCGCCGTCCACCACCGTCGTTGCACCGCCATACGCACCGCTCACCGTGCGTGTCTGTGCGGCCGCCAGCCCCTCCGCAGCCGCTCCAAGGGTCAATGCCAGGCTGCTCTGACCGAGGTACGAGGCGGCATTGGTGACCCGCTCGCCCGCCACGCAAGGGTTGCCGAAGTCATCCGACAACCCGCCCAGGCGCACCGGGCGCGTGCTGCCGCTGCCCGTGGAAACGTCCCGAGCCTCCGGCACGGTAACGATGCGGCCGTCAGCGAAGACGAACGTCACCGAAGTCACATCCCCCGACACGCAGCCCAGGGTCCAATCGCCGATGGCCTCGCCACTGGCTACCGCATAGGCGATTTCCGGGATTTCGTGGCCGTTTGCGGCCAGGTTGTCCCGATCGATCAGGAGCTTGAAAAAGTAGGGATCGGTGACCCGTGCGTCTTCGCCCACCGGCACCCGGCCGATCAGCGCGGTGAACGCGCGCACCCCGACAAGCGTCGCGTTCTTGGGAACCGTGTAGGCAGGCTGCACGGGCGGTGCCGCTGGTTGCTTGTCCTTGCCGACCAGCGAAAATGCCGCCGATGCGCCGTCGCCCCAGGGCAGCAGGCCGGAACCCGCCGCCTCCCGCTCCAGCGGCGCGACCCAGACCGTACCTGCCGCACGGGAGCGTTCCGCCCGAGCCGCTCCGCCAATCGGCGTATCGCGCAGCAGGCGCTCGATTTCGGCCTTGATTCCCGAGACCTCCTCGCGTGCGTCATCCACGACCAGCCGGTTCTCTTCGCGCAGGCGCGCCGCCTCGTCACCGAGATTCCGGGTCACCTCCGCGACCACGGTCGCGCGCATGTTGCGCAGCCGCGCGTTCTGGTCGCGCAGCACTGCGTTCGCCTGCTCGAGCTTTGCCAGGCGATCATTGGTTTCGCGAACGGTGGCGATCAGCGTGCGCACGGTATCGTCCGGTGTGTCGCCCTCGATCCCGAGCGCCGCCGCGGTCTCCGGGGACAGTGACTCGCCGCCCACCACCGGAGCGGCGGGGGGCGCGGAGGCCGGGCCGCCGGAGCATCGTGCAACGCCGAGCATCACGACCACCGCCAGCACCACAACAACAGCCACCTTGACCAGAAGGTTCGGGTTCACGGCACCTCCGCGACGCGTTCGAACGGCTTGCGGGTCACCGCGTAAAACCGGGCTGTACTGCCCGTCTCGCCCTGGGGCGCGAGCGTCGAGCGCGTCCAGGCAATCGCAACGAATCCCTCCGTCGCACCGTTTCGGCGCCCCGGCGCGGCGCGCAGCCGGCGCAGGTCAATGTCCAGGCGTTCGGTGGAGGTGTTGGCGGCTTCAAGAACGGTCACGAACAGGCCTTGGCGTGACCACTGCCGCACCATCGCCACCTGCAACCGGGCCGCATCCGGGTGCCGATAGAGCGCATTCACCTCGCCCAGCCCCGCCCCCACCGAAACGAGATCGGCGAATCCGCCGACGAGGCGCGGCGGCGCAAGATCCGAGCGCGCGGCAAAGCGTACGAGTTCGATCAGGCCGGCACGCGGGTCGTCGGGGCGCGCCTCCCCGCCGCTTGTGTCCCTATCGTCGGTGCGTGCGGTCCGCACTTGCAGCGGCTGTGCTGTAGCGCTGCCGAGCACAGCCCGCACGTCAAACAGAACAAACTCGCCAGTGCGTTCCAGGCGCACCTTGAAGCGGCGCGTCGCGAACGGCTCCGAAGCGAGCCAATAGGCCGTATCGTTGGCAAATTCCGCGCGCAATGCGCCGCTCTCCACCAGATCGGCCGGCAAACCGACCGTCGCCGGGCCTTCGAAGCGTATCTGGCGCTCGACGCCGACCGGCAGTGTCACGGCGATCGGGGTCCTGTTCCACTCGACGGTGGCGGTCGACGCATCGATGCACCACAGCACGCCGATCAGCAGCAGCGCGCCCCTCACGAGGCACCGTCCTGCGCCAGTTCAATCGCCCGCGGCAAGCCAGCCAGGCAGTCCAGCGCCAACCCCCAGGGATTGAGCTCCCGATCGACATCGAATCGGACCACCCGCACCGGGTAGGCGACCGCGCGGCTTTTCACGCGCTCGCCGAGCACGGTTTCCTCGATCATCAGGTCAAGTGAGACAACCCAGGTGCCGCTGCCTGCATCGAACACGCGCTCGGCCCTGTAGCCCCGGCCCGGAATCTCCCAGACCGCGCGCTGCCGGTCGGCAAGCTCACGCCGAGCGTTGCGCTCGGCGTAGTCGTCAAGCCGGTCCTGGCGGCAGGCCGGAGTGAGGAAGTGGACCAGCGAGTCCAGCTTGGCGCGGTATTCCAGCGCACCATCGCTCGGCCAGCGGTAAAGCTGTTGCCAGATGTAGAGCGCGAACGTGTATATGTGCGGTGGCGCAGGCATGTTCGGCCGCACTGTCGCTCCCACCGTCAGGTCAGGTGGAATGTGAATGCGCAGTTCGCTAGGTGCAGACATCCAGCCAACGCCCATGGTCACCGCGCACACCAGTGCAACGCCCACCGCGCCCCAGAGAGCCCGGATCGCCTCCCGCTGTCCCGCCAGTTCATTCCGGTAGCGGCTCAACGCCGCCCCCGCTCGCGCCGGCTGCGGATGTCCCAGCTGGCGCTTTCACGCAGCATGGTTCGGGGCTTGAGGCCCCGGTCTTCCAGCCAGGCGCGCACCGCATCCGCGTGGTAGCCCTCCGGCCTTCCCCGCTTCAGGCGACGCAACACGCGCGCGGAAAGCCAGATGCCGCCACCAGCAGCAAGCGCTCCCCCGCCCAGGCCGAGTACCACCTGGTCGATCAGCCCCGCCAGGATGCCGCAAACCGGCAGCCACACCGCCAGATTGACCAGCCCGACCATGCGCAGTTCGGCGTCTGAGAGGCCCAGAAACACCTGCGGCGGCCGGTTGAGCCGATCCGGCAAAAACGCAATATCCTCGTCCACGTCAGGTGAGCACCGTCGCAGATTGCGTTGCCAGGAATATCACGATCACCAGCAGCACCACGCCAACCGCGCCGTGCATGCCGACTTCGCCCCAGGTAGCCCGGCCGTCCGCCACCGATGAGTACTTGGTGATGACGTTCTTGGCGACCACCAGCAGCGCGATTGCCGATAGCCCCAACCCCCCCAGCACCACGATGTCCAGGCCGTACGCCTGAAGCATGCCGATGAAGTCGCCTTCGTCGACCGCTCCGGAGGTGGGGTCTGCCACGTCCGGCAGCCCAGACCGCGCGGGGCCGCTCAAGAGCGCTGTCAGCGCAGTGGCGACCCAGGGTTTCCAGGCAGTTCTCCAGTAGCTTCCCCCGCGCCTCGCGCCGGATCGGAAAAGTGTTCGAGTCTCGTTGCCGTTCATAAGTCTCTCCTGTACTTCTTCACCAGGTGACGATTGCCAGCAGAACCATCGTCAGAAACACCGCGCGGAATACCGGACCCACCGCGTCCGCTATGGATGTGCCGCCGCCGCTCCATTGCTTGTAGGCGTGCAGGACGACCCACGCGCACCACAGCACCACCAGAGCGCAGACCAGCCCTGCGCACAAGGCCAGCAGATCGGCTTCGGTCACCGGTGAACCCGGGTTCGCGTTCCGGAATGCCGCCTGTTGCTGTGGGTCCATCGGGCGCGCCTACAGGTACTTCTTGAAGGACGCGGACACGACCAGCACCACCCCGCCAAACGCTGCGGCGCCGGGGACAATCACGGCGGTCGGGTGCACCGAGAACGGGATCGCCAGGTACACGAACGCCCCGGCAAACAGCAGCCGGGGAGCGCTTCGCTTGGCCGCGTGATACAGGCCGCCGAACTCACGCCCGGCCGACCAGCGGCGGATGTCGCGAAGCGTCAGGCCGCAGGCAAGCCCCACGAGCCCGAAAAGAGCGAACACCGGAACGGAAAACAACAGCAGCGCAAGGCGAACGATCAATACCTGAAACGTGGCCAGTGCCGCGCGCACGTATTCGGCAAGATCTACCGCACCGCCCAGCCAACGCAGAGCCGTCGCAAGCCCGGTCCATTCCACCGCGTAGTAGTACGCACGCTCCGCCAGGCCCAATATGCGCGCCGCGGACGGCCGAAAGTCTTCATTCAGATAGTCCGCTTCGCGCTTGAGTACGCCAGCCGAATGTTCGGCACCCAACTCGGGCCACCACCAGGTCATGCCGATCCACTCCACGACCACCGACACGGCAGCCGACGCCAATACGCAACCGGCAGCCGAGCGTACGCGGCCGGTCCGGCGGCGCCGGCCGTCGACCTGGCCTGATCGTTCCGCGCTGCGCATGCGGCTCGATTCAGCCATGAGGCGCCTCCCCGGTGCCGCCGCCAGCCCACCAGCACACGCCCGGCCGGTAACGCTGCCTCATGTCCTCGGTCAATCGGGCGAAGGCTCTTGATGCCGCATGCCCGCCGGCCGCCGGCAGCGGCAGGCGCACTTTCCAGAGTACGCCGCCTTCCAGTAGCGCAAACGCCTCGCCCTTGGGCAGCTTGGTGACATCGTGCGGTTCGAGCATGGTCGTTCGCGAACTGGTAATCCGGTCCTCGTGGCGTGAACTGAAGTCAACTCCGGAGTCGGGATCCGAGGAGTCGGTGTAGCCCGCGATCTGGGTGAGTTCCACGACGTTGACGGTCGGCAACTGGTCGGTCAGCAGCGCCGCGGTATCCACGTCCTTGACACGGAACATCACCAGCGAGTTGAAGTTGCCCGAAACCTGGCGCGCCTTCGAGGCATCGCGGGTCTTGGCCTGGATGTCGGAGAAGGTCTGCGTGTAGGCGGTTACCTGTATACCGGCGGCACCGCCCTTGTTGAGCAGCGGAATGAACTCGTCCCCCATGAGTTCGTTGAACTCGTCCATGTGCACGACAATGGGGTGCTGGGCGAGTTCAACCCCCGCTCGCAGCCCATGCGTGTCGCCGTGCTTGTACCGTTCACCGGCATAGCTGACCAGGTCGGCGAACATCGAGTTGCCGACCGCGCCGGCGACCGGCGCGTCGGTCAGTGCGTCCAGCCCCACGTACACCACGAGTTTCTGGTTGACGACCCGCCGCCAGTCCCACACCGGGCGCGCATCCGACATGTCGAGATAGTCGGGACTCAACAGCTCCGCCGCCTTGCCGGTGGTCAGTTTTTCGAGCAGCGGCAGCAGCGATGCGACGAGCTTGTCGAAATAGCTTTTCTCGTAGTGCATGGCGGAACGCAGGCCCTCGAGCACCTCATCGCCAAGCCCCAGGTCGAGCATGGCCTGCTCGAAGGCGACCAGTCGCCTCGGGCGCCCTTCCATGTGTCTTGGCGGCCTGTCGCGACGGCGTTCGATCGACTGCACCGCGGCAAGCACGTCAGGCCGTGCTTCGAAAAACGACTCCGCGTAGGCAAGGCACAGTTCGTCGATGTTGGACACATGCTTGAGGATGGTGCGGTAATCCGGCCGCTGGCCAAGCGCCACAACGGCGCGCGCCACCACGTTCACGAACCGCCACACGAACTCGCGGAACACCGCCGACTGGCCTTCACCGGACAGCTGCCCTGACACCCGCGTCGCAACTTCGGTGATGCGGTGGAAATGGCCGACACCGTTATAGCGGCTGGAGATTTCCGGGTATCCGAGGTGAAAGAGCAGGAAGTCGTCCGCGCGACCGCTGTTGCCACAGGCATCGTGTACCGCCCGCAGCAGGTCCGCATCGCCTTTCGGATCGAACACCACGACGGTCTCGCCGCGCCGGATGTCCTGGGTCACCGCCACCTCGAGCAGGCGCGTCTTGCCGACCCGCGTCGTACCAAGCACCAGCGTGTGGCCTGTGCGGTCCCGTAGCGGCAGGTAGACGTTCTGCTCCTCGAGTTCCACGCCATGCAGCCAGGAGGAGCCCCCGACCGGCGGCGGTACGCGCAACGGATTACCGGGGATGTCGGCGGCCAGCAACCTGCCGAGCCGGTCGATGCCGCCCCGGCTGCGGTCGGTCGCGCAGCCATGCGCCCAGGCAGTGAGCCCGCCCGGTTCGACGAAACGCCGGAAGCGCGTGCGTCGGCAGTCGTGCAGCCGCTGGGTATGCCGTTCGCCCCAGCGGAAGCCGCGACCGAGAAACAGTTGCTCTTTGCTTACCGGTATGCGCTTCGCCGACATCACGTAGCGGCGCCGTCGCCGCAGGTTTCGCTGATAACGCACGATGCGGGCGCCGCGCGTCATCCACCAGCCGCCGTGCAGGCCGAACACGGCAGCGGTGCAATAGGCGACACTGGGGGTCATCATCACGTACTCGGGACCCAGCGCCGCAACGACCCCGCACAGCATCGACACCACACCCGCCGCCAGTTCGGCCGGCGGACGCAGCAATGCCTCGACGGGGTGTCCGCCAATCACGGCGATGGCTCGACGACAAACGGGTAGGACTCCGCCCCAAACGCCTCGGCCAGCGGCGCTCCCGGCATCGGGTGCAACGACAGCCCATGCCGAGCGGCAACCGCCCGCGTGCGACGCAGCGTCTCCGCCGAAGCCGCGGACACCAGGAATCCCTGCGCGCCCCGCCTGCGAAGCTCCTCGGCGTTGGCCACGAGCCAACGCAGCGACGTTTCGTCCGGGCCGATGCCGAACAGCGTTCCGGTCAGCCCCGGCGTCCGAATCCACGCCGTCGGGCCGGGCCTCAATGGCTCAGCCTCAATCGGAAAGCGCACCGGTAGTTCTCCGCGCCTCGGCGCCGCGATCTCGGCAAGCCGCTTGCGAGCCGCCTCAAGCGCCTGGTCCAAGACCTGGGCGGAAATCTCCGGTCGCTGCACCCACGGCCCGGCATCCACGGTATCGCCCGAGTCATGTACCACCAGCAACCGGTCCGAACCGATGCAGAACCCGCTGGTCAGCACGAACCCAAGTGCCAGCGCGCGACACCGTTGGCCAGTCATTCGACCGTCGACCATTTGCCGGCGCGACGCGCCAGGACCGCGGGCGCCTTCTCCGGTACGCCCACATCGCCATGATTGACGGTAACCAGGCCGCCCAGAACCTGTTTCAGTTGCACGCCGTGGGCGAGCGCCCAGGCGCGAAGGTCGTCGTCGTCGGCTGCGCCACGGACGTACAGGTCTACCGGCACCGTTCCCGTGATGTAGGGGCGCAACAGACGAGCACAGTCGGTACAGTCCCGCTCCACAACCACGGCGTATCGCTCTATTGCAGGGGCCGCGTCGACGGGCTTGAGCGCGGCGAAGCGGAGCCGCCCCGGGAACAGCCGGAGCCAGGCGGCCTGCACGGCGCGCTCGAACGCCAGTTCGCCCTCTACCCGTTCGTGCTCGGCCAACACGAACGCCTCGGCGAAACGACGTCGTTCCGCCTCGCTTCGCGCGTGCGCGCCCAACGCCAGCAGCGGATCGACGTTGGGCGTCCAGTTTCCGCGCGGCCCACGCATCAGTGCCTCGTAACGCACCCAGTCCTCGGATGTCAGGTTCCAGGAGGCAGCCCGCCGGGCGGCATCGACGCTTTCCGTTGCGCGCGTCGTACTGTCGACCATGCGGGTACGACCATGCTCCTCGGCGCACAAGGGCAGCGGAGCGCAGGTGGCCAGCAACCAGATCGCGCAGGCGCGTATTGCGTTCAACCGGGAAACTCCAATTTCAATGACGCCTCCGGATCGAAGATGTCGGGATCGCGAACCAGAGACTCCCGCCGCACCGTACGCAGGCGCCCATTCGACCGCTGCGCCACCCAGCGCGTGCTGGCCTCGAGCCTGATCGCCATCGCCGGGCTCGCATGACGATGCCCGCCTGCCAACTGATACAGGTAGCCGACCGAGTCGTTGCATACGATGGCCACGTCCGCCCTCTCGCGTTTCGTAGCTAATCTTAGAAATTCCGCAAGATTCATGCGGGAAAAAGTAACGAAACACGACAAATCGTGCAATAATCAGCGCGATTATTTATGTTTATCTCATCGATAAGAACGAAAAGCCATGAAAAGAGAAATCGACCGTAATCGCCTCGAAAACCTTCGACGGCTGCTGGCGGAGGCCGGCTCCGCCCACGCGCTGGGGCTACGTACCGGCACCAGTGGCGCGTATCTCAGCCAGATCCGCTCCGGAACTCCCTACGCGAGCGGTCAGCCACGGCGCATGGGGAACAACCTGGCAGCGAAGATCGAGCGGGCATTGGGCAAGCCGCCGGGCTGGATGGACGAACCGCATCCCGAGCACCCGGCCGGGCCGGACGATGCGATGCACTCGCCCTTCACAGGCTGTCCGCTGATTTCCTGGACGGAGGCAGACGCCTGGACGCAGGCATCGCGTTTCCCCGACGCCGAAGTGCGGCTGCACTGCCCGGTGCCCTGCGCGCCCGGCACCTTCGTGCTGCGGGTGCGCGGCTCGAGCATGGAACCGCGCTTTCAGGTCGGCGACCTCATCTTCGTCGATCCGTGTACCAGCGCGCATAGTGGCCACTACGTCGTTGCACGGGCCGGCGCCGGCGCCGGGGTGACATTCAAGCAACTCGTCGAGGAGGACGGACGACGCTATCTCATGGCCGCCAACCCGGACTGGCCACAGAGAATCGTCGAACTCACATCAGGTGCCGTGGTCTACGGGGTGGTGATATTCAAGGGTTGCGCGGTGTAACCCGCCGGCCTGATGCCGTGGCAAGCGGCACCTGGAGGCGACTTCGGTCGACGGCACATGCCAGCCTCGCCCGGGCCTGTGACGGCATGGCGCCCCGCGACTTCCCGTTCCGCGCCATGCCTCGGAGCAATCGCCGCGCGCCCGGGTGGTACGATGTCGGTACACTTGCCATCGCGCACGTTGCGCCTGAATTCACGCCCACAGGAGAACGAAATGCGTCTGCAGCTGGCTCTCAACGTCCGGAACATGGACTCCGCAGTCGACTTCTACTCGAAGATGTTCGGCGTTGCGCCTCGCAAGCGCGAGCCCGGATACGCCAATTTCGCCATCAGCGACCCGCCCCTCAAACTCGTCCTGTTCGAGTCGCCGTCCGCGTCCGAGCGATTGAACCACCTGGGCGTCGAGGCTTTTGACGATGCCGACGTGCACAGCGCCACCGAACGCATCGATGCCGCCGGCCTCGAGCATCGCATCGAAAGCGACAAGACCTGCTGCCATGCCCGGCAGAACAAGGTCTGGACGCGGGAACCCGAGGGCCTGCGCTGGGAGTGGTACCGGGTGATCGAAGATGTCGAATCGCCGCCATCGGCCGAACCTTCCTCATCGGGCTGCTGCCCTGCCGGCGGATACTCCGAGAGGAGTTCGCGCTGACCGCTCGGGGCTTCACCGATGGTGACGTAGCCGAGCAGTCCGGCCGCACCTTCCTCGTCACCGGCGCCAATACCGGCATCGGCTTCGAGACTGCCAGGGTACTGGCAAGGCGCGGCGCCCGTGTGCTGATGGGCTGCCGCTCCGAACAGCGGGCGACAGCCGCGATGGCCAGTATCCGCGCCGAGTCGCCCGA
>CAZNFI010000029.1:0-9048 GCA_964572185.1 uncultured Pseudomonadales bacterium
CGTGCCGGAGGCGCCCGCACACATCATGCCCGCACGGTGCTTGCAAAAGCCATGTGGCATGTCGTTTGTTCCAAAAGGGCGCGCGGTCCGGGAAGTCAGCCGACCGTCGTGGTGGCGATCAGCCCCTCGTTCAGGGAACCGGATCGAAACCCGCCGAGGTCCAGGGCGACGAAGCGGTAGCCGCAGCCCCTGACCGCATCCTGCAGGCGTTCGCGCAGTTGCAGGGCGCGCGGCAGTTCTTCGGCGGCGATCTCGATACGCGCCACTTCCTCGTGGTGGCGAACCCGGTACTGCAGGAAGCCCAGGTCGGCCAGCACCTGCTCGGCGCGCTCCACCTGGGCGAGGCGTTGCTCGTCGATGGGCGACCCGTAGGGGAAACGGCTGGACAGGCAGGCCGATTGCGGTTTGCCGGCATTGTCGAGGCCCAGTTCCGCAGCCAGCGCGCGCACCTCCGCCTTGGCGAAACCGGCATCCACCAGGGGCGCCCGAACACCGAAGTCACGGGCCGCCACCAGGCCGGGACGGTGGTCGCCCAGATCGTCGGTGTTGGTGCCGTTGACGATGTGGGCCAGACCTTCCTCGGCGGCGATTGCACGCAGGGCCTCGTACAGCGATGTCTTGCAGTGGAAGCAGCGATTGACCGGATTGGCCCGGTAGTCGGCCTTGGTCAACTCATCGGTGACGATGACCCGATGCCGTATGCCCCAGCGGGCAGCGAGTTGCCGGGCAAGGTTCAGGTCGCTGCGCTTCAGGCTCGGGCTTGCGGAAGTGACGGCAAGACAGTCGGTGCCGAGCACGTCCGCCGCCACGAAAGCGACCAGTGAACTGTCGACGCCCCCCGAGAAGGCCGCCACCACGCTGCCAAGGCGCGAGAGCCCGGTGCGCAGTGTCGCGTATTTCTCCGCCAGGTCGGCCTGCATGCCGCCTCACAGCCGGTTGATCATGTTGGCAAGGTAGCCGGCTCCGAAGCCGTTGTCGATGTTCACCACCGACAGCCCCGAGGCACAACTCGACAGCATGCCGAGCAGGGCGGCCACGCCACCGAATGCGGCACCGTAACCGATGCTGGTGGGAACGGCGATGACCGGCTTGTCGACCAGGCCCGCCACCACGCTCGGCAGTGCCCCTTCCATGCCCGCCACGACGATCAGCACGCGCGCTTCACGCAAGCCCTCGAGCCGGTCGAGCAGCCGGTGAATGCCGGAAACGCCTACATCCCGTACCCGGTGAACCGCATTGCCGTAGAACTCGGCGGTCAGCGCCGCTTCCTCCGCTACCGGCAGGTCGGATGTGCCGGCGGTCACCACGGCAATCGGCGTGGCGGCCGGTTGCGGTGCGGCGACGGTCAGGGTGATGGCAGCCGCCGCTTCGTGGAACCGCGCATCCGGCAGTGCCTCGGCCACCTGTTTCCAGGCGTCACGGGTGGTGCGGGTGACCAGTGCGTTCTGGCCGTTGTCGCCCAGGGCGCGCACCAGGTCGGCGATCTGTCCGGGCGTCTTGTGCTCGCCGTAGACGACTTCCGATGCGCCGGTGCGCCGCGCCCGGTCGGTGTCGAGGGTCGAATGCCCCAGGTCCTGGAAAAACGATTCGCGAATGCGGGCGGTGGTTTCCGCCAGTTCAAGGGCGCCCGACTTGTAGGCGGCCAGCAGTTCCTCGAGGCGCATGGCTCACGCCAGCATTCGGTGTGCCGGCGCGCACAGGCCGGCGATGTCGAGACCGTGGGTACAGGCATCTTGGCAGGGTTCGCCGCTGCAGTTCAGGCAGGCGGCGGCGTTGCCGGACAGGGCGGCGTATTCGTCCCGGGCAAACGCCAGGTCGCCGTAGTCGGTGGCGTACATGCGCGTGCGCAGCACATCGGCAATCGGTACGCCGAACGGGCAGGCGCCTGAGCAGTCGTTGCAGGCGTGACGGCAGTAGCTGCTGCCGTTCAGCCGCGCGTAGGTATCGAGCAGCGCCCGGTCGCCCAGTGCCAGGGACTGCCAGCCGGATGCGCCCAGATATTCATCGATGTCGGGCTCGCTGGTCATGGAGATGACCAGCGCATCCACATGGGGATTGGCCAGCGTCCACCGGAAGGCGGCCTGGGAGAAGGAGGCGCCGTCGCGCTCGTAGGGCCGCATGTCGTTCAGGCGGGCGCCCATGAGGGTCTTCATGGCTACAACGCCCACATCCAGGGACTTGGCCCGGGCCAGCACCCGGGGCAGGGCGGGCTGCCGGGCAATCCGGTCCCAGCCCCGGGAGAACTGTTCGTAGAAGGCCGGATCCTGGCCGAAATTGTGGGCGATGAGCACCACGTCGACCATGTCCTTGTCGAAGGCATGATCGAGGCATTCGATCAGCCGCCCGGCGTGGCCCGACATGCCGGTGAAGCGGATCTTGCCCTGTTGCCGGGCGCGTTCGACGAACTCGAACCACTCCGGGTTGTCGAGCCGCGCCGTATCGTTCACGGCGTGGTTGAAGTAGATGTCTATATGGTCCGTCTTGAGCCTGCGCAGGCTGGCGTCGAGGGCCTCCATGATGGATGCCCTGCGGGTGCCGGGGTAGGCGTGGGTCTTGGAGGCGAGCACAACGCCGTCCCGTTTGCCGCGCAGGGCATTGCCGAGTACCTGCTCGGACTGACTGCGGCCATAGGATTCCGCCGTGTCGAAGTAGTTGATGCCGAGTTCGAGGGCATGCTCTACGAGGTGCTCCTGCCCGTTGCGCAGGCGGCTCGTGCCGAACGAGATATCGGATATCTTCAATTCCGTTCTGCCGAGCCTGACGTAACGCCGTACCCGGTTGCCGACGGTGCCGGCTGCACGCGCCGCGGCGTTCGTCCGCGGTTGCGCGGCCACGCCGGTGGCGAGCGCGCCGGCCTTCAGGAATTGCCGTCTGGAGGTCATGACAAGCGGTCTCCCTCCACTTGCTGACCCGCTCGATCAGGCGCGGGCCAGATGGTCGAATGAGCCTGGTTTACCGCCGTTCCCTGCGCTCTCGTCGGCCTGGACATCGCCCCTCAGCCGTGTTTGCGGGTGCCGGCGAACGAAACCATTGACGGCCAACGATAGCGCGGGCGCCCGGCGGGCGCCACCCGTTTTGGCCGCTCCCGGCGTCGGCCGCGCCTGCGCCTGCCCGCCGCCGCAACCTGGCCGCCGGCGACCTGCTGCTGAGATGCAACCGGAAGTTGCGGTACATTAGGCGCTCGATCCCTGGTGCAAGGACTGAAGGCGTGAGTATCAAGCCCATATTCCAACTGGTCGCAGAGGCCAAGGAACAACTCGAGAACCTGTCCGTGGAGGCGTTGAAAAGCGAGATGCGGGATCGGGACGACCTGCTGCTGGTCGATATCCGCGAAGTGCAGGAGAGCGTCGATCTCGGCACCATTCCGGGCGCCCGACACGCACCGCGCGGCATGCTGGAATTCTGGGCGGACCCGTCCAGCCCCTACTACCGGGACTATTTCTCCGAGGACAAGCGCATTGTTCTGTTCTGCGCCGGCGGCGGGCGTTCGGCGCTCGCCGCCAAGGCACTGAAGGACATGGGCTTTGCCGACGTGGCGCACCTGGACGTGGGCTTCAACGGCTGGGCCAAGGCCGGCGAGACGGTGCAGGAGACGGCCTCGACAAGCCGCTGGATGCGCAGGCCGACAGAGTGATCGCAAGCCCGCCCGTGTGGCGTTCCGTGCCATCGGACAGGGAGGTTTGAATGAGCATGGGAGCCCTTCTGGGTCCGGTCAGAGACGGCGGCAATCCACGCGCACTGGCGGAGCAGGCCCGCACGTTCGCGGGCGAAGGCTTCGACAGCCTGTGGTCGGCGCAGGCGGTCGGCCGCGACTTCATGGTCACCGATCCGTTTGTCGCCCTGTCCGTCGCCGCCACCGTGGCGCCGGAGGTCGAGATCGGCACCGCCGTGCTGCAGGTGCCGCTCTATCACCCGGTCGAGGTGGCGCACCGGGTATTTTCCCTGCAGCAGATCTGCGGCGAGCGCCTGATCCTCGGCGTCGGCAGCGGCTCGACGGCGGCGATTCGCGCGCTGATTGCCTGACAACATGCTCCTGGCGCTGAATCGGTGGCACTGTCGACCACTGACGCAACGCAGTGACCGCTGTTCCCCCATGGCGCTCCGCTGCAATGCGCAAACCGAGGCCGATTGCGGATTCGCCGAAAATGTCGTGGCAGTGAGCCATGCGGGCTGACCGCCGCCCGCCAGTCAAGGACCTGGTGCTGGTCGGCGGCGGGCACAGCCATGTGCAGGTGCTCAAGATGCTGGGCATGGCGCCCCCGGATGGCGTGCGCATCACCGTGCTGGCGCGTGAAGCGCATACACCGTACTCCGGCATGCTGCCGGGGCTGGTGGCCGGCCACTATGGCTGGTCCGACATCCACATCGACCTTGGGCCGCTGTGCCGGTTCGCCGGAGCGCGCCTGATTGCCAGCGAAGTGACCGGCCTCGACCTCGAGCGCAACGCCGTCCACTGCGCCGACCACCCGCCCGTGCGCTTCGATACGCTGTCGATCAACTGCGGTGCATCGCCCGAGCAGCACGGCCCGTCGGGCGTGCCGGTCAAGCCGATCGGCCGCTTCCTGCCACATTGGCAGGAATTGCAGGCGCAGGTTCGCCCCGCCGCCCGTATCGTTCTGGTCGGCGGCGGAGCGGGCGGCGTGGAACTGGCGCTGGCCATGCGCCATGCGCTGCCGGACGACATCGAACTGCGCATCGTTGCTGCCGAACTGCTGCCCGGCCACGGTGCCGGTGCGAAACGGTTGCTCGCGGATGAACTGGTCAGGGCCGGGATTGCCCTGCACCGCTCGGCGGTGACGGCGAGCAGCGACACCGGCCTGACCCTGGATGACGGTTCGACCGTCGCGTTTGACCGGCTGTTCTGGGTGACCGGCGTGGTGGCGCCGGACTGGGTTTCCGAGAGCGCACTGGCAACCGATGCCCGCGGCTTTGCCCGGGTGGACGCCAGTCTTCGCTCCCTGTCCCATCCCCAGGTGTTCGCGGCCGGCGATGCCGCTTGCCTGGAAGGGCAGCAACGCCCCAAGTCGGGCGTTATCGCGGTGCGGGCGGGTCCGATACTGGCAGCCAATCTGGCCCGGACCCTGGCCGGACGCAGGCTCAAGCGATTTCGCGCGCAGAAACGGTTCCTGAGCCTGATCGGTACCGGTGACGGGCGGGCGATTGCCTCCCGATCGCGGCTGGCGGTACGCGGTCGTTGGGTGTGGCGCTGGAAGAACCGGATCGACCGCCGCTTCATGCGACGGTTCCAGGAGTTGCCCGACATGAGCGCCCCGGACGGTCGAGCCGCCGGCGACGACGATGCACAGACACGGGCGCTGCTGGAGCCGATGCGGTGTGGTGGCTGTGGCTCCAAGCTGGCGGCGGGGCCGTTGCATCGGGTACTCGACCGGCTGCCGGAACAGCGCCACGAAGACCTCGTGCAGGGCATCGGCGACGACGCGGCCGTACTGCGCGGGCGACCCGGGCCGCTGCTGCTGACCATGGACGGGTTCCGCAGCCTGGTTGACGACCCCTACCTGTTCGGCCGCATCACCGCCCATCACAGCCTGAACGATGTGTATGCCATGGGCGCGACGCCGACGAGCGCACTGGCCATCGCCACCGTGCCGCTGATGGCGGAAGCCATGATGGAAGAGGATCTGTATCAGTTGCTGCGCGGCGCCGTGGACGTCCTCAATGACGACGGCGTGCCGCTGGTGGGCGGCCACTCTTCGGAAGGCAGCGAACTGTCCCTGGGCCTGGCGGTTACCGGCACCGCGGTCGAGGCGCTGTTGACCAAGGGCGGTGGTCGGCCCGGCGACCGGCTGCTGCTGACCAAACCGCTGGGCATCGGCGTATTGCTGGCCGCTCACATGCGCGGCTTGGTGCCCACGCGGCATGTGCACGGCGCCATCCGGCACATGGATCAGTCCAACCGCGAGGCGTTGGCGGTATTGCGGGCGCACCGGGCAAGGGCGGCCACCGACGTGACCGGTTTCGGCCTGCTCGGGCACCTGAGCGAGATGCTGCGGGCCGCGGGAACCGGCGCTGAAGTCCGGGCGCCCGCGGTGCCGGTGCTGGATGGCGCGCTGCAGAGCTTCGAGCGGGGCGCGGCCAGTATTCTGCAGGCCGGCAATGAACTGGCGCTGGCCGATTTCGAGGTTCGGGGTGCGAGCCTCGCGGATCCTGTCGTGCGCCTGCTTGCCGACCCCCAGACCGCCGGCGGCCTGCTCGCCTGTGTCCCGGCAACCACGGCCGAACAATGTCTGCGCTCGCTGGTGAGCGCAGGCTATGGGGCGGCCGCCGAGATCGGTGTTGTCAGCGCATCAGACCGCATCGTTTATGCAACGGACGTCGACCGGGGCGACACTCGCACCTGATGGGCGAGTTGCACCAGGCCGTTCATCGAATGCTCGCAAGTTGTTGGCTTTCTCTCGATTGCTGCGGACTGTCCGAACGCTGTTCCGGGAAAAAGCCGCACTGAATTTGCCGGCCGCCATGTTCTGCCTGGCATGCAACTGTTCCGCAGGGATTGTTTCCGGGGCAATTGTTGACTGAAACATCAGGCTTCATGTTTCGACCTGGGGGCAAGCTGAACCGTGGGGGCTGGACAGCGGCTCGGGTTGCGATTGCGCGCGTGCGCAACCCGGTCTGGATCGATGCGCTGAATAATCCCTGAGCGGTTCAGAAGAACCGCGCCACCGCGGGCCTGAACCGGTCCATGTCGACCAGGAAGGAGTCATGCCCCTGGATCGACCGCAGTGGTTTGAACTGGACGTCGGCAACACAGTCCTTCAGCAGGGTGGCCAGTTCCTGCTGCTGTTGCAGGGGAAACAGGAAGTCCGACGTCACCCCGATCACCAGCGCCCGTTCCACCTGCAACCGGCCCAGAGCCTCTTGCAGGCTGCCGCCGTGGTCGGCGGCGTCGAACAGGTCCATGGCCCGCGACAGGTACAGGTAGCAGTTGGCGTCGAAGCTGCCGATAAAGCGGTTGGCATGCGCTTCCAGGTAGGATTCCACCTCGAAGTCGATGCCGAACGGGTGGTGCATGGGCGGCTCCTGGGTTGCCCGTTCGCGACCGAAGCGCTCGCTCCACTCGGCGGCGGAGCGATAGGTGATCATGCCCAGCTTGCGCGCCAGGCGCATGCCGGTCACCGGCCCCCTGTTGATCGGGTATTGACCGTTCTGCCAGGCCGCGTCGGTGCGAATGATCTCCCGTTGCAGCGAGCGCAGCGCGATCGAGAATGGCAGGCTGCGCCCGGCCGAGGAGATCGACAGCAGGGCGCGCGCACGATCGGGATGCAGCATGGCGAAGGCCAGTGCCGTCATGCCGCCCATGGACGCTCCGACCAGCGTGTGCAGGACATCGACTCCGAGGTGATCGAGTACCCGTGCCCCGCCGTTGGCGATGTCTTCCACGCACAGCACCGGGAAATCCAGGCGGTAGTACTCGCCGCTGACCGGGTCCAGAGAAGCCGGACCGGTGGAGCCGAAACAGCTGCCGAGGGAGTTCACGCAGATGACGAAGTAGCGGTCCGTGTCGATGGGCTTGTCCGGGCCGACCATGTCTTCCCACCAACCGGTGGACGGGTCGGCGGGTGAAGAGGCGATGTGCGCGGACGGCGACAGGCCGGTGAACACCAGTACCGCGTTGTCCTTGGCGGCGTTCAGATGGCCGAGCGTTTCGTAGGCGATCGTCGGGCTTTGCAGCGCCCCCCTCTGCATGACGAATTCGTCGTCGACCACCAGTTTCCGCAGCGCGACCATCGCGCGACGGTAGCAGATGCGGCGACGGGGTGACAACGCACCCCGGGCATCGCCGCGGCGCTCCGCCTGACCGCTTGCACGTCTCCGGGCGGCGGTTGGAATAGGTATGAACATGTTATAAAATTTACAAAGCAGTACCCCCCCTTTTCACCACTCAGGAATGAGATCGATGCAGAGAGCAAAAGATGTGCCTGTTCGAAATGTGCTTTCACTGCTTGTGGGCCTGTGCGCGGTGGTGTCGATGGCGCCGTGGGCATCGGCCGAAGACGCTGGCGAGCGCTCGGGCTATCTCGAAGAGATCATTGTCACCGGCACCAAGCGCGATACCTCGCAGCAGGACACGCCCATTGCCGTATCGACCCTGACGGCCACGGAGATCGCCAGGACCTTCGGCAACGACATCCGGGCAGTGGGCGACCTGTCGCCGAACGTGAACCTGACCGTGCAGACCGGTTTCAATGCAGTCGCCGGCGGCATCAGGGGCACGGGCACCATCTCGATCCTGACCACCCAGGACCCCAGCGTCGGCATCCTCATAGACGAGTTCGCACTGAACCACGTACAGACTCAGTTTGTCGAACTCTATGACCTCGAGCAGGTGGAAGTGTACCGGGGCCCGCAGGGCACGCTGTTCGGCAAGAACAGCACCGGCGGCACCATCGTCATCACCTCCAAGCGGCCGAGCCTCGATGAGTTCGGCGGCACCTTCAACGTATCGACCGGTGGCTACGACGGCGGCTCCGACAACTTCAAGGCCCAGGCAGGCATCGACATTCCCATCGTCGAAGGCAAGCTCGGCTTCCGCTTTGCCGGTTCCGTGACCGACGAGCAGGGCTTCTACACGAACGACAAGGACACCGCGACTTTCCCGAACTCGCCCCTGTACCAGAGCATCGGCATCACTCCGGAGCTGCTGCCGCCGGAACTCAGCCAGGTGACCACCGGTGCCGGTGAGCGCCTCGGCGGCAAGGATGTCGTCGCGGCCAAGGCCAAGTTGCTGTGGCAGCCGAACGACCGCTACGAAGGCTATTTCATCTGGGAGATCGTGCGCGACGATTCGGATTCGCCGGCGAGCATCAACGAAAGCCCCGCCGGTGAAGGCTTCCTGCTGGAGTTGCTCGGATTTCCCGGCATCCATGCAGCCGGTCACGACGACCCCTTTTCCACCGGCCAGACCCAGCAGGGCAACGGCATCAACATGCGCGACGGCCACCGGGTGGATGCAAACGGCTACTATCTCACCCAGACCCTGGATTTCGACCGGTTCAGCCTGAAATCGATCTCCGGTTACCGCGAGCAGGA
>CAZNFI010000029.1:9058-20105 GCA_964572185.1 uncultured Pseudomonadales bacterium
ACCCTGCCGAGCACCTACACCGGCGAGGCGTTCCTGTCGCTGTTCGATGCCACCCGCAACCTGGAACGCGAACAGATTCAGCAGGAAGTGCGCCTGGTCAGCGAGTTCGATGGGCGGCTGAACTTCGTTGCCGGAGGCATCTACCTGAGCGATGAACTCGACTTTCGCGCCTACTCCACGGTTGGCCTGTCGTCGCTCTTTCCGTCCGGCTTTACGCCTGGCGTGCCGTTCTTCGACGAGCGCGGCTACCTCAACATGGACCTGCGCGGCATCACCGGCAACCCGAACCACGGCATCGTCAAGCAGGACAGGAAGTCGTGGGCGGTGTATGCCGACGGAACCTACCAGGTCAACGAGCAGTTCAGCATCACCGCGGGCTTCCGGCACACCAATGACGAGAAGGAGTTCTACAAGCCCACCGGTGGCGGGGGGCCCTGCAACCAGTACACGGAACTGCGGGATGCGCAACCGGCAGATCCGAGCAAGCCCTTCGACCTGACGAGCAACTGCATCGACGAGTTGTCCGCCACGGTGAGCCGCGCCGGGCTCGAGGGTTCGGAGATCGACCAGCGCAGACAGGTGCTGCCGGATTCGCAGTACCGGTTCATCGCCGACCGTACCGAGGAGTGGTCGGAGACAACCTGGCGGGTGGTGCTCGACTACAAGCCTTCCGATTCCCAGTTGTGGTACGCGAGTGTGGCCACAGGCTTCCTGGCCGGCGGTTTCAGCGAAACCTGCTCCCAGGAACAGACCTGCATCCCCTACGACCCGGAGAAGAACATCAACTTCGAGGTGGGCTTCAAGGCCGACCTGCTTGACAGCCGGCTGCGCTTTAACGCCGCCGCGTTCTACACCGAATTCCAGGACCTGCAGCGCAACCAGGTGTTCCGGTTCACGGACCCGGTCAGCGGCGTCGAAGGGCAGGAAACCATCACGCTCAATGCCGGTGAATCCAACGCCAAGGGAGTCGAGCTGGAGACCACCTGGCTGGTCAGCGACAGCATGCAGCTCAGGGGTTCGGTCGGCTTCCTCGATGCGTCCTACGATGAGTTCGAGTTCGAGGGCCTGGACCTGACCGACCTGGACATTCCGTTCGCCTCCAAGTGGCAGGTGGGCGGCCAGGCCATCTACGACCAGGGCCTCGCCAACGGCGGCACCATGACCTACGTGGCCAGCTTCCACTACCAGAGCGATGCGGAAATGAGCCCGTTCGATCCCAACGCGGCGTCCGGCACCAACCCCGCGTTCCCGGGCACGGTCGCGCGCCACCCCAGCTACACGCAGTTGGAAGAGCGCGTGCTGCTCGATGCGAACATCACCTACACCAGCGCCGACGAACGCTGGTCGGTCACGGCGTTCGGCAAGAACCTGCTGAACGAGAAGTACCGCATCTCGGCCAATTCCGTGGGCGGGTTGTGGAACTTCAGCCAGTACGGCGCGCCGTTGCAGTGGGGCGTCGAACTGGGCGTCAGTCTCTGAATCCGGGTTAAACTCCGGCGAGACCGCGCCTGCCGGCGGACCGGCGGGCGCATCGTTCACCGCATCGGGAGGAAGGAGATCGCAGATGGCACGGACGTCCACCAACGAAGGCACCAACCGCCAGCTTTTCCTGAAGCGGGTTCCCCAGGGCATTGCCGGCCCGCAGGACTTCGAGGTGCGCCCGGCGCCGATTCCGGAGACAGGCCCCGGCCAGGTGCTGGTCGAGGCCCATTACCTGTCCGTCGATGCGGCGCTGCGGCTGATCGTGCGCGACAGCGATGAATTCCTGTTCCGGGTTCACCCGGGCGACCTGGTGCGGGGCTCCATGGCTGGTCGCGTCATCGAGTCGAACCACCCGGACTACCGGGTTGGCGAGCCGGTGCTGGCTTCCCAGGGCGTACAGAACTATGCGCTCAGCGATGGCTCCGACCTGGAAAAGTGCGATGTGGATCAAGCGCCCCTGAGCGCCTGGCTGGGCGGCTTCGGGGTGTCGGGCCTCACCGCCTATTTCGCCATCATCGAGGAATGCAAGCCGCAACCGGGCCAGACAGTGCTGATCAACGGTGCCGCCGGTGCGGTGGGCTCGATCGCCGGCCAGATCGCGCGGCTGGCCGGCGCCAGGGTGATCGGTATCACCGGATCGGATGCCAAGTGCCGCTGGCTGACTGAAACGCTGGGCTACCATGCCGCCATCAACTACCGGGACGGCGACCTCCATGAACGCCTGCAGGAAGCGGCCCCGGACCGGTTCGACGTGATCTTCGACAATGTCGGCGGCACCGTTCTCGACGAGAGCCTGCGGCTGATCGGCATGCGCGGTGTGGTGCTGCTGTGCGGCTCCACTTCGCAGTACGCGGCGGACGACATCACCGGGCCGAGCAACTATATCTGGCTCGGCACCATGCGGGCACGCATGCAGGGGTTCGTGATCTTCGACTATGCCGACCGCTACGCCGAAGCCCGGCAGCGCATGGCGGCCTGGGTTGCAAGCGGCGACCTGAAGCTGATCGACCACTTCGTTGACGGCGACGTCGAGGCCTTTCCCGAGGCCTTCCAACAGCTCTACGAGGGCGAGAACCGGGGCAAGATGCTGGTACGGCTGCCGGCGGCGAGATGAATTTCCAGGCGCCTCGCCTGGCAGCGAGGCGATCGGGTTGCGCTGCCACCCGACGAGGATGTTCGAGAATGCGACGCAACGGTACACACGAACACCGCTCAGGGATTGTGGAGAAGCCCGAACTCGGCGGCACAGCAGGGGGAGACTGAATGAAATTGGCGCAGCTGTTCATGGTCGCGCTGCTGGGGGTCGTTGCAGGCCGGCCGCCGGCGGCACAATCCATCGACTGGCCGGCCTATGGCGGTGCCTCGGGGGGCGGCCATTACTCACAGGCAACGCAGATCGATGCGGGCAATGTCAGTGCATTGCGGGTCGCCTGGACGCATCGTTCCGGCGACTTCCGGGAAGGCGCGATACGCGGCCTGGAAGGCTTCGGCAACGAGGGCATGCCGGCTTCGGCGTTCACGGGAACGCCGATCCTGGTCAACGACACCCTCTATTACTGCACGCCCTTCAACCGCGTGTTTGCACTGGACCCGCGCACCGGCGCGGAGCGCTGGGTGTTCGACCCCGAGGTCGACATGTCCGACGAACACCTCACCAACTGCCGCGCGGTCAGCACCTGGAGCGATCCCCAGGCCGACGATGCCGCGGCTCACTGTGCGCACCGCATCGTGCTGGGGACGCTCGATGGCCGCCTGATCGCGCTGGACGGCCGCACCGGCACACGCTGTCCGGAGTTCGGCAGCGGCGGGGAGGTCGACCTGACCGCGGGGCTGTCGTCGACCGAGAATGCCGGCGAGTACGGGATCACCAGCGCGCCGGCCATCCTCGGCGATCTGGTCATCACCGGGTCCTACGTGGAGGACAGCGTGCGCAAGGGCGTTCCATCGGGCGTGGTGCGTGCCTACAGCGTGCGTACCGGCGAGTTCCGCTGGGGCTGGAACCCGGTGCCGCCCGGCATGCCGGCCCGGGACGCGGCGGGCGCCTTCACCCCGGGCACCACCAATGCCTGGTCGACCATCTCCGTGGATGCCGAACGCAACTTGGTCATCGTGCCCACCGGCAACTCATCTCCCGACTACTACGGTGGCGACCGGGGCGGCAATCTGGACTACTACTCGAGTTCGGTGGTGGCCCTGGACGGCGCCACCGGCGAGCTGGTCTGGCACTACCAGACCGTGCACCACGACATCTGGGACATGGACGTGCCGGCCCAGCCAACACTGGTCGATCTCGACCTCGATGGGGGACGGCCGGCGGTGGTGCAGGTCACCAAGATGGGCATGACCTTCGTGCTCGACCTGGAAACCGGCAGGCCGCTGCACCCGGTTGAGGAACGGCCGGTTCCCCAGCAGGGCGCCGTGCCCGGGGAGTATCTCAGCCCCACCCAGCCGTTTCCGCTGAAACCGGAGCCGCTGCACCAGTTGGGCGTCTCACCGGAGGATGCCTGGGGTTTCACCTTCTGGGACCGGAACTGGTGCCGCGAGCAATTGGAGGAACTCACCACCGGGCCGATCTATACGCCCATCACCCCCAGGGGCACCGTGCTTTATCCCTCGAATATCGGCGGCCAGAACTGGGGCGCGCCGGCGGTCGACCCGGTGCGCCAGGTCATGGTGACCAACACCAAGCATGTCGCCATGATCGTGGAACTGCTGCCCCAGGCGCAATGCGAAGGCGTCGACACGCCGTACCCACAGAAGGATTCGCCCTATTGCGCGACCATGCGCCCGTTCGTGTCGCCGTTCGGCGCGCCCTGTACCAAGCCGCCCTGGGGAACCCTGGATGCCGTGGATCTTGTCAGCGGCGAGATTCTGTGGCGTGTGCCGCTCGGTACTTTGAAGTACCAGGCGTTCTGGCCACTCTCCTACATGCGCGGCGGGGTCGAGATGGGCGGCCCGATGATCACCGCCTCCGGCCTGGTGTTCATCGCCGCGGCGGCGGACCGGCACCTGCGCGCATTCGACATCGAAAGCGGCGAGGAACTGTGGGCCGACGAACTGCCGACCACGGGCAACGCGGTGCCCATGTCTTACCTCTCCGGCGGGCGTCAATTCGTGGTCATCGCCGCCGGCGGGCATTTCACCTCGCCGTCGCCGCCGGGCGACTACCTGGTCGCTTACGCTCTGGGGGAGGGCTGAGCGAGCATCCCCGCGGCCTTCCTGTCGCCGACTGTGCCGTTTCAGGCTACTCGGCGGGGTTCGCGCCTTCCGGCGGCATCGGCGGCAGCGAAAACCGCTCCAACCGCCTGTCTTTTGAGGTACAGTCGCGCTCTTTCCTGCCTCGCTGAGAAGCCAATGATCATGGCCTGTTTCCCACCACTTCGTTTATTCGCATGGCAACGTCCGCCCGCCCTGTTGGCCGCCCTGGTGCTGCTGGCCTGCAGCGGCCTTGCACCATTGGCCGGTGCAGGTGCGGCAGGCGCAGACGGCATCGACATTGCCTTTGAGAAGTTCACCCTCGACAACGGCCTGACCCTCATCGTCCACGAAGACCGCAAGGCGCCGGTGGTGGCGGTCAATGTCTGGTACCACGTCGGGTCCAAGAACGAAAAGCCCGGCAAGACCGGTTTTGCGCACCTGTTCGAGCACCTGATGTTCAACGGCACCGAAAACTACCCCGGAGAGTTCTTCGAGCCGTTCGAGCGGGTCGGGGCCACGGGCATGAACGGCACGACCAACTTCGACCGCACCAATTACTTTGAAGTGGTGCCGAAGAATGCCCTCGACCTGGCGCTGTGGATGGAATCGGACCGCATGGGGCACCTGCTCGGGGCGGTCGACCAGGCGCGCCTCGACGAACAGCGCGGCGTGGTGCAGAACGAGAAGCGCCAAGGCGAGAACCAGCCCTATGGCCGGGTGTTCAACGTGCTGTTTGAAAACATCTTCCCGTCCGGGCATCCCTATTCCTGGCCGGTTATCGGCAGCATGGAGGATCTGAACGCGGCCAGCCTCGATGACGTCAGGGAATGGTTCAACCGCTACTACGGCGCGGCGAATGCCATTGTGGTCATCGCCGGCGACGTGGATGCGGCAGCGGTGAAAGCCAGGGTGGAACACTACTTCGGTGATATCCCGGCCGGGCCGCCGCTCACGAGGCAGGCGGAGTGGATTCCGGAACTCGTGGGAACGCACCGCCTGACCATGCAGGACCGAGTTCCCCAGGCACGCCTGTACAAGGCCTGGACGATGCCCGGTTACGGCACGCTGGCGTCGAATCAGCTCGACCTGGTGGCCGGCATCCTGAGCGAAGGCAAGACCTCGCGGCTGTACAAGCGGCTGGTCTACGACGAGCAGATTGCCTCGGACGTGAACGCCTTTGCTTTCCCTCTGGAAATCTCCGGCATCTTCGGCATCGTCGCGACGGCGCTGCCCGGGCATGCCCTGGCCGAACTCGATGCGGCTATCGAAGAAGAACTGGCGGCCTTTCTGGAAGAGGGGCCGGACCAGGCCGAACTCGAGCGCATGGTTACCAGTCGCCGGGCGGGCTTCATCAGGGGCATCGAGCGGGTCGGCGGCTTTGGCGGCAAGAGCGATCAACTGGCGCGCAACGAAACCTACATGGACGATCCGGCGTTTTACAAGACAACGCTCGCCCGCTGGGACGAGGCGCGGCCGGAGCAACTGCGCACCGTCGCCGGCAAGTGGATGTCGCGGGGACAGGTCATCCTCGAAGTCCTGCCGTTCCCTCAGACATCGGTACGCGATGCCGGTGCCGATCGTTCCAGGCTTCCCGATACCGGTTCGCCGCCGGCGGCGCGCTTCGACCGTTTCCAGCGCTTTCAACTCGACAACGGCCTCAATGTGGTGCTGGCGGAACGTCATGCCATTCCCGTGGTGGAGTTGAATCTGGTGATCGATGCCGGTTACGCGGCCGACCAGTTCGCCACGCCCGGCACCGCGAGCCTGACGCTGTCCATGCTGGACGAAGGCACGGACAGCCGCTCGTCGCTGGAGATCAGCGACGAGTTGCGGCGCCTCGGCGCGAACCTGGGCGCCGGCTCCAATCTGGATACGTCCTTTGTCGGCATGTCGGCGCTGAAGGAAGATCTCGATGCATCGCTGGACCTGTACGCCGATGTCATCCTCAATCCGTCCTTCCCGGAACAGGATTTCGCGCGCCTGCAGCAACTGCAGATTGTCGGCATCCGGCAGGAGAAGGTGCGGCCCCGCACCCTGGCGCTGCGCCTGTTTCCCGGCATTCTGTACGGCGACGGGCACGCCTACAGCCTGCCGTTCACCGGCTCTGGCGACGAGGCGAGCGTGGCGGCCCTGACCACGAAGGACCTGGCCGCCTTTCACGACACCTGGTTCAAACCCGGCAATGCAACGCTGGTGGTGGTGGGCGATGTCACCCGCGGCGAAATCGAGCCGCTGCTGACCGAGCGCTTTGGCGCGTGGCGGGCAGGCGATGTCCCCAGCAAGAACCTTGCCACCGTGGCCCATCAGGAGGAGCAGGTGGTCTACCTGGTGGATCGGCCGGATTCGGAGCAATCGGTGATTATCGCCGGTCACATCGCTCCGCCGCGCAACAACGACTCGGAGATGGCGATCGCTGCCATGAACCAGGTACTCGGCGGCGACTTCACGGCGCGGGTCAACATGAACCTGCGGGAAGACAAGAACTGGTCGTACGGGGCGTTCACGCAACTGGTTTCCGCCCGGGGCCAGCGGCCGTTCATGGCACTGGCGCCGGTGCAGACCGACAAGACCAGCGAGGCGATGGCGGAACTGAAGCGGGAGATCGAGGAGATTCGCGAGGCCCGCCCGGCCACGTCGGACGAGATCGCCAAGGTGAAAGACCGCCGCACCCTGTCGCTGCCGGGACGCTGGGAGACGGCTGCTGCCGTGCTCGGCTCAATCGTCGAAATCGTGCAGTTCGGCCTGCCCGACGACTACTGGGACAGCTATGCCGATGCGGTTCGCGGCCTGAGCGAAGCGGAAATCCACCAGGCCGCGGTGGATGTGGTGAATCCCGACGGGTTGATGTGGGTGGTGGTCGGCGACCGCGCCAGGATCGAAGCGGGAATCCGTGACCTGGATATCGGGCGCATCGTGCCGCTGGACGCCGATGGCAATGTGCTCGACGAACCGGGCCCCGGAGTTACCCCGGGGCCTGCTGACGCAGAGTCGGCTGAATAGTGCGCGCCCGCGCAAGCGCCCCAGTGGCCTAAAAGAACACAAACGACCTGACTACGACGTTCTTGCGGCAGGGGGCATCGTCGGGTGCGGTCGGGTCGACACAGGCGGTGTGGAATGACCAGCGCGAAACGGAACCGTCGGTAACCGAGTCGTAGCATTTCAGCATCGACACTTCGGTGGGCCGTTGCTGGGGTATCCAGTACCATTCGTGTTCGGGCCGGTAAGTGAAACGCGTGGTCTCGCCTACCCGGTCGTCGTAGATGCGGTAGTTGGTAATGTAGGGCTGGTCGGCGAAAGACGGCCAGGCACACAGTACAAAGGGGTTCTGGCGCACGGTCTGCATGGGCTTCGCCATGTTGATCGACATGAACCGCCGCGCCATCCTGGCATCGGCCTGTGCCTCGGTGAAGTGCTGCGTGCGCCCGAAGTTGCGCAGGTTCTGCGTGAGCAGTTCGCGGCAGCGCACCCGGCCGCTGTTGTCGTTCAGGTCGTTGTGTACCAGGTTGGCGTAGCCCCGGTTCACGCCCGGGTCCTTGTTGTCCTGGTCCTCCACGACATCGCCCTGGTAGTCCTTGTCGAAAACATCGTGGTTGTAGACCAGAGCATCGGTGGCGCCGGGGAAGAACTCGAGCAGCAGCTTCTCCATTTCCGGGTAGAACACGCGCTCCACCTCGTGGGCATCGTAGAAGTTGCGGCACTTCGACTCGCAGTGCGCGAGCGATACGCCAAGCCGGTCCATGCACTCGGGGCTGTAAGGCGAAAGGCCGGGGTAATACGCTTCGATACGCCGGGCATCGCGCATTACCTGGGGGAAGTAGAGGCATCGCCGGTCGATGTTCTGCTCCTCCAGGCGCATGGCCCGGGCATCGGTTTGCCGTGCCGGGTCGTGCCAGAATGCATTGGACGAGACGATGGTGTAGGTGGGCGCCTCATGCACGCAGTAACGCAGTGGCAGCGCCAGGCCGCCTGCGGGCGCCTTGATGTCGTTGGCGCGAATGTACTCCATGCACTCCGAATACCTGCGGAAGCCCGGGCCCCAGCGGGTGTCGATGGGGCCGGGGGGCGCAGTCTCCAGCATCTCGACAACCGCCTGGCCCTGGCCTTCGGCGATTTGTCGAAACGCCGCTTCGGTAGCGGCGCCGGTTCCCGCATCCCCGTCCCGCTGCAATGACATGTAGGACAGCCCGCCGTTGGCGGCAATCGGCGGCGGCTGGCCATCGGTGAGTTCAAATGACGGTACATAGGCCGGCGGGACCGGTTCCGGTCTCCGGGTGACGACGCTCGCGGCGGCTTCCGGTGCGTTCATGGCATGCCCCAATCGAAACCGTAAATTATGACATAGCAGCGCTGTCCCTGAATTCCGGGACCGGGCGACTGGTAATGCCGGTCGGCCCGCAGGGGCCGCCGGATCGATTGGCGGCGAAGCGCGGAGGGGGTATCGGCATTCTGCCAGGCGATGCGGTACGCTCCCCGTCCGTGGGGCGGCAGTGGCGCCGTCCCGCTGTTTGCGAGGAATCGGAGACCCGCATGAAGTTGCCCAAGGGCGGTGGCCGAACCCTGGTTTTCAGTTTCGACGGAACCGGCAATGAACCGGGCGATGCGCACTCGTTCGAGCACGACGAGAGCATCAGCAACATCCTGAAGCTGCATGTGCTCATGGGCGGCGGCCTGGCGGAGGATCGCACGCCCACCCAAACCCTCGCCGGAGCGCCCCAGCTGACCTTCTACTACAACGGCATCGGCACACGAGAGGGGGGTGTGGAACTGCCGCTGGTCGGCTGGCTGATTTCCAAGGCCACGGGATTGATCAACCAGGCACTGGCGCCCACCTGGGGCGATGCGCGCCGCATTCTCGACGAGGCGGCCCACGACCTGCGGGAAACCCGTCCAACGCCGAACGACCGCATCGTCGTATTCGGTTTCAGCCGGGGCGCGGCCCTGGCGAGGAAGTTTGCCAGCGTTACGGTGCAGGAATACGACGGGCTGACGGTCGCCTTTCTGGGTGTTTTCGACACGGTCGGTGCCATTGACCCCCTGCATGGCGACGATGTCGAAAACGACGGCGATGTCGAGTTCGAGAACAACACCGTCCACGAAGGCGTAGAGCGGGCCGTGCATGTGCTGGCGCTCGATGAGGACCGGCTGGCATTCGAGGCCAGATCGATGAACCGGGACCTTTCGAACCCGCACCGGATCACCGAGATATGGTTCCCCGGCGTGCATGGGGACATCGGCGGCGGTTACTGGCTCGACGGCCTGTCGGACGTTACGCTGAACTACATGATCGCCCGCTGTCGGGAATGCCTCGGCAGGCACATCTACATCGAAGCATCGCGGGCCGCGAAAATCCGCGATCTTCTGGCCGGCCAGGGCGAGATCCTGGATTTGCTCGATGCGGACGACATCGTGATCAACCCGAACGTGACGGCGATGATGCATACGCATACAGCCGGACTCTCGACGCTCTATTCGAAACAGGTGCGCAACGTGCGCGTGGGCGAGAACGACCGGCCGCTCTCCACCAACGAGTGCCGGCCCCTGATTCATCACGCCGTAAAGGCCCGTTTCGACCTGGTGGCCGACTACCGTCCGGCGGCGCTGCGAGGGCTCAGCTTTCAGTTGCTGCTGCCCAACGGGAGCAGGCGCGATGTCGAAGGGATCGCCGGTTTGCGGGAGCTGCCCGACCGTCGCTCGAGAAACAGCAAGCGATTGGGTTAATGTCCTGTCAAGCGCCCGGCCCGGGGCAACACGCGGGCTGGAAATGCTCGCCCCGGGCCGGGCTGGGCCTTTCCATCCCGGGCAAGAAACTGGACAATGAAAGTAGCGCGTGTGCTACTTTCTAAAGCGCTCGCGTCATCGAAAGGAGCCTTGACGCAACTTGAACATCGTCGCAAGCGGCACCCGTTCCGGTTGGCGCGGCCAGGCAGCGCCACTGGATGGGTTTCAGTCAGGGCCTGACCCGTGCTGCGACGAAGGGTGGGAAGGAAAGTGAACCAACGTCTGACCGTTTCCGGGCAGCAGCCCGGTGCAGCGCGGGCCCCCGGGCCCACCTACCAGGAGGCGATTCTGCGGGACAGTTCGCCGCCACCGCCGGCATTCCTCGAGCTTTCCTATGAATTCGTGGGAGACGAGGATGTTCCGTACAGCCACTACACCAGCGGGGAGCACCTTGAACAGGAGTTCGCCAGGCTGTGGCCGCACGTGTGGCAGATGGCCTGCCGGGAGGAACACATACCCGAGCCCGGCGACTACCATGTTTACGACATCGGCCACCTTTCGGCCATCGTCGCGCGCACCGACAGCGGCGAGGTCAAGGCTTTCTACAACGCCTGCATGCACCGGGGTACGGCGCTGAAAGACCCGGAGT
>CAZNFI010000029.1:20115-22044 GCA_964572185.1 uncultured Pseudomonadales bacterium
GCCGTGGAACGGGCACTTGAAATTCTCGCAGAAGCCGGAGTCCTCCGGCTTCTGCGAGAATTTCAAGTGCCCGTTCCACGGCTGGACCTATGCGCTTGACGGTACGCTCATCGATGTGCCCGAGGACTGGGACTTCCCGCACGTCAGCGACAGGACCCACAGCCTGCGTGAAGTGCGGGTGGGCCTGTGGGGCGGCTTCGTGTTCGTCAACTTCGATGACGATGCGGAGCCCCTGGATGAGTTTCTCGGCGTTCTGCCCGAGCACTTCAAGGATTTCCGCATCGAAGACCGCTACATCGAAACCCATGTCTGCAAGCGACTCCCGGTGAACTGGAAAGCCGCCGAAGAGGCCTTCATGGAGGCCTATCACGTGAAGGAAACCCATGCCGGGGGCGTGGACTACTCGGAGCCCATTACCACTTACGATGTGTTTCCCGAAAATGTGAACCGGTTCATCCACACGGTAGGCTCGCACAACCCGCGCCGGCCGAGCCCGCTCAGCGAACAGGAGTTGCTGGAGCAGATGTGGGGGCGCCGCGGATCGGTGGACGGTATCCCGGTGCCGGAGCTGCCGGAAGGCATGACTGCCCGGGATTTCTACGCCAACGTCGTCAAGGAAGAGCTCGGCAAGGTCTACGACCAGGATTTCTCGAACTACTCCACGGCGCAGACCCTGGATTCCATCGAGTACTTCCTGTTCCCGAACCTGTTCGTCTTTCCGGGGTTGTCGCTGCCGATGGTATACCGCTTCCGTCCGGACCCCAAAGATCCGGACTATTCCTGGTTCGACCTGTATTTCCTGCGGCCGAAACACCCCGAGAAGGAACCGCCGCCGCCGCCGGAACCGCTGTACCTGGAAATCGAGGACAGCTACACCAAGGCGGAGGGGCTGGGCTGGCTCGGCGTGGTCTACGATCAGGACACCGATAACATGGCCGCACAGACAAGAGGATTCAAGACCTGCGCACGCGGCGCCCAGACGCTCGGCAACTACCAGGAAATCCGCGTGCGGCATGTGCACAAGCGGGTGCGCGATTACCTGGACCGGTAAGCCGTGCACAGCGACGCGCGGAGCGTTGATGCACTGCGGTCCCTGCGTATCCGCAGGCCCGGTTTCCGTTCTGCAGCGGTGAGAGTCGGGCCGCGACTGTGCTTGTAACGCAGTAGTCGGGCGATGCCGGTGCCGGCCATCGTGCCGGGCCGCGGCTCTGGCTTCAGTCGTCTTCCACGCGAACCTGCACGGCACCGTCCTGCACGCGGGATTCGAAGCGCCTGAGCGGTATGCGGGTAAGCTGGCCGAGTGCCTCGCCGGTAGCCAGCCTGAAGCGCATGCCGTGCACCGGGCAGAAGATATAGCCGTTGCGGATGCGGCCGCGCTCGAGTGGCTGATCCTGGTGCGTACAGCGGTTCTCGATCACCACGAATTCACCGCCCGAGTTGCAGACCAGCAGCCTCAGGCCCCGGTGTTCGACGGCCTGGCTTTTGTTGAGCGGAATGTCGGCGGTGCGGGCGACTGTCTGGAAGTCACTCATTCCGTCAGCTTACGATGCAGGCAGGACGCCCGCAAAGGTTTGCCGATCGCGGGCAGAGGTTCGGCCCGGCCCGGTGCGTGCCAGAACTTGAGTCGGCGACGCACCTATATGCCCGGATTCACCCCGGTCAGTTCGATGGAGAGCTTCCACAGGCGCTCTGCCTGGGCCGGGTCGCGGCTGTTCGATCCCGGCCTGGCCCGGGCCGACGGCCCGCCGGTTTCTGCCCAGGTCGAAGGGCCGTAGTAGTCGCCGCCGGTAACCTCGGGGGCGGTCGCTGCCTGGAGGGTAGGCCAGGCTCCCGCTTCGCGACTGTTGAAGAAGCGGCGTAGCAAGGGCGCCAGCAGTGGGAAGAGGGAATAGTTGCGGCCGAGGTCGGTTACGGCGGCGCCCGGGTGGC
>CAZNFI010000030.1:0-2324 GCA_964572185.1 uncultured Pseudomonadales bacterium
CGTTGGCACGTGCACAACTGCGGTCATAGGACAGTGCTTTTTTGGCGAGCTTGCCGGCGGCCTCGCCTGCATCGCTTTCCTGGTCGAATGCCAGCTCGCTCAGCTCACAGTGGTAGTGAGCAATCCTCTGGCTCATGTCCTCATGGTTGACCTGCTCCAGTGCCTTGGCGGTCTCGATCGCCTTGTCCCACTCCTTTTCCTGCTCATACAGGCCGAGCAGCAGGGGGTAGGCCTCGCGGTTTTGCAGGCCGGTGCGGACCACATCGGCTAGCAGGGATTCGGCACGGTCCAGCAGTCCTGCCTTGAGATAGTCCTTGGCCAGTTCCAGGAGTGCGGTCGAGCGATGGATGGGGGACAATGCCGGGCGCTCGATCAGGTTCTGGTGGATGCGGATGGCGCGGTCGACTTCACCCCGGCGGCGGAACATGTTGCCGAGCGCGAGATGAGTCTCGACGGTCTCGGTGTCCACGTCCACCAGTTCGATGAAGACTTCCAGGGCCTTGTCCGGCTGCTCGTTGAGCAGGTAATTCAGGCCCTCGAGATACTCGCCCGGGATTTTCGGTTTGGATTTGCGCTGGTAGACGATATAGGCCAGGTGTCGGCCCAAGTCATGCCTGAGACGGCCATCCTGCACAGCTTTTGGTATCAGGAATGAAGCGCTTGCACGGGCGCGGGGTTATTTGCCGGTCTGTGACCGGTTCACGCGTTCGCGCAGTTCCTTGCCCGGCTTGAAATGGGGCACGTGCTTGCCCGGCAGGGAGACGGCATCCCCGGTCTTCGGGTTGCGCCCGATGCGGGGCGGTCGAAAATGCAATGAGAAACTCCCGAAACCGCGCACCTCGATGCGCTCGCCCCGGGAAAGCGAAGTGCTCATCTGTTCCAGGAGGCTTTTGATCGAAAGCTCGATATCCTTGTAGGCAAGATGGTTTTGCTTGGAAGCAATATTTTCGATCAGTTCCGATTTCGTGATCATGCTTTTCTGATCTCCAGTTCCCATGACACTCTCCTGCTTGATTATTATTCTGATTCCTTGGAACTGTCCTTATTTTCCTCGATCGATTCCTTCAGTATGTCTCCCAGGTTGGTGGCAGCCGACTCGTTGCTGCTGTAGTCCTGCATCGCTTCCGCCTCTTCCTGGGACTCCTTGGCCTTGATCGAAAGCGTGACCATCCTGGACTTCTTGTCTACCCCGGTAAACTTGGCCTCGATTTCCTGGCCTTCCTTGAGTACCGTGTGAATGTCCTCGATGCGGTCGCGGGCGATTTCCGAGGCCTTCAGCATGCCCTCGACGCCTTCCGCCAGCGAGACGGTGGCCGCCTTGGCATCCAGCTTGCTGACCGTACCCTTGACGATACTGCCCTTGGGGTTTTCCGCGATCCAGGCAGAAAACGGGTTTTGCACCAGTTGCTTGACGCCCAGCGATATGCGTTCGCGCTCGGCATCCACCGACAGCACCATGGCACGCAGCTCGTCGCCTTTCTTGTAGGCGCGAACCGCTTCTTCACCGGGCTGGTTCCACGACAAGTCCGACAGATGCACCAGTCCGTCGATGCCGCCTTCCAGGCCCACGAAAATTCCGAAATCCGTGATCGACTTGATCATGCCGGTGGCCTCGCTGCCACGGCTGTGCTTGCTGGCAAAGTCCTCCCAGGGGTTGGGCTGGCACTGCTTCATGCCGAGGGAAATTCTGCGCCGCTCCTTGTCGATGTCCAGGATCATGACCTCAACCTCGTCGCCGAGCGAGGCAATCTTGGACGGGCTCACGTTCTTGTTGGTCCAGTCCATCTCCGAGACATGCACCAGGCCTTCGACGCCTTCCTCGATCTCGGCAAAGCAACCGTAATCGGTGAGGTTGGTCACTGTCGACATCACCCGGGAGCCTTCCGGATAGCGGCGCGTCAGCTCAACCCAGGGATCGTCGCCGAGCTGTTTCATGCCCAGGCTCACGCGGTTTTTCTCGCGGTCGAATTTCAGAATGCGAACCTCGACCTCATCGCCCACGGTGACCATTTCGCTGGGGTGACGAATGCGCCGCCAGGCCATGTCGGTGATGTGCAGCAGGCCATCGACGCCGCCGAGGTCGACGAAGGCGCCGTAATCGGTGAGATTCTTGACGATGCCCTTGAGCGTCTGGCCCTCCTGCAGCGATGCCAGCAGGGCTTCCCGTTCCTCGCTGTTTTCCTGCTCGAGAACCGCGCGCCGGGAAACCACCACGTTGTTGCGCTTCTGGTCGAGCTTGATCACCTTGAACTCCAGCGGCTTGCCTTCGAGGTGGGCCGTCTCCCGCAAAGGCCGGATATCCACCAGGGAGCCGGGCAGGAAGG